>NZ_JBJJLA010000017.1:0-394218 GCF_045449715.1 Marinobacter shunpengi | reverse complement strand
CACTGGAAGACCTGACGCCATGGGAATACCTGGCGAAACACCAACGGGCGGAAAACTCTAATCAGCGGTGCAACTGAAACAGGGATGTTTACACAATACCATCAGGGACGCACCGACAGCCCCAAGTAATGCAAACAACGTCGTTAACGAGGCGTCAGTCATCAATCCACCAGATCATAGAGCCAGCCAATTATGTCCTTGAAGGCGTAATCGGCGCCAACCGCTGCCGCGCCGCCCGCAACGATACCAACAGCCAGCCCCACTGGGGTGACCGCAATCACCGCACCGATCAAAACGCCAGCGCCAATCCCCGCCAAGAACGACCCACCTTCCACCACCGCTTTACGCTCCCAGTTTTCGCCATTCTTCCAGCTCTGGTAGACCCCATTCGCCCTCAGATAACCATCAACCATAATGAACCCTGGGCCCGCGACCCGGCCAATCTTGGCAAGTTTGGTGAGTTTCTGCACATCGGCAATGTCACGAACAGGTATGGACTCCCATACGGTCCGGCCAGTCGCATTTGTGGTCTGACGCATCCTGAAAGTGTTGTTGTTCAGATAATTCTTGGATCGGCTGAACAGCACCTGATTCATCTCCTTGAAGGCGGCTTCCGCTCGCATTTTGCAACGGGGCATCCTGTTCAGCCTCACCGATTACCTGGAGTTGGTAGACTTCACCGGGCGGATCATCCGTCCCAACAAGCGGGGCCATATACCGGAGAACCAGCCACCGATCCTGACAAGGCTGGGGCTGACTACCGAAGAGTGGCTTACCGAAGCGACCGAGTTTGAAGATCGGTATCAGGCCAATCGCCGCGATCATCTGGATCGACGACGATCGGCGGCCTAACCTCAGCACTACTCCCCCACACGAACCTCTCAGTGGCCTCCCCTGCCAGGCCCTGACTCGCTCTGAAAACCGGCTGTAGACCGATTTTGGACTATTTTGCCTGTTGTGAGGCATTTGGCCGCCCCTAGACGGATTAGCCAGCGCTCTCAGGCAGCCTCCAGCGGTGAAAGAAGCTGTTCTTCTCTAGCAGTGCCTGTCCTTACTGGGAGAAAATCCGTGCCATCGGACCACAATCGACTGTATACCGACTGAAACCTTGTATAGTTGGCCCGACCAGTTAGCTGAATCATACCTCTGCCGCGATAACGCCAGCCATCACCAGAAGCCACATCCCCATAGACTGACCTAAGCCTGTCCTGTGACCTTCCAGGCTCCGGGCAAAACGAATGCACTAACGTTATCCATGGACCAAAAACCGGGACAGACAATAAAGCCGTCCCGGTTCTTCTTTGCAGTATGTCGCTTGGTTACAACTGGCCTAACAGTGTTTCGGCGCTACTCTGGTCCACGCCCTTGGCGTCGACCCCAAGCCATTCGACAACGCCGTCATTCGCAATGAGTGCAAAGCGCTGGCTACGGATGCCCATGCCCATGGCTGTGGCGTCGAGTTCCAGACCGAGCTGCCGGATGAAATCCCCATTGCCGTCGCTCAGCATGAGAATATGCTCGGCATTCTGGTCTTTTTGCCAGGCATTCATGACAAAGACGTCGTTCGTTGCCAGGCAAGCAATCTGATCGACGCCTTTCTCAAAAATTCTATCTGCATTGACCACAAAACCGGGCATGTGAGTCTGGGAGCAGCCCGGCGTGAAGGCTCCCGGTACTGCAAACAGGGCAACGCGCCGACCGCTGAAGAGCTCCTCAGTAGACAGTGTCTGAGGGCCTTTCTCACCCATTGTTCTGAGTTCCACGCTGGGGAGTTTGTCGCCTACCTTGATCGTCATGTCGTTGTGCTCCGGTGATTGGTGTGTTGCGGCACTTCGCCGCCCTTGGAGTCCTGCAGGGTTAGACCTTACACGGTTTTCTGGTCTTATACCTCAGCGGCCCCATTTTCAGAATGCATAATCGGTTTTCAAAAAGATAAATCCGGAGAATGACGCTGTCGCCACCGGGCACCGGATCACCACCTTCAGGAAAGAATCACTCCTCGCATCAACCTGGCAGAAGCCACCGAATTTGAGGATCGGTATCAGGCCAATCGCCGTGATCATCTGGATCGGTGACGATCCGCGGCCTGACCTAAACCCGACTTCCCTACCCGAACCTCTCAGTGGCCTCCCTGCCAGGGCCAGGCTCGTACTAAAAACCGCCTAAACGAGCGATCTGGGTCTGTTTTGCCTATTGTTGAGAGTTCGGACTGTCCCTGACGTATTCTCCAGCTCTCCCAGGCGGCCTAGATCGCTAACTGAATCCGTTCTTCTCTGGCAGTGCCTGTCATTGATTTCCGACTTTTTATTTACCTATCCTTCATTGGCTTCTCTTTTTAGAACAGAGGGCGCTTGCCCGTTCTCTCTGGCTCCATCACTTCCCTCCTGTAAGGGTCAATCTTCCGCTCCATAGCCTGCACTTTCTGTTCAAAGGTCTTCATATCCATATTTCGCCAATAGTTGGGTTTTCTTTTTACCATTCTGTCATATTCTTTAGTTTTCGGATCCTGGTCACGGAACTCCTCCAGGAAGGGAGCATCTGGTAAAGGCTGAGTAACATCCATATAGTTCTGTATGAAATCCCAAAATGCCTCACACTGTTTGTATTCCGTTTGAATCCCAAATATCGCGCCCAGATCGACTCGGTCTCCGGTTTCTCGATGTCGAAAATAGAAACCATGCCATACGGCGAACTCGCCTCCACCCACTCCACAGGACGCTTCATAGTGAATGAACGGGTTCTCGACTACCCTCGGTTCTCGCCAAAAAAAAAGACTGGGATACTTCCAAGTCTTAACCATGCCAGTCTCACGGTTAATCTCCCACTCAGGTCCCCGACCTTTCTTAGAGAACCAATCAGGGAAAACTTTAAGAATCAGTGTGGACCAGTGCCACATTAGCAATGGCAGAACCACAAAACCAAAATATAGCGGCCAAACCTCCAGCGATATATCATAGAAATCAGACCAACTATCAGACATATACCAAGTAAGCAATACGTTAACCACCAAAAACAGTGGAGTTGCGAACTGAAAAATTACCCCACCAAACGTCTCAAGATACGCCGCACTTATCACTCGAAAATGGTATGGAGAGTATCGAATACGTCGGTGGTCGAAGCAGCTTTCATGAATTATTCCCAAGTCAAGATCGGTACCGCTATTTGGATCTCGCAGATCCTCTGGCGTCTTAAACAATAAGAAGTGTGAAGGAATGACATTTCGGGTTTTCCCCCATAGAAGCTTAGTAGTACCGTAGCCTCTCTGATACCAAGGGTCTTTGTATTTACTTTCTCTGTTGGCTTTTTCTTGATCCCTATAAGACCTATACGCACTATCGGGATATTCCATAAATTCTTTCACATCAACTCCTTATGATGACCTTACGAAACTGAATCAGGTCTCCTATGATCGACCAAGACCAATCGCTTCCCTGAAGATACCGTTACTTCGCTCCATTATGTCAACAAACTGATCGCCGACAGGTAGCATTCATAGTCGAGAACTTCAATAGATACTGCTTGACGGTCGTGGCCGCGCTGTACGATATGATGAGGAAGTCCGGGCACGATCACCCTGGCGTGACGGGGCATTTTGGCTTCTCCTTGCCTTGTAGAGTCAAGGCACAGGATCCGTCCTGTGCCTGGTGCTTCGTATTCTAGCCTACAGAGTAAGACTTGACTGCTAGAGGAGCCAAATCGTCAAGGTGCCGCGCTTGAAAAATAGATCTGTCCCGGTTTTCCAGTTTCCCCTGCCCCTCAAACCATTGCTGAATTTTGAGGGGGCGGCACGGAACGAGCCCCAACGGGGCCTCTTGTTCAGCCTAAACGATTACCTGGAATTGGTGGATTACACGGGGCGGATGATTCACCCCAGCAAACGGTGTCATATTCCGGACTCTCAACCACCCATCCTGAAACGCCTTGGACTGAGCCCTGAAGAATGGCTGGCAGAAGCCACCGAATTTGAGGATCGGTATCAGGCCAATCGCCGCGATCATCTGGATCGACGACGATCGGCGGCCTAACCTCAGCACTACTCCCCCACACGAACCTCTCAGTGGCCTCCCCCGCCAGGCCCTGACTCGCTCTAAAAACCGGCTAGTAGACCGATTTTGGACTATTTCGCCTGTTGTGAGGCATTTGGCCGCCCCTAGACGGATTAGCCAGCGCTCTCAGGCAGCCTGCAGCGGTGAAAGAAGCTGTTCTTCTCTAGCAGTGCCTGTCCTTCAGTTCAGTGATGATGCCGCATTGAAAGTGGCGTTCCTGGCGATCCAGCAAGCCTCGAAAAAGTGGACCATGCCGATCCGAGATTGGAGCCTGCACTGAATCGATCGAATTCGGTGACCGCCTGGACGGCCACCTGTAATGGGGTGGGCAGTTACACAGATTTATTTACAGGCTCTTTTAGTCTGGATACCACGAATTCTCAACGTACGTACCCGATCTTATTCTGTTGCCTTCTGTATCCCATTTGGCTGCGGGACCGTTCCTTACTCCTTCCGCCATGGTGGTTTCAGCAATTTTCTGTCCAGTTTCCGGGTCCCATTCAGTCACCACGCCGTGAGACAAACCGTTTTTCATCGGTGCTTCAACCAGCAAGACGCCATCGGGGCTCCAAGATCGTACTACCCCATCAAGTTTCCCGTTGACCATATCAGCTGAATAGGTCAAGTTTCCTGTTTGTGGATCCCACTGTTTTTGTTTACCGTGTCCTTTGCCAGCATTGTTGTTGAACTCTCCGATGAGGTTGCTGTTCAATCCGAAGAATTTAGAAGTGCCGTCAGCCAAGCCGTTTGAAAAAGGGTACTCTGCTTGTATATCCTCACCGTTGAGGGAGTAGATTCTAAATTCCCCCTCCGGCCTACCACCCTCATAGCTGCCTTCCCAGCGTTTGGTTTCTGAGCGGGGAAGAAAACACTCCACACTACCCGAAAGAAGACCTTCCTCGACCCCAGCGCCACACACTAAGTTGTCCATATTCAGTGCTTCCTGACTATCTATGGGGCCCATCAATGTGTAATGGGTGGTGAATAGGCTTCGTATATCATCCGTCGATCGGATGAATTCGTCCGGTATATTTGTTACCTGCCCAGAAAATGGAGTATTGCTAGCCTTCTCATATATCAAGCCATTACTTACTTCGACGTTACGCCAATCAAGAATATCTTCGCCACATCCGCTCAGCATCGAAGTCGAAATCAGCAAACACGCGGCTTTGAACTTCATTCTATACTCCTTAATCTAGTATTATTACATTGCTCAATTTTAAGTAAACCTGCAGGTTATTTCCTGATATTCTCATGCATCAGGCCTGCTATACTTCGCCTGCAGGCATCTGTAATGCTTAAACCCCCAGCGCTATCTGCTTTGAGTGTCGGAGAATGGGGCCTTTCCCCAAATTCGCTTCAATATGGCCCTTTACTACTGCCATCACGGCATGGTGCATCCGATAGTCGATGCTCTGCCCCAAGGTTTCAATCACCTGCTCCTTTGCCATCTAGGAGACATCGAAGTCAATGCCTCTTATAGGTGCCTGTCCTTGATTGTTCTGTTGTGTCGGATGACGCGTTCGTTACTGTGAAGCATGAGGGCTACCTCTTGTGTTTCTATTCTAGGTTTAGGCACCTTCATCACCATCGGAAACCCTCTTTTATCCAAAAAGCCATATCATATCTGGCCTTAACTACTCCGCTTAAATTACCTCATGCTTTATTGAACTCACGCACTAAGATTTCCACTGCTTCGTAAACTCACCAAAATCTAGTTCAGTCCATTCATTCTTCCACAGCCTTAAATAAGGTATATCAGATGACGATGGGGGCATGCTAGTCACGTCTATTTTTACAAGTGAGGGTAGTATTGTAGCATCCCCCATCAGCAACGCCTCACCAGTTTTAAGTGAGGAAAGGTTAGCGGTCAAATTTCCAAAAGTATCAGGTAGAATCCTCCTAACATAATTCTGATCATCTGGATTAGTTAAGCGCATCGCGACAAAGTTGCTACATTGAGAAAAAATCGTTTCAGATATTTCTGACGGCCTCTGACTTGCTAACAAAAGTGTAACACCATATTTACGCCCCTCTTTTGCAACTCGTTCTATAGAATTTTTCGATGCACTAAACCTCGCGAGGTCACTTCTCGGTACATACTTATGCGCTTCTTCAAGAACGAGCAGAATCGGTATATCATGCTCACCTTCACTCACACTTGCCGCATATCGCTTATAATTGTATCCAAAGTCAAATAGAACCCTAGAGATCAAAGAAACGGTAATGCTCAGAACCTCAAAAGGAATTCCACTCAAATCAAATATCGTTACGTTTGCCTCTTTATTTTTTCTATAACCCAAAAACTGCCTAATTGCATCCTCAAACGAAATCAACTTAGCTTTCTCGCCAAACAAAAAGCTCAACCTATCTTGCCTGTACTTAGAAACAAAACGAGAGATAAATTTATCTAAAGTGCCATCTGCATAATCACCTTTTGTTACGTTGGAGCTTTTTGTCGGGCGAAACTCGAAAACTTTTTCGAAATATTTATTTAACTTATCTTCGTTGGTTAAATAAACTCCGGAATCAACAGTGGTGGAGCTATTCTCCGAATCACCCTCTTCACCAACGATCATGTAGCGGTCTGCCGCTTTGGCATTTTTCGTTTCATTCTTAAGATTAATAAGACAGTTTAGTACCTCATCAATATCAAACTTTATTGGACTGTCATAAAATATCTTGTTAATTTCAGGATTATGCTTTTTTTTGTTTTGCGTAATGACAGTTCGCAAGACCGAAGACTGGTTGTAGTTATTATTGTCTCCTGAATCCAGAAAAAGCTCTTCAAGCTCTTCACTATTCAATAGCCAATATGGCAAAACAATATCCTCAACACTTAGTTTGTTTGAAGAAGGAAACGCAGATGGATACTCTGCATGAATATCAAATATCATAATGTGCGAATTATTAAGACCAGAATATTCACCCTTTTTTTCTGATATAGCACTTTGGAGAATTGTCGCTATAGTATGCGACTTACCTGATCCTGTGGAACCTACAATTCCAATATGCTTATTGAAAAACTTATCTCCATCAACAGGGACTCTTACACTTTCATTATGTGATAGCTGAGAAAAATTGAGCTTTTCCTTTGAGTCAAGTCCATATGTATAGATTTTTTCTATTTCATTAGCTTTAGCTGGCTCCACTTTCTTGGGGGGGATAGCAATAGAATCCCCACCACGTGAAAAGACGTCGTCTTTAATTACGCCCAACGGACTAGCCTCAATAATATACTTCCTGTCACCGCTATCCTTAACTTCAATCGAAAAACTCTCTATTACAGCTATTAGAACAACATCGTCACTATCGGCAATCCTGAGATAGGAGCCTACTTTTAGATGCTCCTCCGCCAACCGAAACGAATCCAGATCATCTACAGATACTTTTACCCTATCAGGATACACAGATATTACTTCGGCGTTAATGTCGTCTGTCATTTGTTTAAATCCCTTACGTAGCTCAAATCTTCAATTTTAATTCTTACATGCTTATTGTTGACATCTGAATAATAAGGATTATCTATGTAGAATTGATAAATTTCAACTGCAACCGGCGACTGGTCAACTAAAATTTTTAAGTCAGCCACTGAATCAATAAACCTAAACCTTATCTTGTTATCTGCACTTGGATCAGTATAAAAATGCTCACTAGATAGCCTAGAACCCCTAAATGGGTAAGGATCCAAAAAGGCCATCCCTTCAAAGTATATAGAGTTTTTAATCTCATACCTCTCTTGATCACTCAGTCCATTTATATAAATCGCTGGACAAAAGCAAGGGCTTTGGCGCTTTGAAATTTTAGACCATTTTTTTGCGATCAGACGAACTGTCTCATTAATTAATGAAAGATCCTGACTGTTCTGACAATCAATAAGAAAAAACCTATTGAAAGGCTCCATATTCAGTCGGCTCGACAAAAACTCTCTCTTTATCGACTGAAGATACTTTTCACGACCCTTCCGCTTAATAAACCATGCATCAAAAATTTCGTCTTTTGCTGAGATACGGTCCAAAAAATCCGACTTTGAGATCTTCCTTTTATCACGATCCTGCTCCATCGACAGAGACTTTATTACCTTTAATGCTGAGTTGTAGTGATATAACTCGGCCTCGGAGTGAGACACATTGAGACATACCTTTATATTTTCTATGATCAAGCTATATTGCTCACTCATCGACGGAGCATTGATATCTAGCTCTAGAAGTCCTAAGAACTCCTCTAAATCATCATCTGTAAGAGCTAATTCTTCGTATACTCTATAGGTTACTTGTTGGACTTCATCTTTCTCATTCTTTTCTGTCTTCTTGTATGTCAAGAATTTTTCTTTAAGAAAATCGCAAGATAGCTCTGGCAGCTTCTCATGGCCTGAAGCGTAGTGGCCGTATAGATGATAATTGATGCCAGCGCTTCGATTTTTTGCGAAGTGACGAAGCATCATTACGACAGCCTCTTTGATAACCGAATGATTGTACTTTGTCTTTGCGTAGTATTTGCACTGTATAGCACTTGTATTGTCGGGATTCACTATATCAATGTCTTCAATACCTTCAACACACACAGAATTTTGATTGTCGGTTTGCTTCAAAATTTCAAGAATGGTTTTATCGAATTGATAAAAATACCCGGTTATCGTGTCGATAGCTTCTCTTGACGGCATTGACACCTCTACACAAAGTAGGCCTTTTTTATTGCTAAAGTTTATATTGGCGTTATCTAGTGGAAACTTTTAGGCTACCCCCTCAGCCTACCCAAAAATTCTTCCCCAACATCATCACCACGCTTACTAATCTGCCGAACCACCTCCCCACCAGAGTTCGGACAAACAACAGCATTCGTCTTGTCCTCTAAAATGTCCTGAACGTGCCGCACATGCTCTCGACTGGTCCTTAAAGAGGCGTCCAACCGCCCCGAAGCAACCCGCTCAATCACTTCCTCAACCTGCACAGGCGTCAGCACTTCTTCCCGATACGACTTGATAAATCGAAGATACCCACCACCCTCAGTCACATTCGGTGGCATCTGCATCTTGAAGGTGGAATCCCCCACAAACACCACCAGGGAATAGACCTGCTGATTATCCAGACCTAGCAGGTCCTGCACGGTTTTCACATGCTTGTAGTTCTGATGAAGCGGATTCTGGAACTTCTGGGTGTACCGATAGATCTTCTGAGTCCAATACCGCTGCCTCTCCCCACCAAAGATCCACCCCTTCATATTCTTCGTCTCCACCACAAACACTCCATACGGAGACACAATCAAATGATCAATCTGGGTAGTCCCATCCTCAGTCGGCAGCGTCACATTTCGGATCAGATGGTAGGTCTTGCGGTCGAGGAGGAAATGGGCCGACAGGTTAACAATGACCTCACCCACCCAGCCCTTGAATCGGGCGGACTTGAGGACAGCAACCAGTAGAAGGAGGGGAATGAGGAACCAGAGGTGTTCCAACAGCGGTTGCAGGATGACGGTAAAGTCCATTTTCTCGTCCGGGTGAAGTTTATTTAATCTATTTCAATCCACTCTAGAACATGCGGCCAAGCCTGTCTGAAAAAAATTGTAAAACGGCAATCAATTTACAGCTTTAGCACCACAAAAAACCCGCCCCAGCAAAGCCTGGACGGGCCAAAACCTCAAAACCGGTTTTCCCAGGCGATCAACCCACCATTAGGTAACCACCCACCGCAGCTAGGCCAGCCCCCACACCACGGGCAACCCGGTTGTCCGCCTTCATCAGCAGTGCCCCCAATCCGCGACCAGCAAAGGTAATGCCCAGCGTCGCAATGGAGAACCCAGCCAGATAAGCCGCCAGCATGGCACCAGATGGCATTTCGGTGCCGTGGGCGTAGCCATGGAACACCATGAAGGCCATCACCAGCGCCGCGCCTACAACCGTAGGCAGTTTCGCCATGGCCGCAATCAGGATGCCGGCGACGATGACGGACAGGACGATGCCGGTTTCAACGCCCGGCAGGGCGATACCGGCGAACGCAATGCCCGCGCCCAGGATCATGCCGCCCACCACGAACAGCGGGGTGGCGTTTTTCATGACGTTGCCCTGGCGGACGCTCCAGAAGCCGATGGCGGCCATGGCCAGCAGGTGGTCCAGGCCCAGCAGCGGGTGCAGCAGGCCGCTGGTGAAGCCGCTGGCGCCGTGGTCGTGGCCCGGGTGGGCGACGGCGGCGGTGGCGGTCAGCAGCAGGGCGGCGGTGGTGAGCAGTTTGGTGGTCAGTTTCATGGTTTACTCCTGGTTATCTGAATTCGTGTCCCGGTTTCGCTTATGCGCTTTCGGCCTGCTTGTTGGGACGTCTCTCGGGCAACATGCCTCGCTCCAGAATGAAGCTGATGATGGTTTCCAGCCCTACCCCGTCGTACAGGTTGGTGAAGACGAAGGGGCGTTCGCCGCGCATTTTCTTGCTGTCGCGGTCCATAACGTCGAGGGAGGCGTGGACCTGTTCGGCGATGTCGATTTTGTTGATGATGAGCATGTCGGATTTGGTGATGCCGGGGCCGCCTTTGCGGGGGATCTTGTCGCCGGCAGAGACGTCGATGACGTACAGGGTGAGGTCGCTCAGTTCGGGGCTGAAGGTGGCGCTGAGGTTGTCGCCGCCGGATTCGACCAGGACGAGTTCGAGGTTTGGGTGGCGGCTCTGGAGGTCGTCGATGGCCGCGAGGTTCATGGAGGCGTCCTCGCGGATGGCGGTGTGGGGGCAGCCGCCGGTTTCTACGCCCAGGATTCGGTCGGCTGACAGGGCCTCGTGTTTCAGGAGGAAGTCGGCGTCTTCTCTGGTGTAGATGTCGTTGGTGACGACGGCGATGTCGTAGTGATCACGCAGGGCGAGGCACAGTTGGCGCAGCAGTGCGGTTTTACCGGAGCCTACCGGGCCCCCTACTCCTACTCTCAGGCAATGTTTCATTTCAATATCCTCATCGGTTCAAACTCCGAGGGAAGGCGCATGATCGGGGACGCTTTCCGGGACACGCCGTGAATCCGTCCATGGAGGCTCTTCAAAAACGTCCCTGTTTTTGAAGGTCCCGGAAAGCGTCCCCGACCACGCGCCGCCATCTGCGGAGTTGTAGTCATGTGATTAACTCCGAAATAACCGGGAGTACTGTGTTTCGTGTAAGGCACTGGCCAGGGCTAGGCCCGGTAATATCGGTCCGAGTTCGTCGTCGGTTCGCGTCAGGGCGTTGTCGACGGCATCGACCAGTTGGGGCCGTAGCTGTTCGGTCAGGCGTTGGGCCGCTGTGTGGCCTAGCGGTAGGGCCTTGCAGGCGACCGCGAGTTGGTTTTCCAGCCAGGCCCAGGCGAAGCCGAGCAGGGTCTGACGTACCGGGACGTTGCGTGTGTGGGCGCACCAGGCGAACAGGGTGACGTAGCCCGGGGTGGCCGGTAGCAGGTCCCGTTCCGGGGCCAGGTCCAGGTTGCGCAGCAGGGTTAGCAGCGCGGTGCCCAGGCGGGTGTCTTCGTCCACCAGTTCGGCGGTTTCCCGGGTGGCGTGCAACCATTGGTTCCAGTGGTTGATGGCCACTGCGTCGTCTTCGGCCCAGGCCTGTTGCAGTCGGGTCAGCAGGGGCAGTTCGCAGCGGCTGAGGCCGTCGTCGAGGACGCCTTCCAGCCAGTCGCCCAGTTCGGCCTCGTTGTTGACCCAGCCCAGTTCGAAGGCGCTTTCCAGGCCCTGGGACCAGGCGAAGGCGCCGATGGGCAGGGCCGGGCTGACCAGTTGCATCAGGCCCAGCAGGGCCAGGTCGGCCTGTGGATCGGTGTCAGTGTGCATGGCTATGGCCGTGTTCATGGCTGTGGTCGTGGTTATGGCCGTGGCTGTGACTATGGTTGTGGCCGTCGCGGCCCGCCTTGTCGTAGGCGCCGGGTTCGGGGTCGAAGGGGGCCTGGTGGTGTTCCAGTTTGGCGCCCAGGCGTTCGGCCAGTTCTTCCAGCACGTGGTCCGGCGGGAAGCGCACCCAGCCTGTGCCGTCGCCCTCCACACCGATGGCCAGTTGCACGTGGCGGTTGCCCAGGTGATAGCAGAGTTTGGCCAGGGGCAGGCCCGCGTCGATGTGAGCGGTTACTACCGGCTCGTCCGCTGCTTTTATGCGGATGATTTCGCCGGTGTCGGCTTGCAGGCAGTCGCCGCTGCGCAGGACCGGGCCGCGGTCGAGGAACAGGCCGACGTCGTGGCCGGTGTCGGTGGTGGCCCGCAGGCGGCCGCGGATGCGCAGTTCCAGCGGCAGCGTGAGGGTGTCGTGGATTTCCGCCTGTTCCATGGGTTCGATGCGTTGTGTCAGTTCCAGCATGGTGTCATTCCTCAGAACAGGTGGTAGCGCTGGGCCAGGGGCAGTTCGGTGGCGGGCTCGCAGGTGAGCAGTTCGCCATCGGCGTGCACTTCGTAGGTCTGCGGATCCACGGTCAGGTGCGGGCAGGCGTCGTTGAGCTTGAGATCGCCCTTGCGCACGGTGCGGACGTTTTTGCAGGCGGAGAGCATACTGCGCAGGCCCAGTTCCTTGCCGATGCCGGCGTCCAGGGCAGCCTGGCTAACGAAGCTGAGCCGGGTCTGGCTGGCGGCGCGGCCGAAGGCACCGAACATGGGGCGGTAGTGTACCGGCTGCGGTGTGGGTATCGACGCGTTCGGGTCGCCCATCGGTGCGGCCGCAATCATGCCGCCCTTGATGATGGTGGAGGGTTTGGTGCCGAAGAAGGCGGGTTTCCACAGTACCAGGTCCGCCAGTTTGCCCACTTCGATGGAGCCCACATCGTGGGCGATGCCGTGGGTGATGGCCGGGTTGATGGTGTACTTGGCAATGTAGCGCTTGGCGCGGAAGTTGTCGGCGCCCCGCTCCTCGTCTTCCGGCAGCAGGCCGCGCTGGACTTTCATCTTATGGGCGGTCTGCCAGGTGCGGCACACCACTTCGCCCACCCGGCCCATGGCCTGGGAGTCGGAGGCGATCATGGAGATGACGCCCATGTCCTGGAGGATGTCTTCGGCGGCGATGGTTTCGCGGCGGATGCGGCTGTCGGCGAAGGCCACGTCTTCCGGGATGTTGGGATCCAGGTGGTGGCAGACCATGAGCATGTCCAGGTGCTCGTCGATGGTGTTGACGGTGTAGGGCCGTGTGGGGTTGGTGGACGACGGCAGTACGTAGTCCTTGGCGCACGCGGTTATGATGTCCGGGGCGTGGCCGCCGCCGGCGCCTTCGGTGTGGTAGGTGTGGATGCAGCGTTCCTTGAAGGCGGCCAGGGTGTCTTCCACAAAGCCGGACTCGTTGAGGGTGTCGGTGTGGATGGCGATCTGGACGTCGTATTTGTCGGCCACGGTCAGGCAGTTGTCGATGGACGCGGGGGTGGTGCCCCAGTCTTCGTGGAGTTTGAGGCCCATGGCGCCGTATTTGAGCTGCAGTTCCAGGGACTCGGGCAGGCTGGCGTTGCCTTTGCCCAGGAAGCCGATGTTCATGGGTATGTCGTCGACGGCCTGGAGCATTTTGCCGATGTGCCAGGGGCCCGGAGTGCAGGTGGTGGCGTTGGTGCCGGTGGCCGGGCCGGTGCCGCCACCGAGCATGGTGGTGATGCCGCTCATGAGGGCTTCGTCGATCTGCTGGGGGCAGATGAAGTGGATGTGGGCGTCAATGCCGCCGGCGGTGAGGATTTTGCCTTCACCGGCGATGACTTCGGTGCCGGGGCCGATGACGATCTGGACGTCGGGTTGGGTGTCGGGGTTGCCGGCTTTGCCGATGGCGGCGATTCTGCCCCCCTGGATGCCGACGTCGGCTTTGACGATGCCCCACCAATCGAGGATCAGGGCGTTGGTGATGACGGTGTCCATGACGGTGTCGTCGGCCCGTTGGCTTTGGCCCATGCCGTCACGGATGACTTTGCCGCCGCCGAATTTGACTTCGTCGCCGTAGTGGGTGGCGTCGCTTTCGACTTCGATCCACAGTTCGGTGTCGCCCAGGCGGATGCGGTCCCCGGTGGTGGGGCCGTACATGTCGGCGTAGGCCTGTCTGCTGATTTTCATGTTAATGCCTCGCTTTCTGGATTCCGGGGGAAGGAGCCGATCGGGTAAGGCTTTCCGGGACACGCCGTGGATACGTCCCTGTAGGCTCTTCGAAAACGTCCATGTTTTCGAAGGTCCCGGAAAGCCTTACCCGACCGTCTCCCCTGAATTTGGTTGCAAGCCTCACAGCTTTCCCATTACGTCGCCTCGGAAACCGTAAATAGTGCGATCGCCGGAGTATGGGATAAGCGTCACTTCGCGAGTCTGACCCGGTTCAAACCGGATGGCGGTGCCGGCGGCTACGTCGAGGCGATAGCCTTTGGCCTTGTCGCGATCAAACCGGAGCGCCGGGTTGGTTTCGGCGAAGTGGTAGTGGGAGCCGACCTGGATCGGGCGGTCGCCGGTGTTGGCGACGTCGACGGTGATGCGTTCGCGGCCGGCACAGAGTTCGATGTCGCCGTCTTTGAGTTGGTATTCGCCGGGTATCATCTGCGTCTCCTTAAACGATCGGGTTATGGACCGTGACCAGTTTGGTGCCGTCCGGGAAGGTGGCTTCCACCTGCACTTCGTCCACCATTTCCGCCACGCCTTCCATCACGTCGTCACGGGTGAGCACTTCGCGGCCGGCGCTCATCATGTCGGCGACGCTTCGGCCTTCCCGGGCGCCTTCCATGATTTCGGCGCTGATGAGGGCGACGGCTTCGGGGTAGTTGAGTTTCAGGCCCTTGGCCTTGCGTCTTTCCGCCAGCAGGGCGGCGGTGAAGAGCAGTAGCTTATCTTTGTCTCTGGGTGTCAGTTCCATCGTTTTGCTCCGATGATTGCAATGTTCTTTGTTTACTCCCTCTCCCCTGGAGGGAGAGGGGGAGACTCCCACTCCGGAGTTGGCTATCTTGGGCGCCTTTGGCGCCTCCCCCTCTCCCTGGCCCTCTCCCTCGTTGGGGAGAGGGGATGGTGTTTCAGACGCTCTGCCATGCCCGCTACCTGCTATGTCAGCCAGATCCTCGGTACATGGGCCGGCTGGCCGGTCAGTCTTGGTCTTAGTATTTCCCAGGCCTGTTGGCAGATGGCCCAGGCTTCGTTGCGTTCGTTGCCCAGGTAGCGCAGTAGCAGGACGCCGCCGCGCCGGGTTGCTGCCCAGCGTGGGTTGTCCGGGAGTTCCTCGCGCAGTTGTTCGATGGCGTTCGCCTCGTCTTCCAGTCCGACGGTCCACAGGGTGGCCTGGACGGTGTGGCCGCCCTGCCCCCATTTGCCGTTGAAGCGGCGGTGTTTGGGGTCGAGGGTCTGGCGTTCCTGCCAGACGGGTACGCTGTCGCGGGTCAGCTGGAAGCGTTGTTCCAGTTGGCCGGTGGCGAAGGGCAGTTCGCTGGCCGGACGGCCCAGAGCCAAGATTTCCCAGCCGATGCATTGGCTGCGGGAGCCCATCTCGATGGTGGTGGTCTGGGTGCCTCGGGAGCCGTCGAAGGCGAGGGTTTCCTGGGGCAGATATTCCAGGGTGCCGCCGTCTTCCACCGTCAGTTTTGTGTGCTGGGCCCAGGCGACGCCGTTGCGATCGGCCTTGTAGAGTTTGGCGGCGGCCGGTGTGGTCAACAGGGCGTGGGCGCCGGTGCCGACGGTGGCGTTGATTCGCAGGGCGTCGCCGCTGACCAGTCCGCCCGGGGGGTGTAGCAGGTAGACGTGGCAGCAGCCGTGGCGCCCCTCCGGGTAGAAGGGCCGCTGTACCCGCAGCGGGCCGCTATGGCGTGCGGTGGCCATGCGGGTGACGGGGCGGCCGTCCTGTTGCCGGCCTTCGAAGCCCAGGGTCAGGCTGGCCGCCCAGTGGCGGTCCTGGTCGAAGCGGTGGCCGGAGTCGGCCTTTTCCGGCATCGGCTGGTAGATGGTCATACCGTCAGGTATTGCTTGATGAGTTCATCGGACAGCTCGCCGATCTCGCCTTCGGCCATGCGGCGGCCCCGGTCGAGGATGGCGAAGCGGTCGGCGTATTTGCGGGCGAAGGGCAGTTTCTGCTCCACCAGCAGGACGGTCAGGCCGTCTTCCGCGATCAGTTTGCGGATGACCTCGCCGATCTGGGCGACGATGTTGGGCTGGATGCCCTCCCCCGGTTCGTCCAGGATCAGCAGCCTTGGTTCGATGACCAGGGCGCGGCCGATGGCCAGTTGCTGTTGCTGGCCGCCGGAGAGGTCGCCGCCGCGGCGGTTCTTCATTTCCTTGAGCACCGGGAACAGTTCGTAGATGCGCTCGGGGATGGTTTTCTGGCCATCACCCCGGGCGGCGAGGCCGGTGCGCAGGTTTTCTTCCACGGTGAGCAGCGGGAAGATCTGGCGGCCCTGGGGTACGTAGCCGATGCCCAGGCGGGCCCGCTGTTCCAGGGGTTGCTTGATAAGGTCCAGTTCGTCGGCAAAGCGGATGCTGCCGTTTTCCACTTTCTCCTCGCCCATGATGCATTTCATCAGGGTGGTCTTGCCCACGCCGTTACGGCCCATCACGCAGGTGCACTGGCCCTGGGGAACATCCAGGTCCAGGTCCCAGAGGGTGTGGCTTTCGCCGTAGTACTGGTTGAGTTTCTCGATCTGCAACATTCAGGCTTCCTCCCCCAGGTAGACCTTGATCACTTCCGGGTCGTTGGAGACCTGGTCCATGGTGCCTTCCGCCAGCACGCTGCCCTGGTGCAGTACGGTGACCTTGCGGGCGATGGAGCGGACGAAGCCCATGTCGTGTTCCACCACGACGACGGACTGTTTGCCCGCCAGGCTGGTGAGCAGGTCGGCGGTGCGTTCCATTTCCTGTTCGGTCATGCCGGCCACGGGCTCGTCCACCAGCAGCAGGCGCGGGCGCTGCATCAGCAGCATGCCGATTTCCAGCCACTGTTTCTGGCCGTGGGAGAGGATGCCGGCGGGCTGGCTGCGCAGGTCCTGCAGGTGGATGGTTTCCAGCGCTTCGTCAATGCGCTCCCGGTGTTCCGGTTTCATGGTGGCGGTCAGTGTGGGGAATACCCGTTTGTCCGCCGCCATGGCCAGTTCCAGGTTCTCGAATACGGTCAGCGCCTCGAATACCGTGGGCTTCTGGAACTTGCGGCCGATGCCCAGGCTGGCGATGTCCGGCTCGTTCATGTGCAGCAGGTTGTGACGGCTGCCGAACCAGACGGAGCCGGTGTCAGGCCGGGTCTTGCCGGTGATGATGTCCATCATGGTGGTCTTGCCGGCGCCGTTGGGACCGATGATGCAACGCAGCTCGCCGTCGTCGATGGTCAGGTTGAGGTTGTTGATGGCCCTGAAGCCGTCAAAGCTGACGTTGACGTCTTCCATATACAGGATCGGGCCGTGGCGCACGTCCACCGGGGAATCGGTGGGCGTGAGGAAGGTGAAGACCTGATCCCGGTTGGCCAGTTCGGTCATGATGCTCATGCGGTGGCCTCCGCCGTGGAATCGTTTGATGGTGTGTCGTCAGCCTTGCGCCGGCGCTTTTTCAGCAGCCCGGCAATGCCCTGGGGCAGGAACACGGTGACCAGTACAAACAGCGCGCCGAGGGCGAACAGCCAGGCGTCGGGCATGATGCCGGTGAACACGGTCTTGGCGTAGTTCACCAGGATGGCACCGATGACCGCGCCGTAGAGGGTGGCGCGTCCACCCAGGGCAACCCATACCACGATCTCGATGGAGAACAGGGGCGAGAACTCACTGGGGTTGATGATGCCCACTTGTGGCACGTACAGCGCCCCGGCGACACCCGCCAGCATGGCGGAGACCACGAACACGAACAGTTGCACCCGTTCCACCCGGTAGCCCAGGAAGCGGGTGCGGGCCTCTGCGTCGCGGCAAGCCACGCTGACCCGGCCCAGTTTGCTGGTGACGATGCCCCGGCACACCAGGTAACCGATGGCCAGGGCGATACCGGTAGCGATGAACAGGCCCAGCCGGGCCGCATCGGTGCGCAGGTTGAAGCCGAGGATGTCGCGGAAGTCGGTCAGGCCGTTGTTGCCGCCAAAGCCCATCTCGTTGCGGAAGAAGGCCAGCATCAGGGCGAAGGTCAGCGCCTGGGTGATGATCGACAGGTAAACACCGGTCACCCGTGAACGGAAGGCCAGCCAGCCGAACACCAGCGCCAGCGCGCCCGGCACCAGCAGCACCATGGCGAAGGCGAACCAGGCCATATCGAAGCCGTGCCAGTACCAGGGCAGTTCCTGCCAGTTCAGGAACACCATGAAGTCCGGCAGGATGGGGTCACCGTAGGTGCCCCGGTCGCCGATCTGGCGCATCAGGTACATGCCCATGGCGTAGCCGCCCAGGGCGAAGAAGGCGCCATGGCCCAGGCTGAGGATACCCAGGTAGCCCCATACCAGGTCCACGGCCACCGCCAGCAGGGCGTAACAAAGGTACTTGCCCAGCAGGGTGACGGTGTAGGCGCTGACGTGCAGCGCGTGCCCTTCCGGCAGGGCCAGGTGCAGCACGCTGACAACCAGCAGTGCCATGAAGAGGATTCCGAGGAACAGCTGGGTCGAGCGTTCCTGCAGAGGTCTGGTTAGCCACATGATATTACGCCTCTGCCGCGCGGCCCTTTTGAGGGAACAATCCCTTCGGCCGTTTCTGGATAAACAGGATGATGAACACCAGCACGATGATCTTGGCCAGGACGGCGCCCGCCCACGGCTCCAGTAGCTGGTTGATGGTGCCCAGCGACAGGCCCGCCACCAGCGTGCCCCACAGGTTGCCGACACCGCCGAACACCACCACCATGAAGGAGTCGATGATGTAGTTCTGGCCCAGGTTCGGGCCCACGTTGGTGAGCTGGGACAGGGCCACGCCCGCCAGCCCGGCCACGCCGGAGCCCAGGGCGAAGGTCATGATGTCGACGCGGGTGGCCTTGATGCCCATGGAGCGGGCCATGGCCCGGTTCTGGGTGACGGCGCGCACTTCCAGCCCCAGGCGGGTGCGGCGCATGATCAGCATCAGCGCGGCGAACACCACCAGGGCGAAGCCCAGCACATACATGCGGTTGAGGGTCAGCGACAGGGCGTCGTTGATCACCAGCGAGCCACTCATCCATTCCGGGCTGACCACGGTGCGGTTCTGGGGGGAAATCACGGTACGCACCAGTTGCTGCAGGATCAGGCTGATGCCGAAGGTGGCCAGCAGGGTTTCCAGGGGCCGGCCCTTGAGGAACTGGATAACGCTGCGCTCGATGGCGATACCCGCCAGCGCGGCGACAAGGAAGCCGGCCGGGATGGACAGGATCAGCGCCAGGCCAGGCTGACCCGGCAGCAGTTGCTGCATGCCCCAGGTGGTGTAGGCACCCAGCATAATGAGTTCGCCGTGGGCCATGTTGATCACGCCCATCACACCGAAGGTGATGGCCAGGCCGATGGCGGCGAGGACAAGGACGGAACCCAGGGACAGGCCGAAGTAGAGGGTTTCGGCGGCCTTGTTCATCTTCAGTTTCTGCTCGATAGAGCCCAGGGCCTTTTCCGCCGGGGCCCTGAGTGCGGGATTTTCCGAGGCGACGGCGCTATTGAGCGCGGCCCGGGAGCGGGGGTGCAGGCTACCGGCCAGCACGTCGACCGCTGCCACACTGCCCTGCTCTTCCACCTGGTAGATGGCCACGGCCTGTTCCAGGCGGTTGCGGATGTCGACGTTCGGTTCCTCGTCAATACGGGCGGTGACGGCTTCCACGATAGCGTCATCCACCTTGCCCAGCAGGTCCTGGGCGGCGGTTTCACGAGTCTCCACATTGTTGGCGTACAGGTCCATCATCGCCATGACGCCTTCCAGTTGCTGGCGGATGGCGTTATTGACGGCGATCCGGTCCAGATCCCGACGGGACATTTCCCCCAGGTTCTCGCCAGTGACGGCGTCGGCCACTTCCCAGTCACGGCCACGGTTGTTGAGTACGATCACGATTTGGCCGGTGTCTTCCACCCGGCTCAGGCGATTGTTGCCGTAGGCGTCCAGCCAGTCGCGGGCCCGCTCATGGCCGCTGGTGGCGATGGCCTTGATGACGGCCTCGGTCTCGCGGGGGGAGGCATCGGCCAGCTGCTCCAGCAGCGCCTCGGCGGAGGTGTCCTGCTGGGCCGAGGCGGTTACCGCCGGCAGGGTCAGCAGGACGATAAGGAGGAGTGTGAGCCATCGGGGGATGCTCATGGTGTCTTCCTGTCTGGTGTCTGGGTGAATGGAAGGTCGGGAAAGGTGAACCGGGGCGGCAGGCCCGCCCCGGCCGGGTACCGATTACTCGGCAGCCATGGCCTGCTCGCCGGCAGACGCACCACACTTGCCTTCCTTCACGTTGTAGTTGCCGCAGCGCATGGGGGCGCGCCAGTCGGCAATCAGGTCACGGGAACCGGGCAGGAAGTCGGACCAGGCATCACCGGCGACGGTGGCCGGGGTTTCCCAGACGATGGAGAACTGGCCGTTGTCCTGGATCTCGCCGATCAGCACCGGCTTGGTGATGTGGTGGTTCGGCATCATGGTGGCGTAGCCGCCGGTCAGGTTGGGCACGGTGACACCGATGATGGCGTCCTTGACCGCGTCCACCTCGGTGGTTTCCGCTTTCTCAACCGCCTTCACCCACATGTTGAAACCGATGTAGTGGGCTTCCATGGGATCGTTGGTGACCGCTTCCTCGTCGCCGGTGTATTCGATCCACTGGTCGATGAAGTCGTAGTTGGCGTCGGAATCCACGCTCATGAAGTAGTTCCAGGCGGCCAGGTGACCCACCAGCGGGCCGGTGTCGATACCGGAGAGTTCCTGCTCGCCGACAGAGAAGGCGACAACGGGAATGTCGGTGGCGGAGATGCCCTGGTTGCCCAGCTCGCGGTAGAAGGGCACGTTGGCATCACCGTTGATGGTGGACACCACGGCGGTCTTCTTGCCGGCGGAGCCGAAGGTCTTGATGTCGGAGACGATGTTCTGCCAGTCGGAGTGGCCGAACGGGGTGTAGTTGATCATGATGTCTTCCGCGGCGACACCACTGTCCTTGAGGTAGGTCTCGAGGATTTTGTTGGTGGTGCGCGGGTACACGTAGTCGGTGCCTGCCAGTACCCAGCGCTCAACGCCAAGCTCGTTCTTCAGGTAGTCCACCGCTGGAATCGCCTGCTGGTTGGGGGCGGCGCCGGTGTAGAAGACGTTTTCGGAAGATTCCTCACCTTCATACTGCACCGGGTAGAACAGCAGGCCGTTCAGTTCCTCGACCACCGGCAGGACGGATTTCCGGGAGACGGAGGTCCAGTTGCCGAAGATCACGTCCACCTCTTCCTGGGCCAGCAGTTCACGGGCCTTTTCCGCGAACAGCGGCCAGTTGGAGGCCGGGTCGACCACCACGGCTTCCAGTTCACGTCCCAGCAGGCCGCCGTTGGCATTCTGCTCTTCGATCAGCATTTCCACGGTGTCCTTCAGGACTGTCTCGCTGATGGCCATGGTGCCGGACAGGGAGTGCAGGATGCCCACCTTGATAGTGTCTTCCTGGGCCTGGACGGCCATTGCGCCGGAACCCAGAGCCGCCGCCACTACAACGCTGGCCAGTTGTTTCTTGAATGTTGTCACGTGCATATCCTCGCTTTCTCAGATGTTTGTGCGCTTCTTTGGCGCGGGGCGACTATCATTCGTTCGCCTTGTGCACTGAGAATTGCAAGCGGTGTGCCATACTGAGGCCGGCATTTTTTATTGTTACATTTCAGCGAATTACAAATGACAAACCGACCGTTGGAAAATCAAGGGTTTCAGATTTGGTGCATTGCGCCCGGAAGATCGCACCGTGATGAAGCACAAAACAGCAACAGGGCTCATACTTGGTGCGCCCGATTATCCAGCGCCCCAATTCGACGCAGGGCATGTCTCGGCCACCATCCGGTCCCTCTATGATGACGATAGATGCCCCGATAACTTGACCTGCGTCAGGTGCCACGTATGATCTGATCCGTGCCTTTATAAGGAGTCTCAATGATTCTTCAGCCCCGTTCTGCCCAATACCGGCCAATGCCAGGCATGAACCCGGCCCTGTCGCACGTGCCTGCTGTACACCTCAGCGGCCGCCTGCCCTATTTTCCCGACCCACCCACTGGTCGGCGGTAAGCCCGTTGGTGCCGTGGCACCATGCCTGCAATACTGACGCCGGGGCATCGTAGGGACATGAGGGAGCAGCGCGACTGCCGCGCCCCGACAATAAATCAGAAGAACGGAATAACGAGGTTGCGATGACACTGTCGCTGGTGGTGTTACTACCATTTCTCGGGGCCATTGCCGCGCCCCTGTTCGCCCAGGCCGGGCGAACGGCCATTGCCATAGCCTCCTCGGTGCCGGCACTGCTGGCACTGGCCACGCTGTTCCCCATGTGGAGCACACTGGCGGAGGGCGGCACCGTCGTTCAGACCCTGGAGTGGCTGCCACAGTTGGGGATCAACTTCAGCTTCCGGCTGGACGGCCTGTCGCTGATGTTTGCACTGCTGATCCTGGTGATCGGCCTGCTGATCATCCTCTATGCCCGCTACTACCTGAAGCCACAGGAGAACGTGGGCAAGTTCTACGCCATGCTGCTGTGCTTCAAGGGCTCCATGCTGGGTATCGTGCTGTCCAGCAACCTGCTGCTGATGATGGTGTTCTGGGAGCTGACCAGCCTGACGTCGTTCCTGCTGATCAGCTTCTGGAACCAGAAGCAGGACGCCCGCCGCGGCGCCCGCATGGCCCTGGCGATCACCGGCGGGGGCGGGCTGGCGCTGCTGGCCGGCATCCTGCTGATTGGCCGCATTGTCGGCTCCTTCGAACTGGACGACGTGCTGGCTGCCGGCGACCAGATCAAGGCCCATGCCCTCTACCCCTATGCCCTGACGCTGGTGCTGCTGGGGGCGTTCACCAAGTCCGCCCAGTTCCCGTTCCATTTCTGGCTGCCCCATGCCATGCAGGCACCCACGCCGGTGTCCGCCTACCTGCACTCCGCCACCATGGTGAAGGCCGGTATCTTCCTGATGGCGCGGCTGTACCCGGCCCTGGCGGGCACCGAGCAGTGGTTCTACATGGTGACCTTCACCGGTATGGTCACCCTGCTGATCGGCGCCTATGTGGCGCTGTTCAAGCATGACCTGAAGGGCCTGCTGGCCCACTCCACGGTCAGTCACCTGGGCCTGATCACCCTGCTGCTGGGCATGGGCACGGAACTGGCGGCGGTGGCCGCGCTGTTTCACATCATCAACCATGCCACCTTCAAGGCCTCCCTGTTTATGGCCGCCGGCATCATTGACCATGAAACCGGCTCCCGGGACATGCGGCAAATCAACGGCCTGTGGAAGTACATGCCCCACACCGCCACCCTGGCGATGGTGGCGGCGGCCTCCATGGCGGGGGTGCCGTTGCTGAACGGTTTCCTGTCCAAGGAGATGTTCTTCGCCGAGGCCCTGAGCCTGAACCTGCCCGGCATCTGGGCGTGGATTCCGCCCATTGTGGCTACCCTGGCGGGCATCTTCGCGGTGGCCTATTCGGCCCGTTTTATCCACGACGTGTTCTTTAATGGCGCACCCCGCAACCTGCCCATCTTCCCGCCCCACGAGCCGCCCCGGTACATGAAGATTCCGGTGGAGATCCTGGTGGTGGCCTGCGTGCTGGTGGGGCTGTTTCCGGCGTTCTCGGTAGGGCCGCTGCTCCACGCCGCCGCCTCGGCCACCCTGGGCGGCCAGGTGCCGGACTACGGCCTGGCGGTGTGGCACGGCTTCAACCTGCCGCTGATGATGAGCTTCGCGGCGTTCATCGGTGGTCTGATCATGTACCACTACCGTCAGACGTTCTTTGATTTCCACGACCGCTTCCGGGAGATCGACGAGAAGGCGGTGTTCGAGGCGGTGGTGTCCTGGCTGGTGGAACGGGCCCGCACCCTGACGGCGAAACTGGAGAACGGCTCGCTGCAGCGCTACGCCATGCTGCTGGTGGTCAGTGCGGTAGTGGTGGCCATCGTGCCGCTGTCGGGCATGGACCTGATCGGCAGCAATGGCCTGACCCCCATCGACGTGCCAACCGCCATTGGTGCCGCCATCCTGATCTTCTGCACCTTCGCCACGGTCTACATCCGCCGGGAGCGGCTGACATCGCTGATCATGCTGAGTGTGGTGGGGCTGTTCGTGTCCCTGACCTTTGCCCGCCTGTCCGCACCGGATCTGGCCATGACCCAGATCTCGGTGGAAGTGGTGACCATCGTGCTGCTGATGCTGGCGCTGTTCTACCTGCCACCCTGGACGCCGTCCGAGGGATCGAAGGGCCGGCACGCCCGTGACCTGGCCATCGCGGGCGTGGCGGGCCTGGGCATGACGGCGGTCACCCTGGCGATGCTCACCAGCCCGTTCAGTTCCATTTCCGACTACTTTCTCGAAAACAGCAAGCCCGGCGGTGGCGGCACCAATGTGGTGAACGTGATCCTGGTGGACTTCCGGGGCTTCGATACCCTGGGTGAGATCACCGTGCTGGCAATCGCCGCCCTGGGCATCTACGCCATGCTACGAGGTCGCGAGTTGCAGGCGCCGCCCACCGACGGCCTGGGTCACCCGTGGGCGCTGGATGCCCATCCCACCATGTTGCGGCAGATGTCGCGGCCACTGCTGCCGCTGGCGCTGATGGTGTCGGCGTACATCTTCCTGCGCGGGCATAACCTGCCGGGCGGTGGCTTTATCGCCGGCCTGATCACGGCCATTGCCCTGCTGATCCAGTACATTGCCAGCGGCGACAACTGGACCCAGGCGCGGGTGAATGTCCGTTACCACAATATCCTGGCGCTGGGCCTGTTCTTCGCCACCGTCGCCGGTGCCGCCAGCCTGGTGTTCGACTACCCGTTCCTGACCTCCACCTTCACCTATCTCAAGTGGCCGGTGGTGGGCAAGTTCGAGGTGGCCTCGGCGCTGGTGTTCGACCTCGGGGTCTACCTGACGGTGGTGGGCGCCACCCTGCTGGCCCTGGTCAGCCTCGGCAAACTGACCCCTGCGGGCCGGCCCATGACCCGAACCGAAGCACGGGAGGAGTCGTAACCCATGGAGATTACGTTTGCACTGATCATCG
Source organism: Marinobacter shunpengi (assembly GCF_045449715.1). NCBI lineage: Bacteria > Pseudomonadati > Pseudomonadota > Gammaproteobacteria > Pseudomonadales > Marinobacteraceae > Marinobacter > Marinobacter shunpengi. The sequence continues at coordinate 369,162 of NZ_JBJJLA010000017.1, read as the reverse complement.
GGTCGCTGACCTTCGCCGGGGTGTACCTGGTGCTTCGCGCCCGCACTTTTCCGGTGGTGGTGGGGCTGACCCTGCTGTCCTATGGGGTGAACCTGTTCCTGTTCTCCACCGGTCGCCTGATGACCGGCGGCCAGCCGATCATCGGCAGCACGGACACCTATTCGGACCCCCTGCCCCAGGCGCTGGTACTGACCGCGATTGTCATCGGCTTTGCCATGACCGCCTTCGTGGTGGTGCTGGCCCTGCGGTCCAAGGCGGACACCGGAGATGACCACGTGGACGGCACCCACCGTACCGACCTGCCCGACGAGGCCACCATTGACCAGCCCCGGGAGGAGACCGGCCAATGAACCACTGGCTTATCGCGCCCATCCTGATTCCTCTGATTGGCGGTTTCCTGCAGGTATTCGTGGGCTATGCCCCCCTGAGCCTGCGCCGTACCCTGGGGCTGGTGACCTCCGGCCTGTTGCTGGTCAGCGCCTTCTTCCTGCTGATGCTGGCCGACGACGGCAGTTACCGGGTCTACGCCTTTGGTAACTGGGCGCCGCCGTTCGGCATCGTGCTGGTGCTGGACCGGCTGTCGGCATTGATGGTGTTTGTCACCGCGCTGCTGGGGCTGTTCTGCCACCTGTATTCCCTGGGTCGCACGGATGTGGGCAGCCGACAGTTCCATGCCCTGTTCCTGTTCCAGTTGTTGGGGCTGAACATTGCCTTCCTCACCGGTGACCTGTTCAACCTGTTCGTGGCTTTTGAGGTGCTGCTGATTGCCTCCTATGGCCTGTTGCTTCACGGCGACGGCACCAAACGTACCGTGCCCGGTTTCCACTACGTGGTACTCAACCTGATCGGTTCGGCCATGTTCCTGATCGCCGTGGGCATGATCTACAGCGTGACCGGTACCCTCAACATGGCGGACCTGGCGGTGATCGTTCCCACCCTGGCGACAGAGAACCTGCCCCTGGTGAAGGCCGGCGGCATGATCCTGCTGGTGGTGTTCGCCCTCAAGGCCGCGCTGCTGCCGCTGACCTTCTGGCTGCCCAGGGCCTATGCCAGCGCCACGGCGCCGGTGGCCGCCCTGTTTGCGGTGATGACCAAGGTGGGCGTGTACGCCATCATCCGCGTGTACACCCTGATTTTCGGCGAGGATGCGGGTGCCCTGGCCCACCTGGGTATGGACTGGGTGTTCCCCCTGGCCCTGCTGACCATGGTGCTGGGCGTTGTCGGCATGATCGGCTCCGGCGGGCTGCGGACCCTGGTCGCCTGGCAGGTGGTGGTGTCGGTGGGCACTATCCTGGCGGCCTTCTCGCTGCTTAACGAGGCCGGCCTGTCATCGGCCCTGTTCTATATGGTGCACACTACCTGGGTGGCCGCCGGCCTGTTCCTGGTGGTGGACATGATCGCCGCCCAGCGGGGTGCCGCCAGCGACCAGATCGTCACCGCCCCGCGCATGCCCAACCGGACCTTTATCAGCGTGATGTTCATGCTGGGTGCGGTGTCCGCGGCGGGGCTGCCACCGCTGAGCGGGTTCTTCGCCAAGCTACTGATCATGAACGCCGCCACGCCCGGTGTGGACATGGCGGCCCTGTGGTCGGTGATCCTGCTGGCCGGCTTCATGTCGCTGGTGGCCTACAGCCGGGCGGGCAGTATCGTTTTCTGGCGCAACGTGCAGGGGCACATCGACAATCCGGAGAAGCTGACCTTCCCCCACACCGTGGGCGCCGGCGCGCTGATTGCCCTGAGCATCGCCATCGTGGTGGTGGCCGGTCCACTCAGTGAGTACACCGATGCCACCGCCGAACAGCTGCGGGATACTTCCGCCTATACCAGTATTCTGGACGCGAAAATGGTCGGGGAGGATGAATCATGACGGCTGAACGTCTGGGCTTTCCGCAGCCCTGGCTGAGTGTTGCCCTGTTCGTGGTCTGGCAATTCCTGGCGGACGGGGTCTCTGGGGCGAGCGTGGTGATGGGTATTATCCTGGCCGTGATCATTCCCCAGATTACCCACCGCTTCTGGCCGGACAGCCCGAAAATACGCAAACCCTGGGTGCTGATCCGCTATCTGGTGGTGGTCATCTACGACATCATCGTGGCCAGCATTACCGTGGCGATCCTGATCCTGAATCCCCGCCGCCCACGACCGGCGTTCGTGTCCTATCCCCTGACGCTGGACCATCCGCTGGCCATTACCATGCTGGCGAGCACTATTTCGCTGACGCCAGGTACGGTGAGTGCGGATGTGAGCGACGACGGCGAGCTGCTGCTGATTCACGCCCTCGACGTTGATGACAACGAGGAGCTGATCCGTGCGATCCACCAGCGCTATGAGAAGCCCCTGATGGAGATGTTCCAATGATGACCATCGCGCTCCATATCACCCTGGCCATGGTGGCCATTGCGGCCCTGCTTAACCTGTACCGGCTGGTTCAGGGCCCCGACGCACCGGACCGGATCCTCGCGCTGGACACCCTGTACATCAACGGCATTGCGTTGATTATCCTGCTGGACCTGGTTGTGGGGTCGCGCCTCTATCTTGAGGCCGCCATGCTGATGGCCATCATGGGCTTTGTCGGCACGGTGGCCCTGGCAAAATACCTGAAACGCGGCAGCGTTATCGAATAAGGAGCGACACCGTGGAGACCATGAGCATGCATCCCGTTGCCGAGGTGATTATCAGCGTTCTGCTGCTGACCGGTGGCTTCTTTACGCTGGTCGGCGCGATAGGCCTTGTTCGATTGCCGGACCTGTACGCGCGCCTGCACGCGCCCACCAAGGCGACGACCCTGGGCGTCGGCAGTGTGGTGATTGCCTCGATGATCTATTTCTCGTTGCACACCGGAGAGATTGCGGTGACCGAGTTGCTGATCACTGCGTTCCTGTTTCTGACCGCCCCGGTCAGTGCCAACTTCATAGCCAAGGCGGCCATGCATCTGAGGGTGGAGCGCTCTGAGGAGACTCGGGGGCATCCCTGGGATCAGTGACCTTCGTTTATTAGGTAGGACTGCCGGCTTGGGTGCCTGGCTGGGGGACCAGGGGGAGCTTTTCTTCGCCGCAATTCACGGTCCATCCCTGGACCGACCTTGCTCCGCGACATCCTGTCGCTGCTACGAAAAACTCCCCCAGGTCCCCCATCCGTCAGACTGATTTTCTGGTCGCACATCAAAGCCCGGTAAAATCGAAATCCAATTCAGGAGTCCGGCCAGAAACCACGTCGGCCAGAGCCGCAGCGGACCCACAGGAATGGGTCCACCCAAGTGTGCCATGCCCGGTATTCAGATACAGGTTGGTCAGTGGGCTCTTGCCAATATAGGGCACGTTGGAGGGCGTAGCAGGCCGCAACCCGGTCCAGAACTCGCACTGATCCCAGTAGGCCCCCTCCGGCATGATCTCCGCAGCCCGGCGCACAATCGCCTGGCAGCGCACCAGACTCAGGTCCCGGTCATAGCCGCCAAGCTCGGCCGTACCCGCGATCCGTAAACGGTCACCAAGGCGGGAATAGACCAGCTTGTACTCATCGTCCGTCAGACTTACCTGGAACGCAGCTTCCTCGTTCTTCACCGGTGCGGTGATGGAGTACCCCTTGGCCGGATAGATATTCAGGAAGAAACCCAGCTTGCGGGCGAAATGGGCGCTGTAGCTGCCCATGCTCAGCACATAGCTGTCCATGCGCAGGGTGCGGTGACAGCCATCCGGACCAATGACACCGACGCCCAGTATCCGGTCGCGAGTGTTTTCGAAGCCCACCACCTCGGTGTCGTAGAGGAATTCCACTCCGGCCTCTTCCGCTTTCTTTGCCAGTTCCTGGGTGAACTTGCGGGCGTCGCCGGATTCATCCTCTTTCGTGTAGGTGGCACCGGCGATCCGGCTGGCAATGGGTTTGAGTGCGGGCTCCAGCTCCAGGGCCTGGTCGGCACCAATCACCTGCCGGTCACAGCCCAGGTCCTGCATGATGCGGGTGGGCTCCCGGGCGGCGTCGAATTCCTTATCGTTGGTATAGAAATGCAGGATGCCCTTTTCCAGGTGATCATAGTCCAGGCCCACGTCCTTGCGCAGGACCTGCAGTTGGGTCCGACTGTAGGTTCCCAGGTTCACCATCTGGCGGATGTTCCAGGCCGCGCGTTTGGAGGTGCACTGGGTGAGGAACTTCAGGCCCCAGATCCACTGGGCCGGGTCCAGCTTGAGCTTGAACAGCAGCGGGGCGTCCGGCTGGCTCAGCCACTTGAGCACCTTTAGCGGGGCCGATGGGTTGGCCCAGGGTTCGGCATGGGACACGGAGATCTGGCCACCATTGGCGTAACTGGTCTCGATACCGGCTCTCGGCTGACGGTCCACCACCGTTACCTCATGACCTGCCTGCTTCAGATACCAGGCCGTGGTCACACCAACCACACCGGCGCCCATCACCAGTACGTGCATATCCGATCCCCTGTCTGTTCTGGAAGTGTGGGCACCGTAGCCTGTAGCGGCTGCTACAGGCTACGGTGCCCTGGAAGATGAGCCTGTTTCGCTATCCGCCGGACCGCTTCACGGTCCAGCCCTGGTCCTGCAGGATCGGGACCAGGATATCCCGCTGGTCGCCCTGGATCTCAACGACGTTGTCCTTGACGGTGCCACCGGTGCCGCACTTGGCCTTGAGCTTCTTGGCAAAGTCCTTGAGGCCCTTGCCCGCCAGTGGAATGCCGGTCACCAGCGTGACGCCCTTGCCCTTGCGGCCCTTGGTTTCGCGGCTGACTCGCACCACACCGTCACCAGCCGGTGCGGCCTGCTCCCCGCAGGTGCATTCATCCACCGGGTTGCGACATTCCGGACACATACGGCCCTGTTCGGTGGAAAATACCAGGCCGCCGGCTCCGCGTTTCTTCACAGTCTCTCCTGTCATCAATCAGTGATCCGCCCGGGGGCTGCACACCGGGCGGGACGTCGGGTTCAGGTCAGTTGCCCGGAGGATAACGGCTGAACATATCCGCGACCACCTCGTTGATCAACTTCTCGCGGGTTTCGGGGGACTGGTTCTGGTTGAGGTAGCGCTTGCTGGTACCACGCCAGACCACTTTGTTGGTGGCGGTATCCACCAGATCAACAATGAGCTGGCCTTCCTTCACTTCCCGCACCGGGGGCGCTGTGGAGATCCCCCAGCCGAAGTTACCGCGCCCGAAACCAAGGCCGTAGGAGAACCCGGAGGTATCCAGGCGGTCGACATCGTCAATATGGTAGGTGACCAGCAGGTCGGCCGAGTCGGCATCCGTCCGGGTCATGCCTTCGACTGCCAGCGCCTTGCTGACTGCATCCTCCACCCGGGAGCCATCCAGCGAGGTGTAACGGTTGTCCGCGCTGGAACCAAATGCCCAGGTCTGGTAGCTGTCGTAGGCCGCACCGGCGTCGTAGTCCGTCACCACATTGGATGCGCAGCCGGTTATCAGGACGGCCATGGCCACAATCACCAATGCCGGGCTTGCCAGTACTCGTTTCATTGCAGACCTCCGGTTCATGAATTCTCCAAACCTTCCCTTATGGTAGCCGTCCCGGGCGGAAACGGATCATCCGGCCCTGTCCGGGTAATGGTAATCCAGTTGATTGGCCTCACAAAATGAGACCAGGGATTCCTTCGCGGGTTCAGGCAGATACACCGTCATGGTGACCCCGTCGCCATAGACGGCCTCCGCCGGATCCGCGTCGTGTTGCTCACACCAGTGCCGCAGGGGCTGCTCCAGGGCGAAGGGAAGCGACACCACCACTTCCTCCATGGGCCGGTTAACCTTTCGCTCCACAGCGGACAGTACCGATTCCGCCGCCCCCGCATAGGCCCGCACGAGGCCACCGGCCCCCAGCTTGATGCCGCCGAAATAGCGGATCACGATCACCGCCACATCGCCCATGTCCTTGTGCTGGATGACATTCAGGATCGGCTTGCCAGCCGTTCCGGAGGGCTCGCCGTCGTCGTTCATCGCCGCCTCCGCCGCCGAGCCGGGCTGGCCGATCTGGTAGGCCCAACAGACATGGCGGGCATCCGGATGGTCCTGCCAGGCCAGATGCACCAGCGCCTTGACCTGTTCACGGTCGTGGACCGGGGCGACCCTGGCGATAAAGCGGCTCTTGCGGATTTCCGTCTCTTTTTCCAGAACGCCCGCCGGTATCGGGTAACCAACGCTCACGGGCGCCTCCGGGTGGCCCCTTCACCCAGACCGGGGTCGTCGGCGCTGGTGAAGACCGGCAGCCGGATATGAACCTGCAGGCCGCCATCGGCCACATTACGGGCCTCGATCTGGCCGTCGTGGGAGGCGATGATGTCACGGGCAATGGCCAGGCCCAGCCCCCAGCCCTTGCCACTACGGGCCCGATCAGCCCGGTAGAAGGGTTCAAACAGCTGGGAGAGCATTTCTTCCGGCGCGCCGGGGCCCTGGTCGATAATGGTGCATGATAGTGTGCCACCCTCGCGGGCCAGCCTGACGGTCACGGTTTTGCCCGGTGGCGTGTAGTCGAGGGCATTCTGGAGGATATTGTCCAGCCCCCGGCGCAACAGTTCGCCGTTGGCCAGCACCGTCACCTGCTGGCAGTCGGCACCCGCCTCGAAATGGCAGTCCACCCGCTGGTGTTCGGCGTAGTCGGCGGCGTCCCGGAGCACATCGTTGATGGCCCGCACCATGTTCACCGGTTCCCGCTCCAGACCATCGCCACCGCCGGACACCCGGTACAGGGTGAGGATCTGGCCGGTCATTTCTTCCAGGCGTTCGTTCTGGCGCCGGATGCTGGCCAGCAGTTCCGGTTCCATACCCCCGCTGTCCGCCGCCAGCTCGATGGCGACCCGCTGGCGAGCCAGCGGTGTGCGAAGATCGTGAGAGATATCCCGCATCAACTGTTGCTGTCGGTCCAGCAGGTCACAGAGGCGTTCCGTCATGGCGTTGAAGGCCCGGGCGGTGAGGCCGATCTCGTCCCGACGGCGGGCAATGCGTTGGTTGACCCGCAGGCTCAGGTCGCCACCGGCAATAGCCTGGGCAGTGCTTTCCATATGGCGCAACGGACGGGAGACCAGGCGTGCGATCCACCAGCAGGCAAAGGTCAGCAGGATAACCCCCAGGGACAGTTCCAGGGTCCGGGCCACGCCGGGGGAGATGCGCCCCTTGCGGTCCGACCTGGGCCAGGCCACCAGCCGCTGGGTCTCGTTGACCTCAATCACCGCCGGCTTGCGGTGGTACCAGGAACGCATGCGCTCCTGCACGGAATCCGGCAGCTCGTCGCGGGCCTGGTCCGTATCCACCAGCATCAGATGCAGGTCCAGTTCATGGCCTTTTTCACGGAGGTATCCCCAGAAGGCGCCCCGGTCAGTGCCCCGATCCAGTCTGGCCGCCTCGACCGCTACGTCACGCAGGCTTTCCAGGTCCTCGATGGCCTCCCGCTCACGCTCCAGGAGTTCTCGCGTCACCAGATTACTGAGCACGATAGCGGACGCCAGCGCCAGCCAGATCAGCAGGAAGATCCGCCAGAACAGCGGAAACATGAAGGGACGCTTGCCGTGGGTGTTCAAGGAAACTCCTGAAAGTCAGTTGGTCGCCGTCGGGTCGGGGTTGGTGACCCGATAGCTGTAGCCCAGACCGCGTACGGTTTCAATACGGGACGGGTCTTCCGGTCCCAGCTTGCGGCGCAGGTTACTGATGTGCATGTCGAGGGTACGGTCGTAGGCGGCCAGGCGACGGCCCAGGGCCCACTGCATCAGATCGGTCTTGCGCACCACGCTGCCGGCGTGGGCCAACAGTACCTGCAGCACCTCGTACTCGGTGGCGGTCAGGTCCACGGTCTCACCCCGCAGCAGTACCCGCCGCTGCTCCGGCTCCACCCTCAGGTCGCCGAATACCCGGTCAGCATTCACATCCGCCTGATGGTCCCAGGCTACCCGGCGCAACACGGCCTGGATACGGGCCACCAGTTCCCTGGGGTTGCAGGGCTTGGGAATATAGTCGTCGGCGCCCACCTCGAAACCCACAATGCGGTCGGTCTCGTCACCCCGGGCGGTCAACAGCAGTACCGGCAGGTGATTGCGGGCCCGCAGTTCGCGCAGCACATCCAGCCCGGAAATGTCCGGCAGCATGATGTCCAGTACCACAATATCGGTCAGGCCTTCCGCCGCCAGCGTCAGGCCATCGCTGCCCGTTTCCGCTTCGCGTACCTCAAACCCCTGCCCCGTCAGGTAGCGGGCCAGCAGGGTGCGCAGCTCCTCGTCGTCTTCAACCAGTAGTACCCGGTTCTGCATCCGGTATTCCCCTTTTTGTTCCGGTACAAACCATACCACCCCACTCCCCACCGGCGCAGCCCCGCCGGGGCATTTACAGATTTTTTACCACCGTCTGACAGGAGCTTACACCCGGTTTCCTATCATGCTCATGCAACTTGCGTGATACACCCTCACGCCCAATGACGATGAAACAGGAGTGATTCCATGAAAACACTGAAAACCGGTCTGTTCACCTCCGCCCTGATCTCAGCCGCCCTGCTGGCCAGCCCCCTGGCCATGGCCGACCACCATGGTGACCGGGATGGCCACCACGGCAAGCGACACGGCGACTTCTGCGAGAAAATGGAGAGTGGCGACTGGCAGGAAAAGCGCGATGAAATGCGCGAAAAGGCCGACGAACGCCACGAGGACATGGCCGAGCGCCTGCAACTGACCGCCGAACAGCGGGAAATCTGGGACGAGATGCGTGACGAGCGCCGGGAGAAGTTCGAAGAGCGGGTCGAACACATGAAGGAACGTTGCGAAAACCGCGACGGGGAGTGATCAGCCCCCGAATTATATCGTAAAGTATCCCGGACATTCTCATTCTCACGGCCTCCCCGGAGGCCGTTTTTCCGGGAACCTCATGACCGAGCACACCACCGCCCCGTCCGGGCTCGATATTGTGACAGTGGACAGCATCACCGACATCGGTCGCGACCACTGGAACCGGTTCGCTGGCACCGACAACCCTCTGGTCAGCTACGACTTCCTGGAGGCACTGGAGGCCAGCGGCTCGGTATCCCGGGACACCGGCTGGCAGCCCTGCCACCTGACATTCCACCTGGACGGCCACTGGATTGGCGTGGCGCCCGCCTACCGCAAGTTCCACTCCATGGGAGAGTATGTGTTCGACTGGGCCTGGGCCGATGCCTGGCAGCGCCATGGCCAGCCCTACTATCCCAAGCTGGTGGTGGCGGTTCCCTTTACCCCCTGCCAGGGGCCCAGACTGCTGATCCCGGGGCCGGCCCGGGCAGACCTGGCACCGGAACAACTGCACCAGGCACTGGACCACCTGATGGCCCGGGAGGGCCTGCATTCCTGGCACCTGTTATTCCCGGACAGCGACGACCAGGCCCTGCTGGCAAGCCCCGGCACCCTTCACCGGCAGGGCTGCCAGTTCCACTGGTTCAACCGGGGTTATCAGACCTTCGACGACTTCCTGGCGCAGCTCACCTCCCGCAAGCGCAAGTCCATTCGCAAGGAACGCCGGCAGGTGGCGGAACAGGGCATTACCTTCGAGCACTGGAGCGGCGATGCCCTGCCCGACGATGTGCTGGACGACTTCTTCCTGTTCTACACCGCCACCTATCTCAAACGGGGCATGCACCCGTACCTGAACCGGACATTCTTCCAGTTGCTGGCGCAGCGCCTGGGCAAGGGGCTGAGAATTATCACCGCGTCACGGGAAGGCCAGCGCATCGCGGCGGCTCTGTTCATTATGGGAGAAGACACCCTGTTCGGGCGCTATTGGGGCTGCCTGGACGACTACAACCACCTGCATTTCGAGACCTGTTACTACCAGGGTATCGACCTGGCCATCAACGAAAGGCTGGCGCGCTTCGATGCCGGCGCCCAGGGGGAGCACAAGCTGGTGCGGGGCTTTGAGCCGGTGACCACCCACTCCTGGCACAACGTGGCGCAACCAGGTTTCCGGGATGCCGTGGCCCACTTCTGCCAGGAGGAAGCGGAGGACGTGGCCCGCTACCGCGAGGCGGCACTGGAGGCCCTGCCCTACCGGCAGGAGCCCCAGGAGTCTGCGGGACGCTATTCGTCCTGATCGCTGTAGTGCCATTCCTGCAGGTGGGCAATGCGCTCCAGGGTGCGGACCTGCTGCTGTTTCAAGGACTCGCTGAAGCGGACCGGGTAGGCCTCCCGTGCCGGCGCCAGGCGCTTCTGTTCCGGTGGCAGCGCCGCCACCGACTCACGGGCATGGGTCACCTGATCTTCCAGGCTCGCAATGGCGCCTTCCACCAGCCGGCCATCGGCCATCAGCGGCTGTAAAAGCGGCGTTCCATCCCCCTGTTCATGGGCTTCGGCAATCAGGTCCCCCTGCATGTGGCCGTTGGCGTCCAACTGCCGGAAGACCTGCTTGGGGCAGGGCCAGGAGCGCTTGCCGGTGGATTTCTTCATGCGGGGTTCGCCCCCGTAGGCGGTCAGCTTGTAGGCCAGTTCGATGGCCGGGGCGTCGTTGGCCACGCCGATGGCGGTGCCCACGCCGAAGCCATCAATGGGCGCGCCGGATGAGACCAGCGCCTCGATCTGGTATTCGTCCAACCCCCCGCTGGCCATGATGCGGATCCGGTCCAGACCCGCCTCGTCCAGCAGCCGGCGGCACGCCCGGGCCTCGTCCCCGAGGTTGCCGGAATCCAGCCGGATACCGCCGATGTCCACCTCCGGGTTTTCCCTCAGCCAGCGGATGATGTTCCGCACCGCTCCCTGGGTGTCGTAGGTATCCACCAGCAACGTGGTGCCGGGATAGAGTTCGGCATACAGGCGGAAGGCGGCCATCTCGTCCTCGCAGGCCTGCACGAAACTATGGGCCATGGTGCCCTTGACCGGCAGGCCGAAATCGAGCCCGGCCTGGATGTTACTGGTACCCGCCAGCCCCGCAATTCGGTAGGCCCGGACGCCGCGCCAGGCGGAATCCAGCCCGTGCATGCGCCGCATGCCGAAGTCCACCACCGGGCGCCCCTCCGCCGCCAGCACATGCCGCACCGCCTTGGAGGCCAGGGTGGATTCCAGGTGCACATAGTTCATCACCAGGCTTTCCAGGATCTGGGCCTCGATCACCGGGGCGCGGACTTCCAGCAGGGGTTCCTGGGGAAACACCGGGGTGCCCTCGGGCACTGCCTGCACGCTGCCGGTGAACCGCCAATGGCGGAGCCAGTCCAGGAAGCGGTCATCGAAGCGTTCCAGTTGTCGCAACCGGTGGATATGGTCATCAGTAAACCGCAGCGACTGGATAACCCGTGCCACCTGCTGCTGACCGCAGGCCAGGATGAAGTTACGGTGCTCCGGCAGCTTGCGGAAGAACAGGCTGAAGACGGCCTCGCCGTCCATGCCGGAACGCCAGTAGGCCTGGGCCATGGCCAGTTCATACAGGTCGACAAACAGGGGCAGGTCCTGCTCCCTGGGCATCAGTGGCTGCTCAGCCATTCAGTCACTCCTTTACAGGGGGTGGACACAGGCGCCCGCTCCCCGGAAGCCGGGCGCCTGGCGAACGGGGAGTCCGGTACTACTCCCGGATCAGGCGAACGCCGTCGTCTTCCAGAGTCTGCAGTACCGTGGGGCCTTCGGCCTTGTCCACGGCACGGGTGCCGTCCACCAGCAGGTCCACGTCGAACCCCAGCTTGCGGGCGTCACGCACGCTCGCCTGCACGCAGACATCCAGGGCCAGGCCCGCCACCACAAGCTTCTGGATGCCATGGCGGCGGAAGTAGTGCTCCAGTTCGGTGCCGTCGAAGGCGGAGTAGGCATCGGTTTCAAAGGAGGTGCCCTTGCTCACCCGGATGGTCTCGGGCGGCAACTGCATATGGGGATGGAAGTCGGCGCCATGGGTATCCTGGACACAGTGTTCCGGCCAAGGCCCACCACGGGACTCAAAGCTGCGGTGCTCCCGCGGGTGCCAGTCACGGCTGGCGACTATCGGCCAGCCACGACCATGGGCCAGCGCGATCCACTGGTTAACGGTATCGAAGATGGCGTTACTGTCCGGCACCGCCAGGCTTCCGCCCTCGCAGAAGTCGTTCTGGATATCCACCAGTAACAGCGCGGTATCGTGATCACTCATGGCAACCTCCTTTTCCATATCAAACCGTATGGCAAGGATGTATTACCTAGAATGAGGGTGAATCATCCAATGCTCAACCCCCTGCAGATTTCCTGGATCCCGGGGCCGGACAAACGTCCCTGGAACCGTTTTTTGCAGGGTGCAATCCGTTTTCCGGATATTTCCGGCTACCAACGTGAATTCTCTACTCTATTGTTTTAAAAGGATATTTTATGGAAATGACGTTGCTTTTACGCTCCCTTACAGCCGGCCCGGCCCGATGCTTACAGATCTGTAAGCTTTTTCCTACACGCCACGGCGGGGATGTCTTATTTGACGAAACCGGTCGATGCGTAGAATAGATCCTGTACACGGAAGTCACCAAGGGAATGCAAGGGACTGACCGACGTAGGGAAAGCGTAGTCAAGGAGTGAGGGCTACTGCAGGGAGTGTAGCAGCGGATTGAGCAGGGAACCGCTTACCGCCGGCCAGGATGGCCAGCGTAGCATGGATGCTCAAGGGATTGCCGACAGGGACTGTCGCCCAGGGATTTGGGCAATGCCGAAGGAACCGGCATCGGGTCTGGTCGCGGACAGGGGTCACAGGGAGCGTGGCCCCAGCCGTGGACCGGCTTTTTCCTTCCCCATATCCGCCATGGCAGCCGCAAAACAGGGCGCCGCAGGTAGTTGCACGTTTTTCCCGTCAGGCCATAACCCCGCCATCCGAGGCGGACGGCCCAGATTCGTAGTACATGGTTGGCAATCTTTATAAGTGGTGGTTTGTCGTGGTTCCGTGATGATGCAGCCCGGGAGCGCTCTCCGTCGGTCAGTCCGGCGTTCGAAACCATAACCAATCGACACAATGCGAACCATGAAACAGACACAACGACTTTTTGCATCACTGGTACTGATTTTCAGCCTTTTTGCCATGCAGGCACCGGCCTGGGCCGAGGAGCCTGCCGAAACCCAGGCCCCCGTGGTGAACATCAACACCGCCACGGCCACAGAGCTGACCACTCTGGATGGCATCGGCGAAACCAAGGCACTGGCCATTGTCGCCGACCGCGACACCAATGGCCCCTTCGAATCCGGGGACGATCTCACCCGAGTGCGTGGCATTGGTGATGTCACGGTGGAAAAGAACGCCACCCGCATCACCACACGCTGATCCTTTTGCCCCGCCTTCCGGCGGGGCTTTTTTCATCCCTCTGAAATACCAATCATCTGGCCCACCCCGGCGAATCACACGCCTTCGCCCAAAGTCGCCTGGACAGAGCCATGGGGTACCCCTATCGTTGTCATCAACGATTCACCGTCAGATGTTCCGCCATGGCCGACACCCTCAAGTTGTATCCAAGCAAGCCCGACAAGGTCTATTTCTACGGTACCTGCCTGGTGGACCTGTTCTATCCGGAAGCCGGCATGGCCGGTATCCGCCTGCTGGAGCGGGAGGGCATCGAGGTGATCTTTCCCCAGGACCAGACCTGCTGCGGCCAGCCCGCCTGGACCTCCGGCTACCATGACGAAGCCCGTGCCGTGGCCCGGCGGCAACTGGAGTTGTTCCCGGAGGACTACCCCATTGTGGTGCCCTCGGGCTCCTGCGGCGGCATGATGCGGCAGCACTACCCGCAACTGTTCCGGGATACCCCGGAACTTGAGACCGCCAAAGAGGTAGCCGGTCGGGTCTGGGAGCTGACGGAGTTCCTGCTGAATGTCTGCCATATCCAGCTGCAGGACCTGGGCGAGCCGGTGACCGTGGCCATGCATACATCCTGCTCCGCCCGCCGGGAGCTAGGCCTTGGAGGCACCGGTCCGGCCCTGCTGTCACAACTGGAAAAGGTCACGGTGGTGGAACAGGCCCGGGCCGAGGAGTGCTGCGGCTTTGGTGGCACCTTCGCGGTGCGGCACCCGGAAATCTCCGGGGCGATGGTGTCCGAGAAGGTGGCCACCATCACCGACACCGGAGCCCGTGAGTTCGTCACCACCGACTGCGGCTGCCTGATGAATATCGACGGTTACGCGGAAAAACAGGGTGTGCCCCTGAAAGGGCAGCATATCCTCAGTTTCCTGTGGCAACGCACGTCCGGCGAGGACGGGGGGCCGGCATGAGTGAGCAGCCCCCCCACAACCCGGATGTGCAGGAATTCCACCCCCGCGCCCGGGCCGCCATCAATAACCCCCAGATCCGCCAGAACTTCCGTCGCGCCATGGACGGACTGATGGGCAAGCGCAAAACCGCCTTTGAGGGCTGGGACCTGGAAGCGCTGAGAACGCTGGGGGCCGATGTACGCCGGAATGCCCTCGCCAACCTGCCGGATCTGCTGGAACAGCTTGAGGAAAATCTCACCGCCAATGGCGTTCGCGTGCACTGGGCGCTGGATGGCGAGGAGGCCTGCCGGATCGTCACCGACATCTGCCAGGCCCGGGATGCCCGCAGCGTGATCAAGGGCAAGTCCATGGTGAGCGAGGAAATGCACCTCAACCACCACCTGGAGCAGCATGGCATCGAAGCCCTGGAATCCGACCTGGGGGAGTACATCGTCCAGTTGGCCGGGGAAACGCCCTCCCACATCATCATGCCCGCCATCCACAAGAACACCGGCGAGATTTCCGAGCTGATGCACGAGCGCACCGGCACCGAACGCTCCACGGATGTGGAGTACCTCACCGCCAGTGCCCGCCAGCAACTACGGGAGAAGTTCATGCGGGCGGACGTGGGCATTTCCGGCGTCAACTTCGCGGTGGCGGAAACCGGTACCCTGTGCCTGGTGGAGAACGAGGGCAATGGCCGCATGACCACTACAGTGCCCCCCTGCCATATCGCCGTCACCGGTATCGAGAAGGTAGTGCCGTCGCTGGAGGACATGTCCGCCCTGCTGGCCCTGCTGACCCGCTCGGCGACCGGCCAGCACATCACCACCTACATCAACATGATTTCCGGCCCGCGCCGGGGTGAGGAACTGGACGGCCCGGAAGAGGTCCACCTGGTTCTGGTGGACAATGGCCGCTCCGGCATCTACCAGGATGACGAACTGGTGGATACCCTGCGGTGCATCCGCTGCGGCGCCTGCATGAACCATTGCCCGGTGTACACGCGGGTGGGCGGCCACACCTACGGCACTACTTACCCGGGCCCCATCGGCAAGATCCTGATGCCCCACCTGGTGGGCCTGGACGAAGGTCGACACCTACCCAGCGCCTCCAGCCTGTGTGGCGCCTGTGGCGAGGTATGCCCGGTGAAGATCCCGATACCGGACTTGCTGGTACGGCTACGCCAGGAATCTGTGGATGGCGACCGGTTGCACCCGGCAGTGGTCGACGGCCATGGCGCCAAACGGAACACCGCCGAGGCCCTGGCCTGGAAGACCTGGCAGTTCGTCCACGCTCACCCCCTGGCCTACCGCGTCGGGGCCGCTGTGGGCAGCCAGCTCAGGGCCCTGCAACCCTCCCGCCTCGGCGCCTGGACCCGCTACCGCACGGCCCCGAAACTGGCCGCCCGCACCCTGCACCAGCAATTGAAGGACCGACAGTCATGAGCGCCCGGGACACCATCCTCCAGCGTCTGCGCAACCGGTCCGGTGATACGTTGCCAACAGCAGAGCGGGATTTTTCTGCCATGGAGCGGCCAGACTGGAGCACTGACGAGAAACTGACCCGGTTCCGTCAGGCCATGGAACCGGTACATGGGGAAATCCACGACTGTCGAAAAGGCAACTGGGTGGCAACCTTGTCCACTTTGCTGGCCGAACGTCGGGTTTCCCTGATGCTGGTCGGCAATGGCGCAGAGCCACTGGCCACCCTGAAGGCGTCGCGGCAGGACCTGCCGGAACTGCTGATCTACGACGAACCGGTGGGAAGCTGGCAGGAGCACCTGTTCAACCAGGTGGGCGCAGGCCTGACCACCACCCGTGGTGGCATTGCGGAGACCGGATCACTGATCCTCTGGCCTTCGGCGGAGGAGCCCCGGCTTACCAGCCTGGTGCCCCCGATACACGTTGCCCTGCTGCGAGCTTCCGGCCTATACGGCACCCTGCGGGATGCCATGGCGGCACAGGACTGGTCCGGCGGCATGCCCACCAACGCCCTGCTGGTGTCCGGACCGTCCAAGACCGCCGACATTGAGCAGACACTCGCCTACGGGGTCCACGGTCCCCGGGAACTGATCGTACTGGTAGTAGAATGATACGAGGAGCTCTGCTCATTGCCTTTACCTCACTGCTGTGGGGTACCACCAGCATTGTTGCCAAATTCCTGTTTGCCGACACGGACCTGCAGCCCCTGACCCTGGGGCTGCTGCGGCTGGTGGTGGCCCTGCCCTTCTTCTGGCTGCTGATGAAGGGGGAGCTGGACCGGGAAGCCGCCGCTACCAACGGTCGCAAACGTCTGTGGCCATCCCTGACCACCAAGGGCCTGCTGGTACTGGCCAGCCTGGGCCTGTTCCAGGCCTTCTACCAGGGCAGCTACCTGATGGCGGTGGACATGATAGGCGCCGGCATCGCCACGCTGATTGCCCTGTGCCTGCCGCCGGTGATGGTGGCCATCCTGGCGGCACCCTTGCTGGGGGAGAAACCCCGGCTGGTGACGGTGATCGCCCTGGTGGCCGCCATTGCCGGCACCGGCATGCTGGTGGCCAGTGATATCGACACCGCCGGCAGCTTCCGGCTGGCGGGCATCCTGATGGCCCTGCTGGCCGCCACCGTCTATACCGGCTTTAACATGACCAGCCGCTATAATTCGGCGGGTACGCCGGTGTTCACCACCGCCTTTGTCTGCTTCCTGGTGGCCGCACTCCTGCTGTTGCCACCGGTGTGGCTGAGTGGCGGATTTGCCGACCTGGCCAGCCTGGGGCTGAAAGAATGGCTGATGGTCATCTATATTGGTGTGGTACCCACGTGCCTGGGATATGTCTGTTTCTTTACCGGGATGAAGACCACGCCGGCCACCCTGGCGAGCATTATCGTCACCCTGGAGCCACTATTCGTGGCCCTGCTGGCGTGGCTGATCCTGGGTGAGATCCTGGGCGTTATCGGCATTGCCGGTGCCGTTATCCTGACCCTGGCGGTGATCGTTGCCTCCGCCAGCAGTCGTACCGCATCAACGGGAAAGGAGGACACCAACTGACCATGCAGTCCGGACCAGAGCAGGACCCTGAAGGCATCGCCTTCCCCCGGGACCCATCCAGTGGCCGCCGCAGCACGTCCGAGGCGTCGCGGCATATCCTTGCGGCGGCGGCCGGCGCCGTATCGGATGAGGCTGCCGAGGCTATCCGGCAGACCCGGAACTGGCGCAAGGGTTATGTGGATCATTTCCGTCGTCTGGTGGAGCTGGGCCTGACCAGCCCCGAAGCGGCGGTCGCCATTGCCCGGGCGGCACTGGACGCCACCCGGCGGGAGTTCGTCTTCCATAGTGCCGACGGTGATCTGGGTATCAATGCCGCCGTGGCTCAGCCACAGGATGAACTGACAACCCTGACCATTGACGGACGCAGCACCGAGGGGCCAGCCCCGTGGGCCGTGCCGGTGGATGGCGAGTGGCTGTCCGGCGACCGCCTGCGGGTACAACTGGAACGCTGGGTATTCCGGGGCGTGATGGAACCGTCCGCCGCCGATGCCCTGCACCGGTGCCTGGACAACCCGGACTGGTTTGACCTGTCGGACCGTACCTTTGCCCTGCTCGGGGCCGCTTCCGAGGCGGGCCCCCTGGGCTGGCTGGCCCGCTGGCGGGCGCGCCTGGTGGCTATTGATGTGCCCGCTGCCGGGCCCTGGAACCGTATCCTGCGGAAAGTCCGCCAGGGCAACGGCATACTCCACGCCCCCGTCGCCGCCAACGCCAGGGTGAGAGCACAGGACCTGCACGATAGCTGGCAGGAGGGCCTCGGGGCCAACCTGCTGACCCAGGCCCCGGCCATCACCCGCTGGCTGGCCGGCTTCGGGACGCCGCTGGATGTGGGTTGCCTGGCCTACCTGGATGGCGAGAAGCACACCCGGGTATCAGTGGCCATGGATACCATTGCCGATGCGCTACAGCGGGACAACCCTGATACCACCATTGCCTATATGGCCACGCCGACAGACAGCTTCGCGGTGCCGGACTCCGTGGCGGGCCGGGTCATGACCGCCTGGCAGGAACGCTCCGTACTGAAAAAGGCCGTGCAATGGCCCCTGGGTCACCACGCCTTTGCTCCGGGCATCACCCGGAAGTACGAGTGCAGCAACGGTAAGCGCTACGGCATTGTCGACAGCACCATCACCCAGCAGGGGCCCAACTACGCCCTGGCGAAACGGCTCCAGCAATGGCGGGCCACGGTGTCCCGTGCCGACGGGCGTCATGCGGTGATGAATATCGCGCCGTCCACCACCACCCGCTCCGTGACCAGCAACCCCGCCCTGGCGGCGGGCTTTGCGGGAGCAGACCTGTTCAATGTGGAAGTCTTCGCGCCGGAAACCACCAATGCCCTGATGGCGGCGCTGTGGGTGCATGAGCTGAGGTACGGGAAGGCGGCGTCCAGGCCGGAAACCACCCTGGACCATCCGTTCGAACTGTTCATGGACAACGCCATCCATGGCGGCCTGTGGTCGGTGCCCTACCTGCCGCGCACGGTGCTGCCCTTCGCGGCGGCGGCCGGATTCATGCGACAGCACCTGCCGGGCCACAAGCGATAAGGGCGACGGCGAAGGGGCTCCTGGCGCGGTTCAGCTGCCCTTGCGCTGGCGCTCCATCATGTCCGGTTGCAGGATCTCGATCCAGTAGCCATCCGGGTCCCGGATGAAGGCGAGGCCCTTCATCTTGCCGTCGTCCGGACGCTTGACGAAATCAACCCCCAGCTTCTCGAAGCGCTCACAGGCGGCATAGACATCCGGCACGGCGACGCCAATGTGGCCAAAGCCCTGGGGCTCGTCATTGCCGTTGTGATAACGGAAGTCATCGTCGTGCTCGGTACCCCAGTTGTGGGTCAGCTCCAGCATCGCCTCGCGGCCAAAGGTGAAGGTGGTCCGGTGACCGTCGTCCCCCGGCACCATCTGTGCCTGGCGGTCATCCAGGTAACCCAGGAAGTACAGCGTGAACTCCATTTCCGGAAAATCCAGCTTCCGCACCAGGCGCATGCCCATGACACGGGTGTAGAAATCCATCGACGCTTCGGGGTTGCGGATGCGCATCATGGTCTGGTTGAAGACATAGCCTTCGGTCTCCGGTACCAGCTCGTCGTGCAGACCGGGCGCCTGTTCAAAATGTCGGGGCATGGGTGGCTCCAATTGGGCGGTGGGTTTCAGTTATCCATTATACCTGCGTTTGCAACCGGCGGATTTCAAGGGTGCCGGGCTGATTCGCTGGCCACTGCCATCCAGGCAAGGCTACACTGTGCGCTGTTTTTTTCGATGGAACCGCTGACAGGGTCGCAGGCCCGGGCTGTCGCCCGCAGGATGATCCCAGCGACTCCCCAATGGATCCGGAACCATGGCGAACCCACAACAACCTTCCACCTCCGGCCGGCGCCTGCTTGTCTTTTCCGTACTGTTCCTGGCACTGACCGGCGTGGGACTGTGGGTGGTCTACCAGCAGTTCGCCGACCGCAGCCTGACCTTTGACTGGCGGCTGTTCTCTCCCTGGACCCTGGCCACGGTAGGGGGCCTGTTGCTGGTCTACTTCGCCAGCGACGGCCTGCGCCTCTATTTTACCCTGCGGGCCCTGGGCTACCGGGTCCGCATAAGGGCCATCGCCCGCCTGGTGTTTATCAACATCTTCTTTTCCAACGTCACGCCCATGGCCACCGGCGGGGGCTTTGCCCAGATCTGGTACCTGCAACGGGAGGGCGTGCCCCTGGGCTTTGCCACGGCGGCGACCACCATACGCACGGTGCTGGCGGTCGCGTTCATTTTCTCACTGGCGCCGGTTTTCCTGATGACCCTGCCGGCCCTGAAGCACCAGCCCCTGCTGGGCCAGATCAGTTGGATACTGTCGCTGCTGATCGTGCTCTACCTGGGGTTCTTCGCGGTGGTGCTGTTCCGCACCCGCTGGCTGATCCGGCCACTGACCGGGGCACTGAGTCTGCTGGACCGGTGGCACCTGATCAGCCCGGCCAGGCATCGGCGCTGGCAGTTCAGGGCCCGGCGGGAAATGATGCGTTTCTCCCGGAGCTTCGGTTACTACCTGAAGGGAGACCGTCGCTGGGTCTGGCTGTCGGTGCTGTGCACCGCGGTGTTCCTGCTGAGCCTGTTCAGTTTCCCCTGGCTGCTGATGACCGGGCTGGACTACGATGTGTCGTGGTTGAACTCTCTGGGCCTGCTGGTGGTCACCACCTTTATCATGTATTTCTCACCCACGCCGGGGGCATCGGGCATCTCGGAGGGGGTATTCGGCAGCTTCTTCCGGGATATCCTCAGCGGTAATCACCTGGTACTGGTGACTATCGCCTGGCGGGTGGTCACCATCTACCTGGGCATGCTGATCGGACTGGTGCTGTTGCAGAGGGATCTGGCGAGGAGTCACAGGAAATGATCCGCAATCCACTGAAGTGGCTGTTCTACCTCAATATCACGGTGGTGGCTCTGCTGCTGGGGTACAAGGCCTACCTGAACTACTTCCTGCCGGAATTCGAGGGGGTCCACACCCAGCAACTGGAAGCCATCCACCGCGCCGTTGACGACAGTGACCGGTTCCGGTTCGCGGTGGTGGGCAACATCAATAACTCCGTCGGCATGTTTGAGAAGCGCATCATTCCGCGCATCAACACCAGTGACGCCAGTTTCCTGATCTCAGCCGGCAACGCCGTGAACAACGGTGGCGAGGACAAGTACCAGGCGCTCTATGGCACCCTGGGACAACTGGAGATCCCCTACCTGCTGACCTTTGGCGAGAATGAACACAGCACCTTTGGCAGCTACCGGTTCTACGAACATTTCGGCCCCCACTATTTCAGCTTCCGGGTGGCCGACACCCGGTTCATTTTCCTGGACAGCACCGGCAAGACGCCCTGGCGCTGGCAGGTACGCTGGCTGACGGACCTGCTGGAGGAGGACAGCTCGAAACACCGGATGGTGTTCGTGGGCCACCCGCTGTTCCAGGTGGACGACACCCTGCTGTTCGATGACGAGGATGACTACCTGCACCCGGAAGCCTTCCGGGAGGCCCTGCTGGATCTGTTCCGCAAACACCGGGTGGATACGGTGTTCTCGGCCAACATCGCCACCTGGTCCGAAACCGAGGTGGACGGCACCCGCTTTATCACCACCGGCGGTGCCGGCGGCCTGGTGCTCAACACCGACAACAGCTTCTACCACTACCTGATGGTGACCGTGTCGGATGAGGGGGTCAGCACCGAACTGGAGTTGATCGATACCCGCCAGCACCCGCTGCTGAAGCACCTGGAGGGGATCTGGTTCTTTATCTATTCCCTGTTCTACACCGGCTTCCTGAATTTCGTGCTGATTGTCAGCGTGCTGACCATCCTCGCCATCAAGCTCTACACAGTGGTGTTCCGGGGTCGGGACTACTACCCCAACTATGACCTGGACCCGACCCCGTTCCTGGACAGGCCGCTGAAGGTCACCATGTTCACCAACAACTACCTGCCGTTTATTGGTGGCGTTCCCATTTCCATCGACCGCCTGCGTCGCGGCCTGACCACCCTGGGAGATAAGGTGCAGGTGGTGGCGCCCGCCTACCAGGACCAGCCGGACCAGGAAGAACGGGTGCTGCGGGTACCGTCACTCCTGTCCATGGGGGCGCGCAGCGAGTTCCGCATGGGCAATATCTTTCTGGCGCGGATCCGTCGGGGGGTGCGCGAATTCCGGCCGGACGTGATCCACCTGCACCACCCCTTCTGGCTGGGCTCCCTTGGCCTGTTCATGGCCCGTGTGCTCAACGTGCCGGCGGTATACACCTACCACACGCGCCTGGAGCATTACGCCCACTTTGTACCACTACCGGGCCTGCTGTTCCGCAACCTGATTTCCCATGCGCTGATCAAGCGCTTTGCCAGCCGCTGTGACGGGGTAATCGTGCCCACCTACTCCACCGAGGAATACCTCCGCATGATCGGGGTGAAGACCCCGACCTATGTCCAGCCCACCGGTATCGAGTACGACCGGTTCCGGCAGGTGGGCCCGGAGGACATCGACGCCCTCCGGCAGCGGCTTGAACTGCCTGCGGAGACGAAGATCTTTATCAGCGTGGCCCGGCTGTCCAACGAGAAGAACATCGATTTCATGATCGATGCCCTGGCCGGGCTGCGCCAGCAGTCCGATACGCCCTTCCACTTCCTGATGATTGGCGACGGCCACCAGCGTGACCGTCTGCAGGAACGTATCCGGGAGCTGGATATGGATGACTGCATCACCCTGGTGGGCGCCGTGCCGCCGGACGAGATGGCGGTCTGGTACCGGCTGGGGGATGCCTTCCTGTTTGCCTCCAAGTCGGAGACCCAGGGCATGGTTATCCTGGAGGCCATGGCCGCCGGCCTGCCGGTGGTGGCGGTACGGTCCAGTGGTATCGACGATGTCATCCAGCACGGTTTCAACGGCTACAAGACCCCGGAACGTCATGACCTCTGGTGTGAGCGGGTCAGGCAACTGCTGGACGATGATGACCTCAGGCAGACACTCTCCGACAATGCCCTGGCCTTTGCCCGGGACTATTCGGTGGAGAATTTCGCCGGCAACGTCCGGGAAATCTACGCCACCCTGCTGGCCACCCGGCTCGACCAGGATAAACAGCGACGATTCCGTCGCGGATCCGGGGCCTGACAAAGGCTGACTCTGGCGCAGTGGTGATCGACCCGCGGTCGGTGCTCGTATATCGTTGGATATAGGTGATCCCATGATTCCGCAGAGCGCGTAGATATGAGCAAGATTCCCGTCGGCATCAGCACCTGTCTGCTTGGCGGGGAGGTCCGCCATGATGGCGGTCACAAGCATTCCCGCTACTGCACCCAGGTGCTGTCACGCTACTTTGATTTCCGTTCCATCTGCCCCGAGCTGGAAGCCGGTCTGGGAGTCCCCCGCCCCGCCATCCACCTGCGGGAAGTCGATGACGGCCTGAAGCTGGTGGAGGTGAAGGGCGGTGAAGACCATACCGCGGCCGTGCATGCCTTTATCGATCAGGTCATGCCCGCCCTGGGGGACCTGAGGGGCTATATCCTGATGGCCAAGTCTCCCTCCTGCGGCATGGAGCGAATCAAGGTTCACAACGCCGACGGCAATGTCACCCGCCGGGATGGTCGTGGTATGTTCGCGGAAGCCCTGATCCGGGAATATCCGCTGATGCCGGTGGAGGAAGAGGGCCGCCTCAACGACGACCAGCTGCGGGAGAATTTCATTGAACGGGTCTTCGCCTACGATGACTGGATGCAGAACGTGGCCGGTGACCGGCTGACGCCACAGGCGCTGATCGAATTCCATACCCGTCATAAGTTCCAGTTACTGGCCCACTCCGAGAAGATCTACCGCCAGCTTGGCCCCATGCTGGGGGACCTGAAATCCGAGCCCCTGGTGGATATTGCAGGTCGCTACATCCACCGGTTCATGGCGGCCATGACCCAACGGGTCAGCCGGGGTTCCCATGTGAATGCCATGCAGCACCTGATGGGCTACCTGAGGGACGTGCTTGAGGACGAGGAACGCAGGGTGCTGCTGGAGCAGATCGATGCCTACCACCGGGGAGAAGTGCCCCTTATCGTGCCCATGACCCTGTTGCGCATGGCCCAGCGCCGGGAACCCATCGATTACCTCAGCCGCCAGCATTACCTGTCGCCATACCCGGATGACCTTGGCCTGAGGAACCGAATCTAGGACAACTCTGGTGGCAGAGAGCCCCGCCTGGGCTATAGTGCAAGAATCGGGATGTGAGTGACACACCCCATTGAGCACACCCGGCCATCCCCCAAACCAATAACAAGGCTCCAGTACCAACCATGCGCCACTGTGTCATTGTCCTCATGTTACTGATGTGGGCACACACCGCTGTCAGTGACGACGTCCCGGACAAGCTGACCTTTAACATCAGCACCGGGGGGTACCCGCCCTTCACCATTGTCCACGAGAACGGCACTGTCTCGGGTATCTTCTGGGACGCTCTTGTAATCATCACCCAACGGCTGGACATACGGCTGGATTCGATCGAGATACCGCCCAAACGCAGTGACAACCTGCTTCGGGAAGGCTACTCGGACGTCACCATGCGGGCCATCGAGTGGACCACTAACCCGGATGAGTTTGTCTTCTCCGACCCGGTGATGATGACCCGTGATGCCATTTTCGTGCATGACGAGAGTCCCCACACCATTAAGGACATCAGCGACCTGCAGGGCACGTTACTGACCCGCCTGGGCTTCAGATACCCCTGGCTGACGGAACGCCTGGACACAGGCGAGGTGACAACCATACCAGTGCAGAAACAGCGCCCCCTGTTCAAGCGCCTGTACCACGGCGGCAACCGCTTCACGGGGGCCATCAGCAACGCGCACGCCGGCTACTGGGTGCTGAAAAACCATCCCTCCTGGGACGATCACATCAGCGAGGCGCCCATTCGCCTGGACGAGGTTGCCTACCGCCTGATGTTCCCACCCCGCCACGCGGAGCTGGTTCCCCTCGTCAACCGAGAGCTGGCCAGGATGCGTGAGTCCGGGGAGCTGGCGGAGATTATCGAGACCTATCAGTGAGGCAATCGGAATCGGGAGGAATCCGGACTCAGAACCCGTAAAGAATGGAAACAGACGTCTCGGTATCGGTGCTCTCGGAATCCTGTGGCGGGTCAGACACATGAGTGACACGGTAGGCGATTTTCAGGGACAGGTCCCCAACCACACTGGCCTGAACAGAGGTTTCCGATTCGGTGATCGCGTTATTGTGCTTGAGACCAAACTCGGTACTGAGTTTCTGACGGAACAGAGCATTCTCTGACAGGGAGAAATCAAGCTGCCCGGCCAGTCGGCCAATCACCTCATCCTCGTACTGTTCGCCATCCTCATCCGGCTCGGCAAGCCGGTTGTAACGGTAACCAGCACCCGCAGACAGGTCCAGGAAAGACAACTCGTCCAGTTGCCAGACCCGATGACCATAACCGGCGGTAGACGAGGAACGGAAATCATAGCCTGAAAACCGGTCATCCTCGTAATACCCGCGCAGGAAAAAGAAGCTGTTTTCCGAGAACTTGAGGTTGGTTTCCGCCTCGCCCCGATACCGCTCAGCGGTGGTTTCATCCTCGGCTTCGGTATACGCCGAACGCACCTCAATCAAATTGCGCCAGCGTTCACCGTCCTCCTTGAGCGCCAGCCGGCCTTTGAGGTTGGTTTCCTCGGTATTGCCCGTGGTGACAAGCACTCCGAGTTCCGCCTCACCTTCCCAGCCTGCTTCCTGGCCGAAAGCGACCAGGGGGACTGTCGCCAGGGTCAGGATGCTTACCCCTCTGATCAGCTTCATGAATGCTCCGTTTCAGGATTGTGTGCCTGCCGGCGCAACGCGGCTCTCAACGCTCTCAGTGGCTCAGTAGATCAGCGAATTAACCGCACGGTACACTAGGCCTCCCCCTGCATACTGAGGGCGGCCTGACGCTCACGCTCCGCCCTCTTGCGGGCCTTGCGCTCGGCAATGGTGCGCGCGGCTTCGCCGCCAACATGGGCCTCACCACGTTCCCGGGCCAGTTGAATCTGCCGTTCACGTTCGGCAAAGCGGGCCCGCTGCTCATCGGTCAGGCTATCAATGCACTGGTGGCAGCTTACGCCCTGCTCGTATTCCGGCCGCTGCTTATCCTGCTCGGTAATCGGGCGACGGCAGGCATGGCACTGGTCATACTCGCCCCGTTCAAGACGGTGATTGACGGTGACCCGGTCATCAAAGACAAAGCACTCCCCTTGCCACAGGCTGTTCTCTTCCGGCACTTCCTCCAGGTATTTCAGGATGCCGCCCTTGAGGTGGTAGACCTCTTCGAACCCCTGCTCCTTGAGGAAGGCCGTGGATTTCTCGCAACGGATACCGCCGGTACAGAACATGGCCACCTTGCGGTGCTTTTCCGGGTCCAGGTTCTGCTTTACATAGTCGGGAAACTCCCGAAAGGTATCGGTGGCGGGATTGACTGCATTGCGGAAGGTGCCGATTTCCACCTCGTACTGGTTGCGGGTGTCGATCAGCAGTACCTCCGGGTCGGCAATCAGATCATTCCACTGATCCGGTTCCACGTAGGTCCCCACAGTGCGCCTGGGATCGATGCCTTCAACACCCATGGTGACGATCTCTTTCTTGAGCTTCACCTTGGTGCGTTTGAAGGGCTGGATGTCCACGAATGACTCCTTGTAATCGATACCATCAAAACGCGAGTCCTTTTCCAGCCACGCCTTGATGGCATCAATGCCGTCCCGGCTACCGGCTATGGTGCCATTTATGCCTTCACGGGCCAGCAGCAGGGTGCCGTGTACGTCTTTCTCCAGCATCCGATCCAGCAATGGCTGGCGGAGCTGGCGGTAATCGTTCAGGACTGCGAACTTGTAGAGTGCGCAGACAACAACAGTCTGGGTCATGGTTTCTCCTTGCGGGCCGGAGCGTAAATCCGGAGCAATAAACAACAACGAGACCAGGGCCGGGCCCCGGTCTCGTCAACGGCGGGCAAATTCTAACCAATCGCGAAATGAAGGCCAACGGCCATGGAGCAATGGTAATTCAGTGCTCACTCAGTCCTCGCCCAGCTCCCGCTCCACCACGGCGGACAACTGGCCCCAGTGCGGGCGGTTCAGGGGGATATTATCCACCAGTACCGTGGGCGTACTGGCAATCTTCAGTTGCATGGCCACCTGCCGGCTGTCCTCGATGGCTTCCCGGTGCAGGTCCGACTCCAGGCAGCGGTCAAAGCGGCGGGTATCCAGCCCTATGTCGCTGGCGTATCCAGAGAACATCTCACCGGGGTTGTCGCTGGTTTCCCAACGGGTCTGCTCCGCAAACAGGCGGTCGTGCATGGCCCAGTACTGGTCCTGGTCGCCGGCACAGCGGGCCGCCATGGCCGCCTTTACCGAATGGGTGTGCTGCGGCAGCGGCAGATCGAAAAACACAAACCGTACCTGGCCAGACTCGACGTACTGCTCTTTCAGCTTCTGGCTGGCTTCGGCAAAACGGGCACAGGCCGGGCACTGATAGTCGGCAAACTCCCGCACCACCACGTCGGCATCTTCCGGACCAACGGCGATACCAAAACGGTCCAGTTCAGCCGGAAATGGCGGGGTATCCTCCGACACCTGCGGCAGGCTGTCCGAGTCCGGCGTCGGCGGTTGTGTCAGTTGATACAGTGCAGCAACCACGGCCACCACGATGATCAACAGCCCAACATATATAACGGGTTTGCTGGAACGTTTCCGGGGCGACGATGATGCCCCACTCCCCTGACGGCGCTTGGCTTCACCCATGGGCGACCTCCTGATATCGGTAGCAGACGAACGGTGAGTTGTTCAGAAGCGCTATTGTGAGGCGTTTGGCAAAGGCGAACAACAGTCCTTTACCAGGCTCCTCACGGAAAACGCACCAGTCGCCAACGGCGATCCTCAGTCGTCGTTATCGCTTTCCGTGTCATCCTCACTCTCGCTTTCAATTTCCTCCGCAATATACTCGCCATTCACTTCCCTATATTCCACTTCGACCCTTTCGCCCTCCAGGTCTTCAAAGGCAAGGCCTTCAAACCCGGTACTGGCATCAACCCGGATCACGACTCCCAGCACGGTCAGACTTCTGGCACCGGGCTCATCAGTCAGCGCGGTGATCCGGCCTTCAAGCTCATATCCGGAGTCATCCGCCCCGCTCTCGCACTCGATTTCCAGTGCCTCCAGATAACCTCCGTCTGTAGAGCGCTGGATACCTGCGACTTCCAACTGGATACGGCCAACGTGTTCGGGCCCGAACCGGACCGGACAGGCCTCATCATCCTCATCGCCTCCACGGATGGTGAAGGGGGTCAGGCGAATCTCGATTCCGCCTGCCTGGAGCACATCACTGTCGATGCCATCGAGTCGCCCCTCGAATTCCGCATCCGCGTCCCGGTACTCGATGTCATCGGCCCTCAGCGTGAGCACGCCATTGTCATTGATATAGTCGCCCTCTACCTGCAGCAGTACACCCTGATTGATGTCCGATGGCATCAGATCACCAAACTCCGTGCCTGCGTGGGTAGCAACCGGAATACCGTTCAGGGCGAAGCTTCCACTATCACGTTCCCCGGCAGCAAAGGCCCGGGTCACCACACCGGCGATCTGCACATCTTCATTCAGCGATACGTCCAGGAAGGCCGTTGCGCCACCGTTACAGATACGATTCACGGTGAACGGGGCTCCGCTGACATACTCACCCTCCACATCCACTGGCGCTCCGTCAGCAAGCTGCAGTTGGTCACAGACCGCGCCCGACAGGATCTGTAATTCCAGTCCACCCACAAAGAAACGTTGATTGGGCTCTTCGCCGGTGACAGAAAGGCTGCCCTCGAGCTCCGCTCCGGTGTCCTCCGCTGCAACAGGCCCCACATAACTTGCCCGGAAACGACCATCGGCCTGCAACCAGCCACTGATACGCAGAGTCTGGCCAACGCTGACCATTGCCAGGTCCGCCAGCGTGGTCTGTGTCAATGCATCAAGATTCACCTCGAAACCCATGACCTCAATGCGCCCCTGCCGGGTTGTCTCGTCCCAGGGCTGAGGAATCCCTGTTACCGGCCCGCGCAGCGTGTCGTCGTAGCGGACGGACTCAGCTTCACCTTCGCCGTCATCCTGCCATTCACCACGGATCTGCAGGATCATGCCTCTTTCCAGGTCGCCTTCGGTGGAGACACCGGCTTCTCCCAGGAAGTCGTCCATACCCAGGTTCTCCGTCACAAACCGGATACCGTTGACAATAACGCTACCAAAACCGGACACCGGCCCGACACTCGAACCGGTTCCGCGGATACCGCCGTCGGCGATGCTTCCACCGCCCCCACCCGCGCCGCCACAACTGGCCAACAACACCGTCAGCGACAGCAGTAACATCATGGAAACTCTTGCAAGCAAACGACCAGTCATGGGTTCCTGTCCTTGTTTGTACCCCGGCTGACGCTTTCCGGGGGATATCAGTATGGCAACGCCAGAAAACACCGTCGGGGCCGATGTCGACCACCGTCGTTGCGACGGACCATCAACGAAACCAACGGTTTCGTGTTCATGATGGTACCTCTCCGTCCGGTTCATTCTGGATAGGATCTTCAAAATAGAACACACTGATGCCGGTACGCACGGACGTCAGTTCCTCCCCGTGCCGACCACTCACATCCCGGTCACGAGGCCCCAGCCAGCCATCAAGCTGCTCCAGGAACTGCTGGGCTTCATGGCCCGCCAACTTGCGCCACTGCGCGATGAACTCCGGTGGAACATTGTTATAACTCAGCGTCCGCTGGAAAAGCGGTGATCGTCCCTGCCTGGCACTCACCAGGTTGTAATCGATGGTTGATATCAGATCGGATACATCTTCGCCGAAGATATGGAGCATCTCGGCATCATCCCCTGCAGGTACATAGGCGCGCTTGCGAAGTACCAGTTCTGCAGGGCCCTCGGCACTCTGGCTGACCACCCCCACCCGCAACAACTCATCCAGGACGGCCTTTGGTGTCATATCACCGCTGTACAGACGCACCAGTTCACTGAAACTGGCGCCCCCCTCGAACGGCAGTACTGCCGGGCCGCCTTCCACGTCCTGAAAACGGGTATCGTGTACCCAGCCGGCAACCACCCGGGAGGCTCGATTGCCCTGGCGACTCTCCCTCGGCTGCAGTGGCTGGCCGGAAAGCATTTCCCGCTGCCGTTTAACCTCCTTGCGGGTCAGGCCGGTGAGTACCGCAGCCCGGGAGTCGGTCATTTTCCTGCGCTGGTCCCTGAAATCTTCCAATGCGGCCTCCACATACGCCCGGCGCATCAGCTCGGCAAAATCGCCAAACGGAATACCATTACGAAGAAGCAGACGGGCCAGTGGCCGGAGGATCCGGTATAGGGCCCGGTGCAGGGGAGTCGGGGTATGATCGGTCATATTTGGGATTGTATTCCCATGGCAGGGGGGACTACCAGTGAGGGGCCGTGACCGGCCCCTCAATTACCCGCTTACCTCAGTCGTCATCGTCATCTTCGATGTCGATCTCAGTGATGACGTAGCTGTCGACGGATCCCTCGAAGTCGATCTCGACCAGGGTACCCACGGAGATCCCACTAAAGCTGGCATTCCCCCGGTTCAGGGTCAGGCCCATGATGCTGAGGGTGTCGCTGGAAATCCCGTCCACCCGGCCTTTCACTTCGAAGTCGCTGTCGTCGTCATCATCACGCTCGATCTTGAAGGCTTCCAGGAAACTACCGGAGCCGTCAGACTGCTGGCGCCCTTCGATTTCCACATACTGTCCCTGCACCAGGGACTCAAGGTCCTGGGTGCGTCTGCGGGCATCATCGTCATCATCGTCTTTAATCAGGGAATTGGCGGTGATGGCCACGGTCACACCGGACACCTGCATCCTGTCCTCCGCGAGATTGACGGAATCAATCACACCCTCCAGTTCCGCATCGCCGTCCCGGGGCTCAATTTCTTCGGCCTCAAGCAGGCCACCGCGATACTTGCCCTCCACCTTCACAAACAGGCCATCGGCCAGTTGGCTCTCGCGGAGACCATCGTCAAACTCGGTATCGCCAGTAACCTGAACGGTCACACCATTGAGCGTAAACCGACGGGCGCTCGCATCGTAATCACCCGCAATCGCGCCGGACACTTCCACATCATCATCGTCTTCGAACCCGTCGTCGTCCCCTTCGATCTCCCGGGCCATCAACACGCCTTCACTAAGGTAGCCCTCGACTTCCACGATCAGGCCGTTGCGAAGATCGTCAGCCCCGTCCAGGTCGTCATCAAATTCAGCCAACCCATAGTCCACCTGTAAACCATTGATGGTGAAGGTGCGGGTATCACGGTCCAGATCAGCGATGACACCCTCGACCTCTGTCTCGAGCTCATCATCGTCGGTGAAACGGTCGCCGATCGGGCGGATACCCACGAAGCTTGCCCGGAAACTGCCGTCCCCCTGACGCCAGGCGCTGACACGGACGCGGTAGTTCCCCGGTGCCCCGGACACGGTGGCGAGATCAGCGCCACTCCTGATCACGGTACGCCCATCCAGAACCACGGTCTGGCCAGCCACGGTCAACGACCCGGTATTCTCGACATCGTCCCAGCTAAACGCCGTCAGGGCACCGCGAAGGGTGTCGTCGTACTCCACACTGCGGGCCCGACCTTCATTCCGGTCATCGTCCCAGTCAGCCTTCACCAGAAGGATCATGCCTTTTTCCAGTTCGTTTTCCAGGGTGAGGCCGTCATCGCTGGTAATGCTGCCGCCGAGGTCGTCGGTATTGAAATAGGTACCGTTGACGTAAACGCTGCCAAAACCGGATACCGGCCCTACGCTGGTGCCACTGGCCGAAGCGCTGTCATCACCGGAGCCACTGCCCGAACCGGATCCACCCCCTCCGCCGCAGGCGGCCAGAGAGCCCGCGAGCGCTCCGATCATCAGGGCCTTTACTGCCATTGTCAGCTTGCTGCGTTCCATGATTCTCTCCACCGGTCTCAAGGTTTTTTTGCCTACCAGGCAGTACCGCCGAACCCGCCTCACATGTTGGGATTATTTTCCCAGACTTTATTGGGATTTTATTCCCAAAAACCAAGATGTCCAGCCATGAACATGAACCTTTTGTGAATCTGGTATTCTAGGCGCTGTAACGTACTGAACACACAAACCATCGGACAGAACGACGCTGGGACTGCTGAAAGCCGGTCGAGAAAAACAGAGAAAGGCGAGAGCACTCACCAGGGCCCGGAGACCCAGAGGAGAGGAATTGACGGGGCACTCGATGCCACGGAAGAAAGAGGAGAATGCTATAGACAGATACAGGTACTGGAGAACAACTGACGGGGCCCACACCGGGCCCCGGGGCATCGGTCAGTGCGACACAAAGCCGTGCAACAGGCGATTCAGACGGTCCACTTCCCGGCGCATGTCCTGGAGTTCGTCCAGCAGATCCAGTGACATGGCAAGCCCGGGCAGGTTGATCTTCAGGTCCCGCTGCAGCCGCTGGGCCTTGCGCAGACGGGCCAAAGCCTGCAGATCAAAGGCCCAGTCACGGGCATCGCGACTTTCCTCCACCGGCGCGATGATGCCGTAACTCACCAGCTTGATCACGAACTCGGCATGGCATTCGCCACGCTCGCAGAATTCCCGCAGGGTGAAGGTGCCTTCCGCATCTTCAAGCTCAACGCTCACAATCGTTTCCGTGGTGTTCATCCTGCCCCCCCCCTGTCACACGTGCAGTTTCTGGCGTGGATTGAAGTGGCTCTCCACTTCGGCCAACTGCTCATACAGTGACCGCGCTTCAGCACTGTGTTGCTCTGGCATGACCACCTGCAGCACCACAATCTGGTCCCCCGGATGCTTGCCGGGCAGGCCCTTGCCCTTGAGCCGCAGCTTACGCCCGCTGTTTGAGCCCTGTGGAACCTTGAGACTTACCTTGCCACCAACCGTAGGCACGGTCACCGTGGCACCAAGTGCGGCTTCCCATGGTGCCACCGGCACGGTGATGATCAGGTCCCGACCCTCCACGGTAAAGTGCGGGTGAGGTGCCAGTTCCACCTCAATAAACAAGTCGCCATCCGGACCACCACCGATGCCGGGCGAGCCCTGCCCCTTGAGCCGGATATGCTGGCCATCCTCCACCCCCGCCGGGATCTTCACCTTCAGGTTTTTCGGGCGGGCCACCACCCGACCGTGATCATCCAGTTCATGGACAGTATATCGCAGCTGCTTTTCACAGCCATGGAAGGCTTCCTCCAGAAACAGTGCCATCCGGGCATGGACATCTTCCCCCCGGCTGCGCATGGTCTGTTGGAAGCCACCGCCGAAGCCACGATTACCTCCGAAGATTTCCTCGAAGAAGTCACTGAACTGCCGGGCATCGGCGTCGGTGTAACCACCCCCACCGAAGCCGGATGCACTCTGCCAGCCGGGCGGTGGCTCAAAGGACCCGTCGCCCCGGGCGCCGACCTTGCGCAGCTCGTCGTATTCGGCCCGTTTTTCCGGATCCTTGAGCACTTCGTAGGCTTCGCCCACGTCCTTGAACCTGGCGTCCGCATCCGATTCCTTGCTGACATCCGGGTGATACTTCCGGGCCAGCTTACGGTAGGCCTTCTTGATGTCCTCCGGGTTGGCAGACTCACTTACCCCGAGTACGGCATAGTAGTCCTTGAAGTCCATGTAACCCCTCGCTTGTGGTCAAGTACGGTTTCCACAGTTCTATATTTGACGCAAACGGAGAAATTACAAGGCGGTACAGGAAGGGAAATTGACGGGGATCAGGTCCGCCCATGGACAGGGCGAAGGCCCCTTGCCGGCGACGGGACATGGGCAAGGGGCAAAAGGTGCATTACTTCCTGGCGGTGTAGTCCTGGTAGGACTTCTCTTCCACGAAACGGGAACCCAGGGCCAGGTTGACGTCCTTTTTGATAGCGGCGCGTTTGTCGTTGGTCACATAGACCGCACGGGCCAGTTCAATAAAACGGTCACCGAAGTCCTGCGCCGCCTCCTGGTCGCGGATATCATCCTCGATCTCCCAGAGCTGCTCATTCACCGACTTGAGCTGGGCGCGCAGATCAGCAATGGCGGACTGGTCCGGCACCGCTTCATTCCAGGTGGCGGTCAGCTCGTCCAGTTCCAGCCGCACGTTCCTGACCTTGGCCTCATCCTGGATACGTTCGGATTTGATTTCCAGGATGGTGATCTTGTCCAGCACTTCCCCGAAGGA
Organism: Marinobacter shunpengi; assembly: GCF_045449715.1. NCBI lineage: Bacteria > Pseudomonadati > Pseudomonadota > Gammaproteobacteria > Pseudomonadales > Marinobacteraceae > Marinobacter > Marinobacter shunpengi. The sequence continues at coordinate 335,306 of NZ_JBJJLA010000017.1, read as the reverse complement.
CACGGGAACCTTGATAACGTCTGCCATGATGATTTTCCTGTCGAATCAGGTTGGAAACCATAAAGCCGCCGCGCTGTTGACCAGCAGACGGCGGCTTGTGTGTCACGCTGGCGCGATCAGCCTTCGACGGGTGTCAGCCAGTCACTGTGCTCTGGCAGCTTGCCCTTGACGGCATCGAAGTACCGGCTCTGCAGCTTCTCGGTCAGCGGACCGCGCTTGCCTTCGCCGATGACCCGGCCGTCCAGTTCGCGGATAGGCAATACTTCCGCCGCGGTGCCGGTGAAGAAGGCTTCCTCGGCGATGTAGACTTCATCCCGGGTGATGCGACGCTCCTTCACCGGAATGCCCTCATCCTTGCAGAAGTCGAGGATGGTCTGCCGGGTGATGCCTTCCAGGCATGACGTCAGTTCCGGAGTGTGCAGCACACCATCACGGTAGATGAAGATGTTCTCGCCGGAGCCTTCCGCCACGTAGCCTTCGTTATCCAGTAGCAGGGCTTCTTCCGCGCCGCCGGAAATGGCTTCGTTCAGGGCCAGCATGGAATTGATGTAGTTGCCGTTGGCCTTCGCCTTGCACATGGTGATGTTGACGTGGTGCCGGGTGTAGGACGACGTGCGTACCTTGATACCCAGTTCCTTGGCCTCCGGCGACATGTAGGAGGGCCAGCTCCAGGCGGCCACCATCACGTGCACCTGCAGATTGTCGGCACGCAGACCCATGCCTTCGGAACCCAGGAACACCATCGGACGGATATAGGCCTCGTCCAGGTTGTTTTCCCGCACTGCGCGGCGCTGGGCTTCGTTGAGCTGCGCCTTGGTGAAGGGCATCTTCATGTTCAGGATATGGGCGGAGCGGAACAGGCGATCGGTGTGCTCCTCCAGCCGGAAAATGGCGGGCCCCCGGTCAGTGCTGTAGGCGCGCACGCCCTCGAAACAGCCCAGACCATAGTGGAGGGTATGGGTGAGGACATGGGTCTTGGCATCGCGCCAGGGAACCATCTCTCCATCCAGCCAGATCAGGCCATCACGATCTGCCATCGACATTGTTGCTGCTCCTGGAAAAGGTTTTTCGGAAAAACGGCAGTTTATCAGGAAAAATCCCCGAACAGAAGTGTAGGATGCTAACCATAACAGCAATCCAGCATCACCTGCTGCCACATGTGCCGCACATAGTCCCGCTCCTGCGGGAACGCATCCCCCGCCACCTGACTGTTGAGATTCTGCAGGGCCCGCCGGTGGATGGTGGAACGCAGGGTAATGAAGGTTTCCCGCAATTTTTCGGTATCTTCCCCTGGCAGGACGCCGGCACGGCCCAGCTCTTCAAGCTGGCGGATATTATCGGACCACTGGGTCAGTTCCGGATGGGCCTCGCTGCAGGCCAGCATCAGGTACTGCACCAGAAACTCTATATCCACCAGGCCACCGGTGTCGTGCTTGATGTGAAAAACGTCGTTCCGTTTCGATTCCGGGGTGCCCAGGCTGGTCCGCATCTTTTCACGCATCTCCACCACATCGTTGCGCAACCGGTCCTGGTCACGGTGCTGGCAGAGGATGTCGTGGCGCAGACTTTCGAAGGCCTCCAGCGTGCGCGGGCAACCGGCTACGCCCCGGGCCCGGGCCAGGGCCTGGTGCTCCCAGGTCCAGGCGTCGTTGCGCTGGTATTTCTCGAAGGCCGGCAGGGTACTCACCAGCAGGCCCGAGTTGCCGGATGGCCGCAGGCGCATGTCCACCTCGTAGAGCTGCCCGGAGGGCGTCTGGGTGTTGAGGATATGCACAATCCGCTGCCCCAGGCGGGTGTAGAACACGGCATTGTCGATGGGCTTGTCGCCATCGGTGGACAGCTCCGGATCGGCATCGTGCACGAACACCAGGTCCAGGTCCGAGGTATAGCCCAGCTCGAGCCCGCCCAGCTTGCCATAGCCAATAATGGCAAAATCCTTGTCGCAGGCGGAACCATCCGACCGCAGCGGGTAACCGTGACGGCTCACCAGGTTGGCGAAGGCCACATCCACCACATGGTCGAGCACCACCTCGGCAATCCACGTCAGGTAATCGCTCACTTTCATCAGCGGCAGGGTACCGCGCAGCTCCGAAGCCGCCACCCGCAGGATATGGGCTTTCTTGAAATGCCGCAGGGATTCCATCTGCTCTTCCAGGTCCTCATAGGGAATCCGCAGCATCTGCTGGCGCAGGTCATCCTCCAGTTCCGCCTTGGCCGGCGGGTGGTAGAGGCTTTCCGCGTTCAGCAGCTCGTCCAGCAGCAGCGGTGTTTCCGCGAGCTGGCGGGCAATCCAGGGGCTTTCGCTGCACAGGCGTACCAGTTGGGCCCGGGCTCCGGGGTTTTCCAGTAGCAGCACCATGTAGGCGGTACGACGCAGGATGGCTTCCACCAGTTGCAGCACCCGGGACAGGGTTTCCGACGGCTGTTCCACATGGCCAAGGGCCTCTAGCAGTACCGGCATGAACTGGTTGAGGCGCCGCCGCCCCTGGGTTTGCATGATCTGGACGGTGCGACTGTCGCGCAGCTCGTCCAGCAGGGCGAGACTGGCCTTAGGGTCCTCGAACTGGTGGCTGTCGAGCCACTGAATGGCGGCCTGTTCGTCCATTTCCGCCAACCAGAGTTCGTGCCAGCCCTCGTCCAGGTCGGAGGCTTCCTCGTCGTCCTCGTCCAGGGCAATGATATCCGCGAAATGGCGGGAGACCCGGGCCCGGTGCTGGTCGAGGGCCTCCAGGCACGATGCCCAGTCCGTAAAGCCCATGATCAGTGCCACCCGGGCCTGCCCCAGCTCATCGTCCGGCAGTAGCTGAGTCTGCTTGTCCTCCATGCCCTGGAGGGCATGCTCCAGGTTTCGCAGGAACACATAGGCCTCCCGCAGCTCAGTCACCACCGGCGAGGGCAGCAGTTCCAGTGCCTCCAGTTCCCGGAGGATGGCCAGCAGTTCCCGCTGCTGCAGCTCCCGGTCACGACCACCACGGATGAGCTGGAACGCCTGCACCACGAACTCGATCTCGCGGATACCACCGCCACCCAGCTTGATGTTGTTCTCCAGCCCCTGGCGCCGAACCTCGCGGTTGATCATGGCCTTCATGGAGCGCAGCGATTCGAAGGCGCTGAAGTCGATGTACTTGCGGTAGACAAAGGGGCGCAGGCTCTCCATCAGCACCCTGCCCGCGTCGGAATCGCCGGCCACCACCCGGGCCTTGACCATGGCATAACGCTCCCACTCACGGCCCTGATCCTGGTAGTAGGTCTCCAGGGCGGCAAAACTCAGGGCCAGGGCGCCACTCTGGCCATAGGGGCGCAGGCGCATATCCACCCGGAACACGAAGCCATCGGCGGTGATCTGGTCCAGGGCCTGGATCAGCTTCTGCCCCAGGCGGATAAAGAACTGCTGGTTGTCCAGGGAGCGACGCCCCCCCCGGGTCTCCCCCTTGCCCGGGAAGGCAAAGATCAGGTCGATGTCCGAGGAGATATTGAGCTCATGTCCGCCCAGCTTACCCATCCCCAGCACGATCAGGGGCTGCGGCGTTTCCTCGCCGGTCACCGGGTCGACGCCATAGGGGGTGCCCAGTTCCTCGCAGGCGCGGGGATACAGCCAGTCCAGCGCCGCCTGGATACCGATATCGGCAAAGTCACTGGCCGCCGCCACGGTTTCGTGATAGTCCGCCAGCTTCATGGCGTCCCGCCAGATCATGCGGAACTGGCTTTCCCGACGGAAACGCCGCAGGGCCCGATGCAACGAGGGCTCGTCGGTGACGTCGGCCAGGTATTGCTGCCAGCGTTGCCGCAGGCTGTCCTCCGTGGTCGGCTGGTTCAGGGGGTGCGCTTCCACCGCTTCGCGGACCAGATCACCGTGGCGTTGCAGGGTCTCCCTCAGGAACGGGCTGCGGGCCATGGCCCCGGCCAGGTCCGACTCCCCCAGGCCGACGGACTCGTCGGCCCAGGCAGGCACGCCCTCTGGAAACACATGCCGCCAGGCGCCGGACACCTCGTCCGCCAGTATCGCCGGCAGACCGCTCCACGGCTCTGTCATAACGCAACCCCCTGTATCTCTGTTATATTCACTGACGAGTCCCTGAATAACCCCTGACAGCCAATGACCGGCCAGGGCTTATCCAGGGGCTCCTTTACTGTATACGGAAGGAGCCCTCGCACAACCCCCGGTTCCGGGGACGATAACAGGGTCCTTGTGTCCATCCCACAGGAGCTGCCGGGAATCCATCCAGAATGCTGCCCAATCGCCGCCCGCTGAACCCGGAACACCAACTGACCCACCTGCCGATGTCGGGCATTATCCGTAGTCGTCTGAAGCGGCTTTTCCTGTTCCTGATCGGACTGATTGTGATCCACAGCCTGATTCTCTGGGCGGCGGAACCACTGAGCCTGCCGGAATCCTTCTGGCTGGCCATGACCACACTCGCCACCGTCGGCTATGGCGACCTGGCCCCGGCAACCGTGGTGGGACGCATCAGCACCGTCGTCCTGATGTATATCACCGCCATTACACTTCTGACACTGATCATCAGTGACTATATCGAGTACCGTTTCTACCGACGGGAACGCATCCTGACCGGCCGCTGGAGATACGACATGAAAAACCACGTACTGATCATCAACACACCCCGCCGTGGCGGCGAACAGTATTTCATGCGGATCGCCACCCAGTTACGGGCGGTTCCCGGCTACGAGAGCGTGCCGATCATGATCCTCACCCAGAAGTACCCCACCGGCCTGCCATCGGAACTGCAGGACATCGGCCTGGTCCACTACCACGGCACCGGCGCCAGCGAAGAGGATCTCAAGGCAGCCCATGCCGGACAGGCCAGGCACATTCTGCTACTGGCACTGGATGAGACCGATCCCTCCTCCGACAGCTATACCTTTGACATCGCCCACCGGCTCAGCGAACTGAACCTGGCCGGCAACACCACCGTGGAATGCGTCAGTGATACCAACCGGCAGCGGTTTCGCGCCATTGGCATCCGCTCGGTGATCCGACCGGTCCGGACCTATCCGGAGATCATGGTACGGGCGGTGGTGGCCCCGGGCACCGAAAAGGTGCTGGAGGATATGTTCAATTACGAGCAGGATCATCCACATAGGTATAACCTGACACTGGACGACCTGACCTGGTCTGATATAGTCAGCGCGCTGATCCGCCATGGTATCGGCACCGCGCTGGCCTACATCGACGACAACGACAATGTGATCTGCCACCCGGAGCCGGATCTTGAGGTGGAGGGCCGGGGCCTGATTGTCCTGGTCAAGTCCAGCGAAACGCCCGACCTATCCGTTGTAGAGGAAGCCCTGGAGCGCTACCGTCAGTTCCTCGAAAAATGGCAGGCAATGCACGAACACCCCGAGGAGCCCGCGCAATAGATATCTGGCCGGGCCCTTGACCTGATCCCGGACGGCGCCCATAGGCATTAACGACGAGGCTGCAGCGTGTCATTCCTTGATTCCGAGTTCTTCCAACCGCTCTACGAAGCCCTGGAAAACGACCAGACGGACGAGATCCAGGCGGCGGTCTCGGCCTTCAATGCCGCTGACCTCGCGGAATTCATCGAACACACCACCGGTGAGGACGACGACACCGGCCTGCGCGTGCTGCGTAGCCTGCCGGTGGAGCAGCAGGCCAAGATCTTCGGCTACATAAGCCCGGAGATCCAGCTCACGTTTGCCCGACTCATCCCCAAGCGGGAACTGGCCGGCATCGTTACCGACATGTCGGCGGACGAACGGGCCGACTTTTTCAATATTCTCGACGAAAACCAGCAGCACGCCCTGTTCCAGTCCCTGGCCAGCCGTGAGCGGGAGGACCTGCGGCGCCTGGCCAGCTTTGAGGAGGGTACCGCCGGTGCCCTGATGACCTCCGACTATGCCGTGGTCAGTGCCGGTATGACCGTGGCCTCGGCCCTGGCCCTGCTGCGTAATACCGCACCGGACAAGGAAACCATCTACCAGGCCTATGTGGTGGACAGGGATCACCGGCTGCAGGGGGCCATATCCCTGCGTAACCTGATCACCAGCGCCCCCGGCGCCATGGTGGACTCCCTGATGGCAACCGGCCTGGTATCCGCCCACACCCAGACCGAGCAGGAAGAGGTGGCCCGGCTGATCTCCCGCTATGACCTGCTGGCCCTGCCCATCGTGGATGACGACGGCCGCCTGGTGGGCATTGTCACCTACGACGACGCCATGGACGTGGCCGAGGCCGAAGCTACCGAGGACATGCACAAGGGTGCGACGGTTGGCCGCCTGGAGACCGGCCTGAAGACCGCGTCACCGTTTTCCCTGTATCGCTCGCGGGTGCAGTGGCTGGTAATCCTTGTGTTTGCCAACATCTTCACCGGTGCCAGTATCGATCACTTCCAGCAGACCATCTCCACCCACATCGCCCTGCTGTTCTTCATGCCGTTGCTGATTGCCAGCGGCGGTAACGCCGGCGCGCAGTCCGCCACCCTGATGGTGCGGGGCCTTGCCACAGGTGATGTCACCGCAAAGGACTGGGGCATGCTACTGGGCAAGGACATCCTGGTGGCCACGGGGCTGGGTCTGACCATGGCGGCGGCAGTCTCCGTTGTCGGGTTATACAAGGCAGGACCGGATATCACGACCGTGGTCGCCATCTCCATGCTGGTGGTGGTGCTCATGGGCAGCATTGTTGGCATGCTGCTGCCCTTCGTGCTGGACAAGCTGAAGTTCGACCCGGCCACGGCCAGCATGCCACTGATCACTACCATCGCGGACGTCAGCGGGGTGCTGATCTATTTCACTATTGCCTCGGTGGTGCTGGGCCTTTAAACCAGCAGCGACAACTGAAGCTGACCCAGCCTGGTCGAACCGGCCGCCAGTTCAGCGATGGTTTCACCCGAGTCCAGACGCTCCCGCAGCCAGGCCAGCTCATTGGCCTGTGCTGCCGGCACACTGTTCTGCTGCCGCAGACTGTCCAGATCCTCAACCAGCGTCACGTCAACGGTGCCGGACAACCAGGCACGGGACAAGCCATGAAACATCCGATTGACCAATGGCTCGCTGTCGTCCAGCGGTACCGGCCGATGCAGGCCGGCCAGGGCGTACCCCTGCTCTGCCTTGCTGATCAGGTTCAGGAACACCGGCACTTGGGCTGCCAACGCCCGCGACCAGTCCAGTAGGGTGTCCGGGGCGCCCTGTTTTAGTTCAAGCTCCAGTTCGCACAGATCCCTGCGCCTGCCTCCGGCGATAATGCTGCCCTGATCAAGGGCGCACTCGATGGTCGCCCTGGGCCCCTCCAGCATCAGGATCCGCCGCAGGAAATTGCTCTCAAACACCGGTGCCAGGTCGGCCAGATTCACACCCTGCCCCACCGGCGTATCGTCAATCAGGCCGATGTTGAGATCTGCCCCCAGCAGCGGCCACTCCCATTCCTGCCGGCGATGGGCGCCATCCACAAACTCCCCCTGGGTTTTCAGGGTCTGGATGTACCGATCACCCGCCTGGCGCACCCGCAGGGCCACTTTCTGCCGGTTCAGGTCACCGGCCGGGGTATCGTAGTAACGATTGACCAACGTCTTCTCCGCCCCCGCCGTCACGCCCGCCTGCGTCGACAGCCAGGCATGGGCCTGTGCCAAAGCGCCCGGGGTGAGACTCAGCTTGATTTCCAGTTCTTCCGCCATGGGGCCTCCAGGTTTGTCTCTACCGATACCATAAACGAAAAAACCGGCAGCCCGAAGGCTGCCGGTTTCCTGTACTGCTTCTTTAAATCAGCTGGTTAGCTGATCAGAAGTAGTAAACCGCACCGAGTGCTGCAACAGAGCGCTCGTCAGACTGCGGGTTGGTCGGGTCTTGGGTGTCGTATACGTCGTCACCGCCACCCAGGTAGCCTTCAACATACACGTACATGTTGTCGGACAGGTTGTGCAGAGCCTGAACGGTGATGGTGTCACGCTTCAGGTCATCGCCACCGTCTTCTTCCTGCAGCTCATAGGACAGAGCGAAGCGGTTGGCACCCAGGGTGTAGATACCCATCAGGCCGAACTTGTCGTAGTTGTCGCTACGAGTGTGGTATTCAGCGGTCAGGGACAGAGCGTCCAGGTTCGCGGTACCACGCAGGCCGTAGGTGTTCTCGTTGTCACCGTCGCCGTTGTCGTTGGAGTCCATGGCCAGGGCCAGCTCAACCATATCGGCAGAGTAGACAGCGGCCAGCTGGTACGGGAACTCGTTGTCGTCGGACGGGTTGGTGGCATCGCCGTCACCCTTGACCTGTACAGCGCCCCACAGGGACAGGCCGCCGAAGGACGGAGACATGTACTGGACCAGGTCGCCTTCACCAGTGGTGTAGCCGGCGTCCAGGCTCAGGTCAGCGGCTTCGTAGTACTGGGCGATAATGTCGACAGAGCGCTCGTAGGTGGAGTCATCACTACCGATCCAGACCTGACCGAAGCTGTCACCCTTAACACCGATGTAGGCTTCGTCCAGGGAGTCGATACCGTCGCTGCCTTCCTTGTCGTCAGCGCCGATACCTTCAAGCTCAATCTTGAAGAAACCGGTGATACCCGGAGCCAGAGCATGCTCGTGCTTGATACCCAGGGTGGAACCGTTGTCACGGTGCTCGAAGGAGTTGGGGCCGTCTTTGGTGTCGTCCCAGACAGCGGCGTACTGGATGTTACCGTAAACGGTCGGCAGGTTGCTTTCCTGCGCCAGCGCGGAGCCGGAGAAGGTAGCAGCGGCGATCGCAGAAGCGATAAGAGTCTTTTTCATCTTGCATCTTCCTTTTGAGTTAACTCAGGTTTTTAGCGACGGGCCTGACCCGCCTGTCAGTCTCAGTACACCCGCTCCCGCCAGCAAGTGCTGTGGCAACGGGGTGATGACGTCGAGCCTCTTCTTGCCGGAGCCCTTCACAGTCAATCACTTACAAAGCTTATTTAAAGCTCTATCTAAGTAAACCTTGTTTTAATATAAGAACAAGAGATTTGCAAATTTTTAACCCGAATTTTCTTAGGTTTTTTTTGCCTATGCCCACAATGCTTATAGCTTGCGGCTTCACCTCTAGGAACAAATTCAGGGCCAGGTAAAAAACAAAACTTACAAATCAGTAAGTTGTAAAACCATAAAGCCTGAACCACCCTACTCATCGAACCCGGATGGCACCACAAAAGTGCATTATTCAATACGCGGCCAAGTTGCTGCACCGCTGCCGGGCACTCTCCTGTTGCCGATCGGTAGCACCGTATCAGCCTTTTATGACACTTTTATTCAAACCGTCAATAAAAATGTCACCGGTCCGTCATTCACCAGTGATACCTTCATATCGGCGCCAAACCGCCCCTTCCCCACGCGATCCTCACCAAGTATCCCGACCGCCCGACGCACGAATTCGTCCACCAGATTACTGGCGACGTCCGGGGTGGCGGCATCGGAAAATCCGGGACGGGTACCGGAACCGGTATCAGCGGCGAGGGTAAACTGGGGAACGATCAGAAGCGCGCCACCACAGTCCTCAAGACTGCAGTTCATTCGCCCCTGGTCATCAGAAAAGACGCGGTAGCGGGAAATCTTGTGGACCAGGGCGTCCACTTCAGTGATGGTGTCCTTGCGCTCTATACCGAGCAACAGCAGAAGGCCGCGATCAATACTGGCGATGGTGTCATCATCCACCGACACACTGGCCTCCGTGACCCTCTGGATCAGTCCTTTCATAGCGTCCCTGAAATACAATTTATCTGGAAACGAGGCGAATTCTATCGGCGGAATGTCCGGGGCGCAAGTCAGGTTACATTTAGATACATGATTTTAAAGCCTGTATGGCAGCCTCCTCGGCCCGAGCCTCATGCCAGACGGGGCTCCGTCTGCCGGGAGACGGTTTCCACCGCCCGCATCAGGGCATCGATAATGGGAGGCTCAGAGGCGGAGTGGCCAGCGTCCCGAATGATTCGTAACTCCGCCTGGGGCCAGGCCTCACTGAGGGCAAAGGCATTATCCAGGGGGCAGACCATGTCGTATCGGCCATGAACGATCACACCAGGGATGTCCGCCATCCTGTGGGCATTGTCCAGAAGCTGCCGCGGCTCAAGGAAAGCGTTGTTCATGAAGTAATGGCATTCGATACGGGCCAGGGCGATGGCGGTATGGGGGTGGGCGAAATGCTCCACCACCCGGGGATTCGGGTGGAGCGTGGCACAACGGCCTTCCCAGACCGACCAGGCCTTGGCCGCCTGAATCTGCTCCAGCTCATTGTCGCTGGTCAGTCGCCGGTAATAGGCGGCCACCATATTGTCCCGCTCCGGTTCCGGGATCGTGGCCAGGTAGTCCTGCCAGTAGTCGGGAAACACCCGCCCTGCCCCGTGCTGGTAGAACCAGTGAATGTCCTCCGGGCGACACAGGAAAATGCCCCGCAGTACCAGGCCGAGCACCCGGTCGGGATGTTCCTGGGCATAGGCAAGGCTGAGGGTCGACCCCCAACTGCCGCCAAAAAGCATCCAGCGATCAACACCCAGGAATGCCCGCACCTTCTCCAGGTCGTCCACCAGGGCCTGGGTGTGGTTGCCTCCCAGCTCCGCCAGCGGTGTCGAGCGCCCAGCTCCCCTCTGGTCCAGCAGGATAATGCGGAAACGCTCGGCATCGAAGAACTGGCGATACCAGTCCTCACACCCGCCGCCGGGACCTCCGTGGATGACAATCACCGGTATGCCGTCCGGGTTGCCGGACTCTTCCAGGTACAGCTCGTGGGGTGGGTCCACCGCCAGGCGGTGACGGGCGTAAGGCTCGATTTCCGGGTAGAGGGTCAGCATTGCGGGCTCCTTTTGGCAATAAAAGGAGTCTAGCTGAGATCGATGGGGGGATTCACGTTTAAAAACCCTCCCCCTTGAAGGGAGAGGGGATCTACGCGGCGGAGCCTGGCAGAGTAGCCTTAGCTCTTCTTACCGGCCCGTTTGCGGTCGTTTTCGGTCAGCAGCTTCTTGCGCAGCCGGATCGACTTGGGCGTGACTTCCACCAGCTCGTCGTCGTCGATGAACTCCAGGGCCTGCTCCAGCGTGTGCTTGATCGGCGGCACCAGGCCGATGACCTCATCCTTGCCGGAGGCACGCATGTTGTCGAGCTTCTTGGCCTTGGTGGGGTTGACCACGATGTCGTTATCACGGCTGTGAATACCACACAGCTGACCTTCGTAGATCTCGTCACCCGGCGCCAGGAAGAGCTTGCCACGGCTTTGCAGGGTTTCCAGCGAGTAGGTCATCGCCGTACCCTTGGCCATGGAGATCAGCACACCGTTCTGACGACTGCCCATGGCACCCTCTTTTACCGGGCCATAATGACTGAATGTGGAGGTCAGGATGCCGCTGCCGGAGGTCATGGTCAGGAAGGTGTTACGGAAGCCGATCAGGCCACGGGCCGGAATCACGTATTCCACACGCATGCGGCCCTTACCGTCCGGGATCATGTTGGTCATATCGCCCTTGCGCAGACCCAACTGCTCCATCACCGGCCCCTGGTGCTGCTCTTCAATGTCCACGATGACGTTTTCGTAGGGCTCCTGTTTGACACCGTCGATTTCACGAATCACCACTTCCGGGCGACCTACCGCCAGCTCGAAGTTCTCCCGGCGCATGTTCTCGATCAGCACCGACAGGTGCAGCTCACCACGACCTGAAACCTTGAACTTGTCAGCGGACTCACCGTCCTCGACCCGCAGGGCCACGTTGTGCAGCAGTTCCTTCTCCAGACGCTCCTTGATGTTGCGGCTGGTGATGTACTTGCCTTCCTTGCCGGCAAACGGAGAATCGTTGACCTGGAAGGTCATGGACACGGTGGGCTCATCCACGGTCAGGGCCGGCAGGGCCTCAACCGCGTTCTGATCGCACAGAGTGTCGGAGATGAACAGTTGGTCCAGGCCACTGATACAGACAATATCGCCAGCCTGCGCCTCGTCCACTTCCACCCGCTGGAGACCGGAGTGGCCCATGATCTTGAGGATACGACCGTTGCGCTTATTGCCATCGGCGCCAATCGCGGTCACCGGCGTATTGGTTTTCACCTTGCCGCGCGTGATACGACCGATACCAATGACACCCAGGAAGCTGCTGTAGTCCAACTGGGAGATCTGCATCTGGAAGGTGCCCTCGGGGTCCACCGCCGGCGCGGGCACATGATCGACAATGGCCTGGAATACGGCATCCATGTTGTCGTCCATGGCTTCGTGCTCCATGCCGGCGATGCCGTTCAGGGCACTGGCGTAGACCACCGGGAAGTCGAGCTGATCTTCGGTGGCACCCAGGTTGTCGAACAGGTCGAAGACCTGATCCACCACCCAGTCCGGACGGGCACCGGGACGGTCAATCTTGTTGACCACCACGATGGGACGAAGGCCGGCATCGAAAGCCTTCTGGGTCACGAAACGGGTCTGGGGCATGGGGCCGTCGATGGAATCCACCACCAGCAGCACACTGTCTACCATGCTCATGACCCGTTCGACTTCACCGCCAAAATCGGCGTGACCCGGGGTGTCTACGATGTTGATGTTGTAATCGTGCCACTTCAGGGCCGTGTTCTTGGCCAGGATGGTGATACCGCGTTCCTTTTCCTGGTCATTGGAGTCCATGACCCGCTCGTTCTCGAGTTCCTTGCGGTCCAGGGTGCCGGACTGGCGCAATAACTGGTCTACGAGGGTGGTCTTCCCATGGTCAACGTGGGCAATAATGGCAACATTTCTTAGCTTATCAATCACAACAGGTTTCCTGAGGCATGTCGGGCGACCTGAGAGGGTCCACAATGCGCGCCCGACCTGTCGGCCGGCCCACATACCGTCTCAAATCCGGAAAATGAATACTTGTCACCGGCAGTGAGGCCGGTATCCTGCACTTGGAGTCTTTAGCAGGCGCGCGAAGTATATAGGAAACAGGGTGTCGTTAATATGAAGAAAAACGCCTATTCTGTTTCGGTGCACCCCATACGCCCAGCGCACCATAAATGACCACAGCAACCCTTGGGCGCACCAAGAAGGTGCACTGCAGAAGCCTTTAGGCCAGACTTTGCCCCAGCGGAGAGCGTAAAGAGTCCTCCCAAAGGCCGTGGTTGCGCTTTTCTGGCGCGCCAACAAAAAACTGGCAAGCAGTTTGCTTTAAATTACGCAGCCGACTATCAGGGCGGTGCGGCCCCGTATGGAACCGCTGACACTGCTGATACCAACGATCGGACCGCAGCAACGCTGAACGATCCGGCACGACGAACACCGAAATCGCCCGCAACCCGGGTTAACTTACGGAGTAAGCACAATGTCCAAAACGATTGATCTGATCAAAGAACACGAAGTCAAATGGGTCGACCTGCGATTCACTGACAGCCGCGGTAAAGAGCAGCACGTCACCCTGCCCGCCACTGAAGTGGACGACGATTTCTTCAGCGATGGCAAGATGTTCGATGGTTCTTCAATTTCCGGCTGGAAGGGCATTAACGAGTCCGACATGATTCTGATGCCGGACGACGAGACCTCCGTACTGGATCCGTTCACCGAAGAAACCACCATCAACATTACCTGCGACATCGTGGAACCGACCACCATGCAGGGTTATGAGCGCGATCCCCGTTCCGTGGCCAAGCGTGCCGAGGAATACCTGAAGTCCACCGGCATCGCCGAGGGCGCCCTGTTCGGTCCTGAGCCCGAGTTCTTCGTGTTCGATTCCGCCAAGTGGAAAGTGGACATGCAAGGCGCCATGTACGAGCTGTACTCCGAGGAAGCCGCCTGGGTTTCCGGTGAAGACTTCGAGCGCAACAACATTGGTCACCGTCCTGGCGTCAAAGGCGGTTACTTCCCGGTTCCCCCGGTAGACAGCCTGCATGATCTGCGTGGCGCCATGTGTGCCGCCATGGAATCCATGGGTCTGGAAATCGAGGTTCACCACCACGAAGTGGGCACCGCCGGCCAGTGCGAGATCGGTGTTGGTGCCAACACCCTGACCCGTAAGGCTGACGAGGTTCAGATCCTCAAGTACTGCGTACACAACGTAGCCCACGCCTACGGCAAGACCGCCACCTTCATGCCCAAGCCGGTGGTAGGTGACAACGGTTCTGGCATGCACGTTCACATGTCCCTGAACAAGGACGGCAAGAACCTGTTCGCCGGTGACGGCTACGCAGGCCTGAGCGAAATGGCACTGTACTACATTGGCGGCATCATCAAGCACTCCAAGTCCATCAACGCGTTTACCAACAGCTCCACCAACAGCTACAAGCGTCTGGTGCCGGGCTTCGAGGCGCCGGTCATGCTGGCCTACTCTGCCCGTAACCGCTCCGCCTCCATCCGGATTCCGTACGTAAGCAGCCCCAAGGGCCGTCGTATCGAAGTACGCTTCCCGGATCCGTCCGCCAACCCGTATCTGGCCTTCGCAGCCCTGATGATGGCTGGCCTCGACGGCATCCAGAACAAGATCCACCCGGGCGATGCCATGGACAAGGACCTGTACGATCTGCCGAAGGAAGAAGCCCTGAACATCCCGACCGTTGCCGAGACTTTCCAGGAAGCCCTGGACAGCCTGGAAGCGGACCACGAGTTCCTGACCCGTGGCGGCGTGTTCACCGAAGACATGATCGCCGGCTACATTGACCTGAAGCGCGGTGAAGTGGAAAAGCTGAACATGACCACCCATCCGGTCGAGTTCGAGATGTACTACTCTGTCTGATCCGCGTCCGCGGAACGACTGAGTCAGAGAAAGCCCCGCCTCGGCGGGGCTTTTTTGTGACTTTCACCTCACCGTAACCCGAGGCGACGTATAGCACATTGCATTGCCTCTGGGCTCTGTCGATAATCCCGTTATGGTCCATCACAAGGTTCTGCCCATGAAAGCATCGTTCCTGATTGCCGCCGCCACGTCGGCATTGATCGCCCTTCCCGTCCAGGCCGAGATCTACCGGCAGGTAGACGCCGACGGCAACGTGACCTTTACCGACGAGCCGGACGGCAACGCCGAGCGCGTCAACGTAAAACCGGCCACCACCATCACCATGCCAAAGCCGAAAACCGTCGAGGAACAGCTTGAGGAAGAGGACGAGGGCATCGGTGATCAGGATGCCTACGAGTCCGTCAGCTTCACCTCTCCGGCGGATGACGAGGCATTTCACAGTGGCAGCGGCGACGTTGAGTTCCGGGTAACCAGCGACCCGGGCCTGCGTCAGGGGCACAAGTTCGAAATCACCCTGGACGGCCAGCCGGTGGGGCAGACCAGTTCCGGCTCTGTCACCGTCAACAACGTCTTTCGGGGCACTCACAAAGCTGGTGTCAACGTGATCAACCAGGAAGGCAAGCGCATCTACACTGGTGACCAGATCAGCTTTACGGTGCATCGCCCCTCCGTACAGAATTGAAGAGTTCCTGAGTAACTTTCTGACCCTACCCGTCTGGCTCGCTCTGCCACGCGCGAGCCAGGCCTGACACAGCCCCCGGTCTTGCCCCTCACAAGCTGCACCATTTTAGTGCGCTCGCACCAATAAACAGCCATACTCTGTTCCGACAGGGGGCGTTTCCAATTCCCAATAGCAACAGTCCGTTCCCGTCCGCACCAGGCTACAGCGGACAGAGAGCGGTCTGGCAGCAGTGCTGCCCGCAAATGGCGCATCACCGAAAGAAATCGCGACGCGATCTCAATTCTGGATCGGTTTTTGCAGCAGCCAGGCCATCAACCGAGGGAGATTCATGTCAGCCGTTACGGAATACAAGAGCATACTCGACAGCCTGACCACCGCCGTGATCGTTGTGGACAAGAACCTGCGAATCGACTACCTGAATCCCGCCGCCGAGAGCATGCTGGAGACCAGCCTCTCCCGGGTTCACCGCGTCCGGCTGGCTGGCCTTCTGCTCGAGACCAACCAGACTCTGGATACCCTCCAGGCCGCTGCGGAAACCGGTCAGACCTACACCCGCCGTGAGGCGGAATTCCTGCTGGCCGCCGGCAACCGGTTGACCGTGGACTACTCGGTGACCAGCTTTGGCGCAGATGGCAGCCGCCTGCTGCTGGAAATCCAGCCCCGGGACCGCCTGCTGCGCATCAGCCGGGAAGAGGACCTGCTGACCCAGCAGGAGACTACCCGCATCCTGGTCCGGGGCATGGCCCACGAGATCAAGAATCCCCTCGGAGGCATCCGGGGTGCCGCGCAACTGCTGGACCGGGAACTGTCCGACGACAGCCAGAAGGAGTACACACAGGTCATTATTGACGAGGCGGACCGGCTTCGCGGCCTGGTGGATCGCATGTTGGGCCCCAACCGGGCACTGAAGTTAGCCGCCACCAACGTCCACGAGGTCCTGGAGCGGGTGCGCACGCTGCTGGAGGCGGAAAGCCGGGGCCGGCTCAACTTCCGCCGCGACTACGATGTCAGCCTGCCGGAATTCCCCGGCGACAAGGAACAGCTTATCCAGGCCTTTCTGAACATCGCCCGCAATGCCATGGAGGCCGCCTTTGAGTACCGTGACGGGCCCTGTAGCGCCGAGCCTCCCACCATTACCTTCCGCACCCGGGTACTGCGCCAGTTCACCATTGGCCAGAAGCGCCATCGACTGGTGTGCCGGGTGGATATTATCGACAACGGGCCGGGTATCCCCCCGGACCTGTTACAGAACATCTTCTATCCCATGATCAGCGGTCGCGCCAATGGCACCGGCCTGGGGCTGTCCATCACCCAGAGCATTATCGGACAGCACCACGGCCTGGTGGAGTGTGAGAGCGAGCCGGGCTCGACCGACTTTATTATCTTTCTGCCGCTGGAGGAGACCACGCGATGAGTCAACCGGCAAACGTCTGGATCATTGATGATGACCGCAGCATACGATGGGTGCTGGAACGTGCCCTGACCCAGGCCGGCATGGAGCCCCGGGTGTTCGAGAACGGCGACAATGTCATGATGCGCCTGGAACACGAGGAGCCGGATGCCATCATCAGCGACATCCGCATGCCAGGTATCGACGGCATTGCCCTGCTCTCCCGGGTGGTGGAGGATCACCCGGATGTGCCGGTGATCATCATGACCGCCCATTCCGACCTGGAGAGTGCCGTCACCAGTTACCAGAGCGGCGCCTTCGAATACCTGCCCAAGCCGTTTGACGTGGACGACGCCGTGGCCCTGGTCAAGCGCGCCGTGGCCCACAGCCATGAACGCCGGGCCAGTGCTGAACCCAGCACCGAGTCACCCCACCGCAACGCCGAGATCATCGGCGAGGCACCGGCCATGCAGGAGGTCTTCCGGGCCATCGGCCGGCTGTCCCACTCCAATATCACGGTACTGATCAACGGCGAAAGCGGTACCGGCAAGGAACTGGTGGCCCAGGCCCTGCACAACCACAGCCCCCGGGCCAGCCATCCGTTCATTGCCCTGAACATGGCCGCCATCCCCAAGGACCTGATTGAATCGGAACTTTTCGGCCACGAGAAGGGTGCCTTCACCGGCGCCGGCGCGGCCCGCCAGGGTCGATTCGAGCAGGCCAACGGCGGCACCCTGTTCCTGGATGAGATCGGGGATATGCCGGCAGATACCCAGACCCGCCTGCTGCGGGTGCTGGCGGATGGCGAGTTCTACCGGGTGGGCGGCACGACCCCCATCAAGGTGGATGTGCGTATCATCGCCGCAACGCATCAGGATCTGGAAAAACTGGTGGATGCCGGTAACTTCCGGGAAGACCTCTTCCACCGCCTCAACGTCATCCGAGTGCACCTGCCCAAACTGGCGGAGCGCCGGGAGGACATTCCCCGCCTGATGCAGCACTTCCTGAAGCGGGCGGCCAAGGAACTGGCGGTGGAACCCAAGGTATTGCGCCCTGAGTCGGAGGAATACCTCACCACCCTGCCCTGGCCGGGTAACGTGCGCCAGCTTGAGAACACCTGCCGCTGGCTGACCGTGATGGCCAGCGGCCGCGAGGTCCATATCGACGACCTGCCGCCGGAACTGATGCAGCAGGCGGAAGCCCCGGCCACCGGCCAGACCTGGCAGGAAGGCCTGCGCAACTGGGCCGAGCAGGAGCTGCGCCGGGGCAAGAAGGGCATCCTGGATACGGCGGTACCGGAGTTCGAGAAGATCATGATCGAGACCGCCCTGAAGCAGACCGGCGGTCGACGGCGGGATGCGTCCATCCTGCTGGGCTGGGGGCGCAATACCCTGACGCGGAAGATCAACGAATTGGGCATGGATCATGAGGAGGTGGAGGAGCACTGAGCGCTTCCACCTTCCTCATACCAGACGTCTAGTTCTCGACTTCGCGCCAGTAGATGATGCGGTCGCTGCCTCGGTAGACGCCGAAGGTGGCTAGACCGGAGGGATCCTCAAGCACACCATCGTCATCGTAGTCCCCGGTTAGCCATATCGGCACGGGAAAGGTCACCCGGACGTCCCCCCGGTTCCCTTCGCCAGGGGCCGTCAGGACTATCTCACTGCCAGTTGCCGGAGCTCCCGCCACTAAGGTGTCAGACGCGGCTATTACCGATGTACTGCCTCCGCTCAATCCGGATTGGTCCAGGACGACATCGTCGGTACTGTACGCCCAGCAACTGTCCGACGTGTTCTGCACAAAGCCCTCTTCGGTGTAATAGTCCACCCGGAAGGGCATCACAAGGTCTGACGTTTCGGGACCATAGACGTTTTCCAGCTGCAACCTGCCGTACCTCATCTCAAAATCGAAATCCGGCTCAATGGCAATGGGCAACTGGGGCGATGATACGTTGTCGGCGTCTTCCAGCCGGGTCAACTCGATGCGGTAGTCAGGCGTAAAGGGAGCCACACGGGTTTGTGGTGTTTTGTCATAGGTTATCTCATCAGATGACGAGAATCGGTATTCCAGCCGCCCCGGCCCTACGACCGGCAGGGTTGGCGTATCCAGGTTGGCAGTGACCGGGAACAGATCTCCGAGGGCATCCACTGCCGACAGGTCGGTATCACCGGGAGTCCTGGACACACCGCCGATAGACAGCCGCTGGAAGCTGCCTATCGTGTAATTCTGCGTCAGGCCACCGTTGGCGTTCAACGCTTCCAGTATCAGCAGTGGCTCCGTACCAGACCGCCAACTGAGGGCCTGACCGGTGTAGGCAAAGGCCGTGGAGACCGCGCAATAAGATTCAACTTCCCCATGTTCCGCAACGGTTACACCGAACCGGGCCGGAATGAAACGCCCAACGTGACTGATGGCGTTCCCTGTCACATCGTCGGAGCCGAGATAGCTGGCGCTGGACAGCGTCGGCGTCATACGGATGATGCCAACCTCCGGCCACTCAAACCAACCGCAGGCCGTTCCGCCAGGGGCTGAAGCCCCGCTGCAACCTTCCCCGAACGGGCCAAACGCTCCGGTCAAGGGGGGCGCACTGCCACCGCTTGGCGCGACCAGAGACGCATCAACGGACACGGATTCAGTAGGTGTTTCCCGGCCGAAATTCGGCGTGACATTACCACTGGCGTTGATGGCAGACACACCAACCTCAAACTCCTCGCCTGCGGCAACGAACACATTGTCATCCTGTACCGCTGTCGCTCCTGGATTGCCAGGAATATCCAACTCAAAATGATCCGGTCTGGCCACAAACGCCCCATCCCCCACCATGATCAGACCGGCGTCCTCTCCAGAGCCGTCATACCGGGCGTTAAGACGGACACGACCGACATCGGGGTAGCGTATGTCGACGGTGGCAACGCCGTCTCCATCAAAACTCAGCGATGTTGTCGCTCCCGCCGATGAGGGCATTGGATTGCCCTCGAGAAACAGGCTCCTGGTGCCTGAGGATGGATTCACATAGGTGGACCAGAGCGCTACCGGCTTGGTTTCGTTATCAAAGCCGGGCACACACTTTTCGGACGTGTCGTCCTTGCGAACGGCGGCGATACGTGCAGGGACCTCGGTATCGGCAATATGATCGGGTATCGATATATCGAAACCCGAGTCGACGAAGATGAGATCACATTGGTCGGCCGCCAGAACGCCGCTACCGTCATCACACAGGGTCTGCGAGAAGGCAACAGTCCCCGGGTCCGATTCAGGCACGCCCAGTGTCACCGTTCCCGGGGTGGTAATTGCCAGCGAGCGGGTGGCGACACCATCCGTGATGGTGAACGTATCACCACCCAACCAGCCGGAGGGTGCCAGGGTCACCTCGACCGGATCGGGAAAGGTCTCACTGCAGTCATCATTCTTACAGGCACGGATGACAATCTCTTCCGGACGGCAGGTCAGTGCAGTACCGCTGTGCTCAATCTCGAAGTGATCCACACGCGCCTGCACCTCACCCGTTTTTTCAGCGCAGATCTGAAGGTTGTCCAGTTCGTGGATGTTGGTTGATCCGCCCGTGGACGCTGTCAGCGACAGCAGGAGATTCTCCGGAATGTCGGGCTGGCTGCTGAGTGTTTCCTGGACCACCGTCTGGAACCGGTTGCCAGTGCCCCGACCATTCCTCTCGACGGTTATCACCGGTACCTGTCCGCCCCTGGAATCAATCGTTATCCGATAGCGGTACGGATTACTGTCATTGTTGGAATCAATACCGGGGGACAACTCTCCCGAGTCTGCAATGTAGGCATAGTCCGGCGCGGCGCCACGCAGGGCAACCGAGTCCTGGGTCCGGTCATTGTTGCCACCCACCCGGCCTTCGCTGTCGTGGGAAAAATTGCCGTACTCATCCAGGCCGACACCCAGCCAGCCTCCGGCAAACCCGCCACTGCCATCAGGCTCCTGCGCATAGCCGAGGGAACCACCATAGCCCCCCGCCTGTGGGGTGACAGCAGCATCGGAAAACACCACCGCCAGCCCATCGGCACCTGAGCCACCATAGGCGTAGTAATCAAACTCAACCTGAATGAGATTGTCTGCACCAGGGAACAGTCCCTGGTAGCTTGCAGCCGTCGCCTGATCTCCTACGTTCTGGGTCATGCGCAGGCGTCCATTGACGACCTGGGGCGTGAAAGAGCCCCGGGACACCGAGGTAGCCCAGTCTTCGGACAGGCTGCCAGTACTGAACTCGTCGTTCATGCAAATCAGGGGCTCAGGGCTGTCGCAGTCCCGAGTGTCAAGGGCCAGGTCACGGAGCTCATCCTCGTCCAACCAGTCGTCGTGAATCCGCACCTCGTCCAGTGTGCCGTCAAGGAAATTAACCGGTGAGCCAGAGCCATAGCGGACACCACCAAGAACCAACCGGCCATCGAGCGGCTTGGCAGTGTGATAGTCATCGTCGAACAGGTAATACATGGCTTCGTCTTCTTCATCAAGAAGATTGCCATTCGCATCTCTCAGGGCAACCCGGGCACTGCCGGAAACCGAGTATATCGGGCGTACCTGTGCCTCGAAAAAATACCAGCGGTTGGCCGCCATGGGTTCACTATCAAGCGAAACGGTCTCCCCTCCCCCATATCGATTCCACAGGGTCAACTGCAATGTGCCATTATCCACGGTCACGTTATATTCCTGTGACGCACCGCCTTCGCCCTTGTGTACCAGTGTCTGAGTGCCACTGGTCGAGTTCAGCTTCACCCAGCCACTGATCGTCATATCCCGATCGCCGAGCTGCGGTGAAAGCTCCGGGGCATCGGGAACATCCACATAGTGCTGGGCATCGGTGTATACACCATCCTCGACGAAACCCTGCCCCCGGAAGCGCCCCCCACGGCAAACCTTGGCGTCTTCAGTATCAGGCAGGGAGTTACTGCCACCCGCCGTACGGGCCGTGCCGTTATTACCATTTCCGCTGCTGTCGATCACCTCGCCACTGGTGCCGGTCCACCCGGATTCGTCCATCTGCCAGTGGGCGGCGGGATCCTGGGCCCATGCCCTACCAGGGAAGCAGGCAACAGCCAGCAACAACACCAGGAAGACACGGACCACCGCAACCGGCGATTCCTCGACACGATAAGCCGTCATCTGACCAGCACCTCAACCGTTCGCTTAGCGCGGTCAGGCCCGTCGTCACCACAGATACCGGTGCTACTGACCCGAACCCATACCACAGATGTTGTCGCCCCATCCTCACTACTAACTTCCTCAGATTCCACCTGAATATCCGCCCGACAGTCAGAAAGGCCGGCGACACCAAACTCGATTGGAGGACTACTGTTTATGTTTTTAACCTGCACCTGACTCCACACCTCGCCGGCATTTTCGGTGTTCGGAAGAATCCTGGCGAGAGTCAGCTGTGCTCCACTTTCCGCAGCAAAAAAAGCGCGCTGGGACTGAATTTGCAGGCTTACGGACCGGCTGCCGCTATCCTGCAAATCGGCCATGGTCAACACAATCAGAGACAGCACGGTAATGATAAACAGGGCGATGGGTAGCCCTGCTCCCCGCTGGCTTACCACAAACTTACTGACAGTCTTGGCATCAGGGAACATTTCTGACCTGCAGGGTTTGGGAGAAAGAAAGCGGCTCTCCGGAATCAGGGTCAATCACAAAACTGAAATGGATAAGGCTATTGTTTCGGATAGTCGGAGTCTCTGATTCGAAAAAACGGCCAGTCTCCGATGGGCCTATACTTGTGACCAGGACCTGTTCACCACTGTCGACGGTTGAACATCCATCACCAAGATCACTCAACGTTTGCCGGTAGAGCCTGCCTCCTGACCAGGAAAACCGGACCGGGGCTTCAACGTAATAGAGCCTTGATTCCGGAGACGTCATGGATGGATCAGTGACATCATCGATCGGGTTGACACCTCCGGAGGGGGAGGCAATGACAGCCGTCAGGCCACTGACTTCGTTAACTGGCTCGTAGCCTGCTCCCGACTCTTTCGGTTTGTATATTCCCCCGGCCACCGCGGGCAGGAAACTGATGCAGTTGCCGGAGCTATTGACGTTGACGGAACCGGGTACAGCTCCCCTGAGTTCGCGAGTCAGGCGCTCGGAAACCACCACGCCTTTGAGGGCCCGTTTCTGGCGCTCGCTGACATCGAGGGCTCCCCTCATCGACAGGGCGACAAACTGGACGGAGATAGTGGCTACGATGCCCAGCAGGATAATAACCATGACCAACTCGATCAGGGTGAAGCCACGGGAACGGACCATCAGAAATTCCCCCGGTAGGCACTAAAAACGTATCTTGTGCCAGATGGGGCTGTAACAGTGATATCAACGCGTTTGGCAAGCTCTGCGTCTACGCCTATGCCGGTATCGTTTCCGGCGCAGCTGATATTGACGGAAACCTCGAACCCCGGGTAGCCATTGTCATCCGGGTTCAGGTTCCCACCAGGGATGGTATTGCAATCCACGTCATCCCCTGAGACGGCACCTCCTCCAAGCGGAGTCTGTTCATCGTAATAACGGGCCGCCACCTCATCGTAGTAGAGCTGGGCCAGGGCAACCGCCCGTGTCTGATTGAGAGGATCCGCGCTACGGCCAGCAATGAGAGAGAAGGCTCCAACAACGCCTCCGATGGCGACACTGATAATAACGATAGTCATCACCAGCTCCACCAGTGTGGCCCCCTGCTGGAAAAGCCTGATACGTGGAAGGCGGCTCATGGGCATTTCCCCCGGTAGAGTGCACCAAGAGCGTTCAGGCATACCAGGAAGTTGCTCTCGCCCGAGATCTGGAGCTCAACAGATTGACCGGCTATAGGTCCGCTGAGATTTCCAAGCTGGTCGAAGGGAATCTCCAGTCCGTCAGCACTGCCCCAGGAGGATGCAGAACCATCGTCGGAAATCAATCGATAGTTCACCTCCGCGCCATAATGTTCAATAGAGGATTCAGAACCCGCGGCGGACAGATCGAGAGAGTCCCCCGACACGGAAATGGCCAGTTTCGGGTTGGGATTACCCGCCAGCGCTGCCTGCTGGGCAAGCAGCGTGGCAGATTCCAGTTGCTGGGTGGCCAGCAAGGGGGAGAACGAGGAGCTTCGGGCGAATAGGCCTATTCCCAGCGCTGACAGAACACCAATCAGGATAATGACCATGACCAGTTCTACCAGCGTGAAGCCTTCCATATCCGGGACACGCTGAAGCTCCATCACCCTACCCTCGCCTTTACTTCACTTTTTCACCCAGCCTGGACTTCCACAAAGCCAATGAACCGGTGGTGATTTCGTTATGGCGTCGGTACGTTGCATGTTGACGAACCATCCATTGTTCCCAGTTCACTGACCGTGGAGGGACTATTGCTTCCATCAGATTCTGTAAAGTTGAAGCATGGTTTCCCACTTTCATCGGCTGTAGTAATGAAGGCTGTCGACGGGTCGGCGGTGGCATCCACTGTTACGACGAAATCCTCCAACTGAGCAGCATCTTCCACTGAGCTTGCAGCCAGATAACCGTTTACAAGATTTACGGTGGTGCCCTCCAATTCAACCGATCCAGTGCTTCCGGTGTCATCCGTTGCGAGCGCCTTAGAACGAACAATCCCCATGGCAGACTTTACGCTACCCCGGGCTCCTTCTACGGTGGCTCGTTCCGCATCCCCACCCAAATCCGCAAACCGCGGCAAAGCAAAGGCCGCGAGGATGCCCAGAATCACAATCACCATGACCAGTTCGATCAGGGTGAAGCCTTTTTCTTTCTTAGAGGCGATTGCATTAATAGCTGTCATGGTATTACTCCGGTTTTTCAGTGACTGATCTAAGTTTTCAGTTTTTGGTTATGGACTAATCGTTGTGACGATTTCGCCGTTGTCGGCGTTGTAAGTAATGGTGCTGCCCTCGCCGTCAAGCTGGTACGTGTAGGTACAAATGGTGGTTCCCGCTGACGCTGAATAATCGGTATCCGTACCCGTGCTTACTGTCGGCGCATTCGATTGTAAAAGCGCATTCCACACTTCCACACACCGGTCGTTGGTCATCGTTGTGCTGTTGGCGTCAGATCCCGCACTGATGGGCCAACCGTCATCACTGACGTCGACATCGTCATCACCGAAGCCAACCACATCCGTAGTGGCAGTCGTTGTTCCATTGGCGACCCACTGCGCTTTGACCAAGGCAACCCCCGCACTCAGGGCCCCCGCCGTCCCCTGAATACTGGATGCATGGGCCTGCTCAGAAAGCGATGTAAATCTCGGCAAGGCAAATGCCGCCAGGATCGCCAGAATGGCGATAACCACCACCAGCTCTATAAGGGTGAAACCCCTCTCCTGTTTTTTAAAGCTCATCTGTCGGCCCTCTTTGTTGCGACATTTCAATAATTGTCTCATGCATGCACTTTAGTGCGTTCTAGTCAGTTTCGCTTACCTGATCGCTGTCAATCTCTACCAGCTTGAGACCAATGACCCGTTTTCCCGTGTTTTTACCGTTTTTTGCAGTTCCGGCGTAATCCAGCCGGACCTGCCAGATAAATCGCCCCCCTGGCTCCCTGCGCCGCCCCTCCACCACCAGTGACTGTGCCGGCTGGTAGACGAGCCAGCGACGTTCAGTGTCGAAGCACCACCCCCTGTCATCCGGTGCCAATGCCGTACAGCGTTGCTGGGGCCACGGCTCGTCCTTGTCCTGCTGCAACAGGGACAGCGGATTCAGCCCCTCCAGCGATGCCAGGGTCTCGTCCCTGACCAGCGCGGCCTCTGCGCCCCTGACCACCAGGGCGCTACGCATCTGGTTCAGCATCAGTCTGACCGATTGCCGCTCTGCCCTTGCCGTGGTTTCTTCCAGGGCGTCGAGCAAGAACCAGACCGCCACGCCCAGCACCGTTAGTGCCACCAGCCACCGGAAGCGGCGGCGGTTGTCGGCCATGACCCGGCCCTCGGCACCCAACTGTGGCTACCCCCGCCCCATGGCGGCCGCCCCCAGGTCCCAGATGGGCAGGAACACCCCCAGGGCCAGGATCAGGACCAGCACCCCCATGGCGACAATCAATATGGGCTCGATGGATTCCGCCAGACGCTTGAGTCCGAAATCCACATCCTCATCGTAGAAATCCGCCACGTTGTTCAGCATCTCGTCCACGGCACCGGTCTCCTCCCCCACGGCAATCATCTGCAGGATCAGCGGGGTGAACATGCCACTGTTACGGGCGGTACGAAGCAGACTCTCCCCCCGTTCAATGCCCTGTCTCATGTCCCGGATATGGGTAGCGATCCAGGCATTGTCGGTGGCGTCCGACACCACCGTCAGGGCATGGGTAACGGGCATACCCGCTGCCAGCATCGTGGCGAAGTTCCGGGAAAAGCGGCTCAGGGTGATCAGTTCCAACAGCGGCCCGATAATGGGAAGCTTGAGTTTGTACCGGTCCCAGGTCAGCCGGCCCTGTTCGGTCTGCTTCCATTGCCTTACCAGCAGCCCGATGACAGCGACGACAAACAGCAGGACATACCAGTAGCCGATCAGGAAATTGGAGGTGCCCACAAGCACCTGGGTCAGGAACGGCAGGTCCGCCCCCAGCTTGTTGAACACGGCTGCGAATTTGGGAATCACCAGGAAGTTCACCACCATCAGGGCGGCCAACAGCGCCACCACAACAAACATCGGGTAACGCATGGCCTGCTTGAGCCGGCGTCTGGTGTCCCGCTCCAGTTCGAGGATGTTGGACAGCCGCTTGAAGGCATCGTCCAGCATCCCGGTGTTCTCACCCACATGGATCATGGCGATGAACAGGTCGGAAAAGACCGACGGGTGGGCCTGCATGGCCGTGGCCATGTTGGCGCCGCCTTCCAGCCGATCAGTGACGTCATCCAGGGTCTCCGACAGCACCGGCGAACGGGTGGTTTCCGCCAGTCCGCGCATGGTACGGATCAGGGGAATGCCGGCACGGGTCAGGGCATGCATCTGGCGGCAGAACACTATCAACTCGTCCAGGGTGATGCGGCGGCGGAACAGGGGGATCCGCTCCAGATGCTCCGACAGGGAGGTGCTCTCCTGCTGTTCTTCAATGGCCAGGGGCGTAATACCACGGCGCATCAGCTCGCCAGCGGCGGCATCCGGGGTTGGTGCCGTCAGGCTGCCCTGCTGCACAGAGCCGGAACTGTCCTTGCCCCGGTAACGAAACAGCATCACTGCCCCTCCGTCTTATCGACGGCATCCTGTACCGCCTTTTCAGCCACGATGACATCACTATCCTCCAGAGAGACGTCGGCTTCGGAGGTGGCCGCCACCCGGGCCACCTCGGCCAGGCTGGTGATACCGCGCAGTGCGTAGTCCATGGCACACAGCCCCAGCGGGCGGTACAACCGGCTTGCCCTGGCGGCCCGGGTAAACCCGGATACGTCCTGTCGGCGCAAGGCATCCAGCATGGCTTCGTTCATCTCCAGCATCTCGTAGACACCGATACGGCCCTTGTAGCCGGTGTTACTGCACTGGTAGCAGCCACGGCCATGGACAAAACCCGCCTCCAGGTCCAGCGGGTCCAGGTCGAACGTATCCAGCCAGACCCGCTCCTGGTCCGTGGGTTGGTAGGGTTCGCGGCAGTTGTCACAGACCTTGCGCACCAGTCGCTGGGCCACCACCCCAAGCAGCGAGCTGGCAACCAGGAACGGCTTGGCCCCCATGTCGATCAGGCGCATGGCACTGGAGATGGAGTCGTTGGTGTGCAGGGTGGACAGGACCAGGTGACCGGTCATGGCCGCCCGCAGACCGATTTCCACGGTCTCGTGGTCCCGCATCTCGCCCACAAGGATCACGTCCGGGTCCTGGCGCAGGGCGGAGCGCAACACATTGGCAAACTCAAGGCCAATACGGGGGTTCACCTGTACCTGGGTAATCCTGGGCAGACGGTACTCCACCGGATCCTCGGCGGTGATGATCTTTACTTCCGGGCGGTTCAGTTCAGTCAATGCGCCATACAGCGTGGTGGTCTTACCGCTACCGGTGGGGCCTGTCACCAGGATCATGCCATGGGGCTTGTGGATCATGCGGCGAAAGTTGGTCAGGAGGTGTTCCGGCATACCGGTGGCGTTCAGGTCCAGGATGCCACTGCTCTGGTCCAGCAGACGCATGACCACCGACTCGCCGTACTGCACCGGCATGGTGGACACCCGCACATCGATACTCCGCCCCTTCACCCGAACGTTGAAGCGGCCATCCTGGGGCAGCCGCTTCTCGGAGATGTTGAGGCCGGCCATCAGCTTGAGGCGCAGGACGAGGGCGGCATTGACCCGCTTCTCCTTCATCACCTGTTCCTGCAGGACACCGTCCACCCGCTGGCGGATGCGGACCACGGTTTCGTCAGGCTCGATATGGATATCGGAACTGCGGGCCTGCACGGCGTCCTCAAACAGGGTCTTGAGCAGCTTGACGACCGGGGCTTCCTCGCTCTCGGATTCCGCCGACAGGTCCGCCAGGTCGAAAGCGTCGTCACCCAGCTCGTCTTCCAGTTCCTCAGCCAGGGAGGCGATTTCCTCGGTGCGCCGATAGACCAGGTCCAGGGTGTTAAGCAGTTCGCTCTCCCGCACCACCGCCTGCTTGACCGGCTGGCGCAGCACCCGCACCAGCTCGTCGTAGGCAAAGATATCCAGCGGATCGGCCATGCCCACCAGCAGCTCACCCCCCTGCTCCGCCAGCACAATGGAGCGGAACCGCCGCGCCTGGGCTTCCGGCAGTCTTTTTACCAGGCTCTGGTCGAACTGGTAGTTACGCAGTTGGACGAAAGGCACCTCCAACTGGCGGGACAGGATATTGAGCAGGCTGTCCTCGTCCACGTAGCCCAGGTCGATCAGCGTACGCCCCAGCTTGCGCCCGGTGCTCTTCTGTTCCTTCAGGGCGGTCTGGAGTTGCTGGTCGGTGATGACCTCGTTCTGGACCAGCAGGTCACCAATCCGGATCTTGCGTCTCGGCTCGGCCATGCTATCCGGCTCCCAATGTCTGAAGACGCTGACGCACGTAATCCGCCAGCGATGGCGCCAACCCCGGCAGGGCGACAGCCTGTCGGTACGCACGGCGGGCGGCGGGGACGTCACCGCGCCCCTCCAGCGCAATAGCCAGGCCCACCCACCAGGGGGCCCGGCTGTTATCCCAGGCGATCAGCTCCGCCCAGTGATTGGCGGCCTGGTTGCTTTGGCCCTGCTGCTGCAACAGGGTGGCCAGGGTTACCCGGTATTCCACATTGTCCGCTACCGACGGCACGCCGGATTGCAGGGTCGTCACGGCCTGGTCCAGGTCGCCATCGGCCAGTATCGCCCGGGCCCGGATCAGCCTGAGGGTAGGATTCCGGGCCGCCAGGTCTTCCGGCACCCAGGACAGCGCCCGCTGGGTATCGCCACGGGCCAGCACACTCCGGGCAAACGCATAGCGGCTTTGGGGCGCGACCTGCGTGTCGGTGATATTGGCAAGGATGGATTCGGCGGCATTCAGGTCCCCTCCGGCCACCAGGGCCCTGATCTCCTTGCTGGCGGACAGGTCCCGCTGTGCCGGTGTCTGCCGGGTCTGCTTGATGTCCGCGCTTGCCGTTACCGGTTCTGAGCTCATCTCATTCGCTGCCTGGCTGACCACAGGCTCCCGTGGCCCGCTGGCGGTGACTTCGGGGGTTCGGGCAACCGCCTCTTTTGCTGGTGCCTGTTCCGTCGCCGGCTCGACATCCGGTTCCTGCTTCCCGGCGGTTTTTGGCTCCGCCGCGGAATCCTCCATGGATTCCGTGGACCGGTCTTCCCGATCAGCGACCGGAACCAGTGGCTTCGGCTCCCACGCTACCGGCGCACCGATATCCTCCTCCAGACCCGAAACCATGACCGCTGTCCCACCGGTTGCCCGGTCCGGTTGACCGGACGCGTCCGGCGTGGCCGCTGCCGATTCCGACGGTGGTTGTACCGGTGATATGGACGCCGTTCCCGCCGGCACAGCCTGATCCAGGGACGCGCCCCTGGCTTCCCCGGCGGAAGGAATGTTGGGGACCGTCGCAAACTGCCAGCCGGCATAACCAACCAGGCCCACGATTACCGTCAAACCGATACCACCGAGGATACTACGGGCCCAGGAGCGACGGGGCTGGGTACCGTTCGCCTGGCCAATATAGGCGGACGGCGCCGGCTTTGCCTGGCGCTGCTCGGCGGCTTTGAGGGCATCGTTCAGCAGACTCATATCCACCTCGCCAGCAGGCCCGGTTGACGGGCGCTTTCGGTATCCCTGACGGCACTGAGGACGTGTCCGCGCTCCACCTGCCGGTCCCCCCTTCCCCAGGCGGCGAGCATGGCCTTGTGGGCCAGCACGTTGACCAGCCGGGGAATGCCGCCGGAGGCGCGGGTGATCACTTTCAGGGCGCCGGGGCGGAACACTTCGGCACCGTTGTAACCGGCCAGGGCAAGGCGATGGCGCAGATACTGGGCCACCGACTCCCGGTCCAGCGGTTCCAGGCGGTAGTGGAAGGTAATGCGCTGCTTGAGCTGCCTCAGGCTGTCCCGGCTAAGCAACACGTCCAGTTCGGGTTGGCCGAACAGAACCACCTGCAGGAGACGGGTACTCTCGGTCTCCAGATTGGTCAGCAGCCTCAGGGCCTCAATGGTGGCTTCGGGCATGGCCTGAGCCTCGTCGATGACCAGCACCGCCGGCGTCTGATCAACGGCCAGCGCAATCAGGCGTTCATTCAGGGACTTCAGCACCTGGTGGGTGTTGGCTCCGGGCTGGATCCGGGCACCCAGCTCCTCGGCCACGGCCTCGTAAAGGGCCTCGGGCGCCAGGTGCGGGTTGGGGATATAGGCGGTACTGGCTTCACCCTCAAGCTCGTTCAGCAACAGCCGGCACAATAGGGTCTTGCCGGTGCCCACCTCACCAGTGATCTTGATGAAACCCTCGCGCTGGCGCAGGGCCACCACCAGCAGCTCCAGCGCATCACCATGGCTGGGTGCCCGCAGGAAGTAGCGGGTGTTGGGCGTCAATGCGAACGGTGCTTCCTGCAGTCCGAAGTGGGTTTCGTACATATCAGCGCGGCCCGCCCTCCGGTTCGGGCTTCGGCGATTCGGACGACTGCAACAGCTCCTGCAGAACCTGCATTCGCTCGCGGCTGGCGGAGATATCGGCGCTCATGGTGTCGGCACCGACCACGATCGGGCGGATCAGGATCACCAGCTCACTCTTGCGGGACTGGAAGTTACGCTGGCGGAAGGCCTCACCCAGAAACGGAATCTCGCTGAAGAATGGCACGGCGGCGTTGTCGTCCTCGCTGATGTTCTGGATCAGGCCGCCGATCACCACAATCTGGCCGCTTTCCGCGCGGATAACACTGTCGGTCTCGCGCACGGTGCTCAGCGCCAGGGGCAGCGTCACGTCCTGGTCGCCAATGGTGATGACCTTGTTCTGGTCATTGACCTCACTCACCGAGGGGTGCACATGCAGGGTGACGGAATCGTCTTCGGAAATCTGGGGCGTCACATCCAGGGAGATACCCGAAAAGAACGGTGTCAGTTCCACCGAGGTAGTGACCCGGTCAGTGGCCGTCACGGAATCGTTCTCGTCGAAATCGATATCGGTGACGAAGAACTCATCGGTCCCCACCTTGATCACCGCCTTCTGGTTGTTCACCGTAGCGATGCGCGGGCTGGACAGGGTCTGCACATTGCCCTGTTCACCCAGTAACTGGATCAGGCCGCTGAAATCGCCGGCCCGGATAGTGGCTGAAAACAGCCCACCGATATCCGACGGACGAATGCTCTGGCCACCCAGTGACTGGGCGGTAAAATAATCCTGCCGACCGGCGGAGCTCTGCACGTCAGACCAGTTGATACCCTGTTGGTAACCTTCATTGAGGGCCACCTCAAGCACCTTGGCCTCCAGTACCACCTGGCGCTGCATGATCAGCTCGGTGCGCTCCAGGTAGTCCCGGACCTGACGCAGGGTCTCACCATTGGCCCGTACCATCACCAGGCCGGCGCCGGGATTGGTGATCACCTGATGGTTATCGGCCGAGCCGACAATCATGGTCAGCGACTCCTTCAGGTCACTCCAGAAATCCGATTCGGTTTCCGTGGAAATTCGGGTACCAACCAGATTACGGGAGCTGCCGGCGTTGCGTTCCGCCCGGTTGCCGCCGCCGTCAAAATCGTCATTGCTGCGGGCACTACTGACCTGACCGGAACTGACCCGGGTCTCGGAACCACCGCTGCGTTTGACGCTCAGGTAGTTGATGGGAAACAGCCGGGTCTGTACCCGATCCGTATCCACCTGGAACAGGCGGCCCTTGCGTTGGATCGACAGGGCATAGACGTCCCCGGCGATGTCCATGACTTCAGGCACGGTCACATCCGTCAACCGCAGGTCGATGGAGGCACTGACCCCAGGGTGCACCACCACGTTGTAGCCGGTGCCTTCCACCAGCGCCTGGAAAAAGCTCCTGGCCTCCACATCACGGGCGTTGACGTCAAACCGCTGCTCCGTCTCCTGCGCTTGCTCCAACGGCGGCAACAGCGCGGCACCAACGTCTTCCGGCATGGCCGGTGTTTCGGCCTGACGGGCTTTTTCTTCCTCTTCCCGGACCTGCTGTTCCGCCTCTTCCAGGGTCTCGTCGATGGCACGGGCGGATTCCGTGGACGTCGCCTGCCCGGTTCGCATCAGCGGATTGCTGGCACAGGCCGTCAATGTCAACGCCAGTATTGCCAGGGTACCGTGTCTTGTCAGTGTCATAGCCACTCGCTGTCGGTTACTTGGAAGTCCGGATTGCCGGTGGTGACGCCAGGCGCACTTCACGCACCTGGCCCTGCACCACCAGCTCCACCCGACCGGGATAGATACGCCGCACGCGAACCCCATCGAACGTTTCACCTTCTCTTCTTGGCACACCGTTAATCACCGCCACCCTGCGCTCCGGCCCGTATAGTATCGAGGCCAGTGCAAACTGCCGCGGTTCCGCCGCCGGTGGTGGAGGCACCTGTTGTCCGGGTGGCCGGGTCGGATCCTGCAACGCCATGGCGGCCAAAGGCGCAGTCATCAGTACGATCACAATCAGCAAACGTCCCACATCACACCCCCAGCCACGCAGGTTCCAGACTCAGGGTCCGCACCCGGATGCGGGCAGAGCCACTGGGCCACTCGGACGCGTCATACTCCACCATGACCCAGCCCAGGCGCTCGTCCATCGCCTCCAGCCGTTCCAGGTACCTCAGTGTCTCAAGGTAGCCACCGGACACCAGGATATCGACCTCATGGGCGTACAGCAGTGTCTCTGGTTGAGCTCCCCCCGACTCGGGTGACTCCTGTGCAACAACCGGCTTCGGGGCCAGCAACTCGACACCGTCCAGAGACAGTCCCTTCTCGGTGGACAGCATGTCCTGCAGCATGATGACCATGTCCCGGGGCGGGATAAGCTGCCCGGTGGTGTCGGTGATCTGCTGGTCGATCTGTTCCAGGCGACGCTGCCGGGCCTGCAACGTCTGCCGCAACAGTGCCGACGGATCCCGGGCCAGTTGCTGCTCCAGCTCCGCCTGGGTGGCCAGTAGCTGGTGGCGTTCGAAGCGAACATCGTTCAGTTGCGCCTGGTGACGCCCGGCCCGTTCCAGTGATGGGCCAATCCAGAACTGCCAGCCGGCCAGCAGGATCAGCACCGCGACGGTCAGCAGGATCAGCGCCCGCTCGCGCACCGGTCGCTCGTCATACCAGGTGGACACCTGATGCCAGGGGTTACGGGCATCACTCATCGGGAGCCCTCCTCGTCGCGAGGGGTGGACACCCGGAATTCAATCCAGGGGTGGTCTTCGGAACGGGCCAGTTCGAACCGGCCAAAGACCTGTCCGGTGAAGGCCGGCTCTTCCCCGAGACGCTCCAGATAGACTGGCACCAGGGTGCCGGCACGGGTCCGACCTTCCAGCGTGACATGGTTCTGGCGCAGTTGCAGGCCGGTGAGCCAGAGCTCCTGGGGCACCTGCCGGGCAAGCGCGGCCATGGGTGCGGCGAACCCGTCGGAGCGATTGTCGGCCAGGCGCTCGACCCGCTCCAGCAACTGCTGACGCCGGGACAGGGTGTCGGTCACCCGCTCCACCGCCCGTTCCAGTTGCGAGTCCGGTTGACGGCCCTGGATTTCCGATGTCAGGCGCTCAATGGCCTGCTGTATCTGTTCATTACCGGATCGCTCCGCTTCCAGGGCCTGCGCCAGCCCGCTAGCCCGCTGGTGGGACCAGCCACCCGCCAGCAATACCAGCGCCAGCAGAACCACCGCCAGCAAGGCCACATTGGTGGCGGTCATCCATTGTCGGCGGGGGCGGAAATCCGGCTTGTACAGGTTGACCTGCTGGATCATGCGTCTCCCTCCGGCAGACTGAGACCGGCACTCCAGGCCACCAGGCATCGGCTGTCCAGTTCCTCTTCCAGGCCCAGCGCCGCCCAGTCCAGGTTGCACGCACTGGCGGCCAGGTAGGAACCGAGCATGGAGGTCAGGGGCAGCATGCTGTCCCGGGCCACCAGGTTGATCACCGGCGGCGGCACCTGGCCCAGTTGGCTTTCGTAGTAGTCCAGCGAACGCTGCATTTCCAGTGCCAGGGACTGGACTGCAGCCTCCTGACTGGATACGTCCCGCAGTTCATCGGAGGTCACATCCAGGCGCCGGGAAAGATAGAGGGTGTCGCCCTGGCAGATCACCATATGACCATACCGGTCCCTCAGGTGCACCAGTGCCGCCCCGCGACCGGAGTCGTCCAGACGGCTGACCAGGCGACGCAGGGCCAGCTCGGCGATATCGATCCGCTGCAGATCCAGATCGGCCTCCAGGGCCAGGGAAACCAGTTCCGTGATCAGGGTCCGGCGCACCGCCACCACATTGACCAGGTCACCGCGACCACGGGCCGCATCCCGCGGAAAGGGGAAGACATCGCAGACAGCGTCCGATGGACTGAAGTCCAGGAAATCCTTGAGCTTCCACTTCAGCGCATCACCCAACTCCTCATCCTCGATGCCTTCCGGACGGTCAAGCTGGAATACCTGGTACTGGTCCAGGGGCAGGATAATGGTGGTTTCCGCCCCCCCATGGCGACCAGACGAAACAATCCCCCGCAGGGCTGCCAACCGCTTTGCCGGCGTACACTCGACAAATCCGGACTGCGAACCGCCGGCCCAGGCAATACCATCCGGCCGGATCTCCAGGGAGAGCCGTGGACGACTGGAAGAGGAACTGAAAAGTTTCTTGAATCGATCAGCCAGAGACACGCATACCCTGCTTGGTCACTAATTGGAATATGTCTTTTATGGCTAACATTCTAGTTAAAGAACCGCATATGGAAATATGACATTCAGCATTATTTGACAGGCTTTTGCACTTCCGTAACAAAAAAGCCCCCATATATGGAGGCTTTATACACACATTTATTAACGCGCCATTTGTTTGGCTCGATATCCGTTATCTTCAGAAGGGGAGTATGACACAAAATGCCCACGTTCATGGTGGGTGGGTGGGTTTGCGAACCTCCACATGCAAGCCACCCAGGGACATACCGAAATTCTCCGATCTGGTTTCGTAACGATTTTCGTTACGTTTAGCCCGATTTGAGGCTCTGCTCGTGCGAAAACGTTACAGAAAGCAATCAAACGAGGCAATCTATAATCTTGGGAATACCTACATCTGCCATTCAACCACTACAAATAAGCTTTCTATTTAAAATGCCACTACTTTTCATGCAAAAGAGTCCGGCCTTGAAGTACGAGCACTCAGTTTGTCTCTTACCTACCCCAAGATTGGGTTAGCGCTACACACCACCAGTCTCATTGAACCTCGGGTCATAGCCACATATAAGTGCTGAGCGTTCATGCCCTCGGTGTTCAACAGTACTACCGTTTCGGCCTCCAATCCTTTGAGTAACAGCGTGCTACCGACGGCTCGTTTGGGCAAAGGGCGCCCCAGCAACCTATTTTCCTCACGTACCCGTAGACCAGCTTCCACTAGCGGGGTGTTCCCCGCAGAAGCTTCTCTGAGCGCTCTGAGCACCCCATAAAGGATGGAGGGGCGATACACGCGAACGCCCGGGAGCCCGTGCAGTTCAGACAAGAGCACTGCTGCGGCAGCGATCGAAGGTGCACGTTCGAACTCCAAGGCTCGACGTTCGGCGTCGTTCGGTGGATTTCGTGCCGTACCTCTTCTCAGAGACTCTAAGCGCTGTTTCAGCTGGGTGACGCCGACATTAGTCATGACACTCTGTGCGAAGTTCAGGACCTGCCCAAGAGCGAGCGGCGAACTAACGTCGAAGCTGGTGCAAAAGGCAATGAGATCTTGCAGATCTACAGCTTCTACGGTGGACGCCCCAGGTGTCTGGCTCGCGAATTTACGTTGCGCGTCCCGACTCCGGCTGTCAGCGATGATCAGAACTCGTCCGTCCGCGGCCGGTGGGGCAATTCTGGCTGCAGCCAAGCGTTGTTGGTGGTCGTTGGGGGGAACGGCCGGAAACCAGGTTACATACTCTGGTGGCGCGGTGCGCAGATCGACCGACTGCCTGGATGCCAGTAACCGACGGGCCTCCAACAGCCACTCTCCTAATGCTTCAGCCCCCACATTACGCCATCGCCAAGGCGTACTTAGTTCGCCGACAATGGGAAAATGCGTGCACACTTGCTGGCTCCAGTCTGCCAACGCATTGCCCCGAAACCCGAATATGGCCTGCATTGGGTCGCCCAGCACGCAGGTGGGCAAGATCAACGAAAGGAAGCAAACGATGTTGTGTTGAGGCACCGAGCAGTCTTGGTACTCATCGACGATGAGATGTGCGTATGAGGCCTTCAGGACCTCGCTGACGTGCCCGGCCTGCAACAGCCTCCCGGCGGCTTCCCGAATCAAGGGATAATCTCGCGACGGTGACGCCAATCGTAGAATCTCCGGATCGTGAGCGCTCCGACCGGGAAAGCTTGAGATGAGCCGCAAAGCCCAGCCATCGATCGTGCTCAATCGATAGGCATTAGCCGGCACCCCTGCTTGAGAAAGCCGACCTCGCAGGGCTGCCACTCCGGCATTCGTGTGTGTTAGCACGAGGATGGGCTTTCGATCGCGATGAGCGACCAGAGCCTGGGCGATCAACTGCGTTTTTCCACAGCCGGCTGGCGCGGTTACGGTACCGCGGGTGACCGCAAGTAGATCTATCTCAGCGCGGTCCATACGCAGCCCATCTGAATACGTTGTCCATAAGCTCCCGGAAACCGGGGTCACATAGCCCCAGGTCCGGCCCGACGATGGTCCTAGCCACCTCCTCCATCCAGGAGATGGAC
This sequence comes from Marinobacter shunpengi, assembly GCF_045449715.1. Taxonomy (NCBI): domain Bacteria; kingdom Pseudomonadati; phylum Pseudomonadota; class Gammaproteobacteria; order Pseudomonadales; family Marinobacteraceae; genus Marinobacter; species Marinobacter shunpengi. The sequence continues at coordinate 298,308 of NZ_JBJJLA010000017.1, read as the reverse complement.
TTAAACCAACCAGCTTTACGAATGCGGGCAGCCCGGCCGAGCACGGCCCTAGTTTCAGCTGACAAGGCACCAGTTTGGTCGATTTCTTCCCAGACAGCGTCAAAGGTCACCGCGTTATTGGACACGGTGCGAAGGTGTTCATGAATCAGGTCACCGTGCAGTTCGTACGCATTCGTGATCAGGGCCTGGCAAGCCGCTGGCGAAAGGCTGCTGAATAGCTCATCCTCCAGCGCCCGGCCTTCGCGATAGGCAACAACAGCCCCACCTTGAACCATGAACGACCGCTGGACGGCAGGGGTAGGTTGCTTGTCGTCATCCCGCAGGACCATCACACGATAACCCAACTGCTGGAAGGCCGAAGCGCGGGCATATGGACGGTCCGCATCCCCACCTCCGCAGTCGACGAGGGTGACTCCTAAAGCCGCCAAGGACGCATTCCCTTGTTCGAGCTTGTATAGGTCCAAGCCTCGCAGTAGGCCGATCTCGCTGGCTCCTTCGCACACGATCACCGATCCAGCTAAGAAGGCCTCGGGATAGAGACGGATGGTGCTCTGGATTCCATTCTCCGTGCCGACTTGCCGTACCTCGTGGCTGTCTTCGCCACGGCGCAGAACAAAGAGCTGGTGGCCCGACAGCTCTCTCAGCGCCACGGGCGAATGAGTGGTAAGAAACACCTGCAGCGGATCGGCTTCTTTGGCGCCAAGTGAGCCAAGAAAGCGGGCGATGCGGTGCGGCTCAAGACCGTACTCGAGCTCGTCCGAAAGCACGATCGATGCCTGTTCGGCTGCCTTGCGCTGCAGACCTGCGACGAGTAGACGTGTGGAGCCAGTCCCCAGGTTGCGTAGCGGGATACCGTTTTCATTGTGGAGGGACACCGTACCCCCGCCAAACGATACCGACTGCGAATCGAGCAGTGCCCTGGCCCTGCCGCCAATTTGGACGCCCAGCTCCTCCGCAGTGGTATTTACGATTCCCAGTGCCTCCCCCAACTGATGTTCGGCTTGATCTCCAAAGGCATTACGTGCATCCCTGGCAGCTTGGACCAGAGCAGCTGAAGCGTCGGCTCTTTCCTCTGAGATTCGGTTTAAGACGGAACCACGTTTCCACCCCAGGTTATACTCCGCGAAAGTGCCGATACGTGTCGGTGCCAGCGCAGCGCTATCCTTCCTGGTAAGCCACTTGACGACGCCTTGCTGTGCGGCGCGGTCAGAGATGAGGGACCAAGAAGGCTCCAAATCACTGTCAACGGTCAGATTGAGGCAGAGCACGACTTCAGTGCCAGTGGTGGGCTCGTCTTCAACAATGCCGGTGGTGGGGTCGAATCCACGCAGGAAGGTGCCAAAACCCTCGAGCGTTGTCATCGAATTGTCGAGGTCGCCGAGCGTCAGCGTGATGCTGATAGGGGCTTTAACGTTAAAATGGGAAAAATCAGCATCCGAGAACTGGACGTTTCGTCTGACGCCTAAACACAGGTCGATCGCGTCCAGCACCGTGGTTTTGCCACTGTCACCCGGGCCGATAAGGCAGTTGATACCAGGCCCCGGACACCACACCAGCTGCCCTATACCGCGGAAGTTGAAGATTTCAATTCTTCGGATTCTTGCCATAGGTTGATGCTCCGCTGGTCATTGTCCGTGACATTTATCAGGCGCTTTGGGTAGAAGTGCTTGGCGGTTTTGGCGATCATCTGTTTCGCCTGCGTCCGTTGAAGGAAATGCTATTCTCCACCAAGATTGATCGATAGTTTCATTCGATAACCTTCTCTTCTCGGGGACGAATTCTTTTCTTTCCTGATCAGAGATTGATTGGCCGCTCTTACCGGAACAGGTTTCCCTTGGTTATCCGTTCTGAGGATGATCAGTTCGAGTCCAACGTTTTTTCAAAGCTATGAGAGCATCCAGTGCTGGACGGCCAAATTAACCGGTAAGGGCATTAAATCGCAAACTTTGCACTCCGTTTTGCAAATAGCCTCGACAGTTGCCACTCGTATGCTAGGCCAACAGCGGGGTAAAAGTGGCCGCAACGTGCGCCGATATGAAATAGGCTTGCCCTCCGTTCAAATGTCTCAGTTCCTTCGGGAAGGCTCAACTGCTTCCAGGTCATACGGTATCGATCAGTGGTCCTAGCCTCATCCGCATCGGCAACAATTTTGGTAGGTGGAATTTGCGTTGGTCCATGGGAGGGATCGTCGCATTCGTTTGAGCTGGGTGAAGAGAAAACGGAGGGGGCTGGGTCTAAATACACGTCGCCAGACCGGTCCGAGCTGAGCCGAGCGCCTTTTTATCGAGGTGTCCTACTTATCAATTTTGTGGCACTGTGACCTCATAAAAAATGAAGTGCTTTAATAAGAGGCCTCCCCGCAGCGATGAACCGTAAATCGAGATACAAGGCACTTCAGCAACGTCGCATAGGCCTGACGACCTCGCAGCGAATCATGAAGGTCTGGGGGATCGGAGAGTCCGACCAAGAACGCATTTTAAGCATCGAACCGGGTGAGTTGGACTCGTTTGATGCGCTTGAAGCATTGACCGATGACCAGTTGGCGAAAGTTTCCTATCTCCTGAACATCCACGCGTCACTGAAAGAGCTCTTCCAGAATCCGGAGAATCGATGCGGCTTTATGACGGCTGTCAATCACAACCCTCCCTACGACGGCCGCAGGCCGGTGGATTTCGTAATGACTGGTGAGGTCGACGCTCTCAAGAGAGTTTTCGAAAGCCTGGAGCGGATGAAACATGGACAGTGGTAGAAACATTGTTATTTCTGACATAACCGCGCAGTTAGGTATCTCGGAAGACGAGTTACCCGGGCAGACCCTGTTGTTGAGCTATTCCGAGAAGGACGTTAGAATTCTCTTTGAAGCGCTCCAGAATCGAATGATCGCGCTAATTGGGAACGATCCAGACAATCTTGCTCATTGGCTGAAAACTGATAACGAAGCATTTAACGGCAGACCAATCGATCGCTTAAGCACAATTGAGGGCTTTCGCGAGGTCATACACTATCTCGAGTTCTTTTCCCGATAAACCGTGCTGCATACGTTTAACTGATTCAAACGCACGTAATTCAGTCGACAAACCGGACAGCAACCTCGGATTCCTGCTGCTGAGCAAAAGCTCACGAAGAGCTTTAGCTTTGCGCCTACGTAAGAATCGCACTCACTGCTCTAATCGTCGGGACAATCTGGGCTTCCCCACTCCAACCCAACCGGGCCACCAACAGCGCCTTGGAGCTTCCGGTGCTTAATCCATTTGATTGCAATTTCATCCAGCACTTCGGAGGGGATTTCAACGGTCAGGCTATCGATGATCTGGTCTTTGAAAGTCTCCTTTGAAACCTCGTAAGAAGCGGGTTTCTCGAGCGCAAGGAACACTGAGCGAGGCTCCGCTGACAGAAGCTCTTCGTTGTAAAGATGAAACCTCTCTCCAGCCGCAATAGATGCCTTGGTACTCATTTTTTATCTCCCTGCATCAACTTGATGGTTGCTCCCCAAACGAGGGGCAGGTAGTGGTCGTCCTATAGCTAAATACCGAGAAAACTCACCACCGGCTTATACTGCATGGTGAATTTCTACGATTATATCTGAGCAGCAGCGAAGCGGCCGAAACCAATCCTACAATCTGCATAAACCTGCACTCCACTGCCTCAAACCTGCTGATTGACAAGATGCCACTCACACCATAGTGCACTTGACTGTAATCCGCACCGAAAGCGCTTGCCTCTTGGAATCAGTCTATCCAGCTGTATTTTATAGTATTTTTATACCACCCACATGAAACATCCGCACACTCCCGCTTGGGCCGATGCTGCTTACACCATGCTTGTGGTGATTTTTACAGACGAATAGTGATCAGCATCCCAAAGAAGGGAGCGTCCTCCAAGCGGTGAATCGCAGGAGAGATCGCTGCACCTATCTGACTTTCCCCATGGTCATTTCGCTGAGGGAGCCTATCAAAGTTCACGTCATCAATACCCGGAACTGTGTGCTAACTCAACCATTGGTAATCCCCACGATTCACTGGAAGATCTGACGCCATGGGATTACCTGGCGAAACACCAACGGGCGGAAAACTCTACTCAGCAGTGCAACTGAAACAGGGACGTTTACATTTCAGAAGATTTCATGAAAGACTATGGAGAGAAACAATGAGTTGGTTAGAACCCGGACAATCCACTTCCAAGTTTCAGTGAGCCAGGTGCAGTTTGGCTTTTAGAATTCACGTGGGTCTTGCTTCTCTTATTCCGGTCGCTCTGGGGCTCAAAGAAAGGGCTGAACTACACGAATAATGGATCTACATTCCTGAACAATGCTAGTCAATATTAGGGTCCGACTGCCAATTCAAGCCAGAATAAAGAAACCTTTCATGTTTCGTCGAAAACGTGAGGATTTAGAAACAAAACTTCCAGATCTTCGCTTTCCCGGGGCTAGCCAGCGTGAACCATCTTAAGGGGTAAATTCCAGGATGCCTGAACAGATAGAGATCTTCGACAAGATTTGCGGAGCCCTTCTTCTTCACCTTTACGATCACTTCCCAGTAAAAATCAATGTTGAGTTCACTGATTTGCCACTGGATCAGGAGTTGGACGCCCTCACTCCAGAAGAAATCTCACATTGGATGACTATCTTCGTGGAGACGGCATTTTGGCTCTCCAAGGAGAACTTCATTCGCTTTGATGGCGCTTCTTATGGTCAAAGTTTCCATGGGATGCAGCTCAGCATGTCCGGTCTAGCCGTTCTGCGCTCGGTACCAGGCTCTGTCGATGGCGGAAGGCTGTCGTTGGTAGAGAGAATCAAAGGCGCATTCAGTGAAGGCGGAAAGGTGATTTCGATCGAGGGACTTAAAGTGGGGGTCGGAGCGCTGCTTACGATGCAGTCGGGTCTCTCCTGAGGTGATTAGTACCAGTCAGTTTTCTGCTTTGCTAAAGCAGGTTGGGTAATTTGTACCTGGCGGGAAGGGGCAGTAAGACAACCTCCAGATCCATTCGCTTTTCCGGCGATAGTCGGCCTGAGTCATCTTCAGAGGCTACAATCCTTGTCGAAGAGCGGCCATGCCCTATGGGAGGTAGGAGAGTGAAATGCAGACTTTAAGTGCACCTAAAGTTCGGCAGAACCTGCACAGGCTGCTCGATGCATTGGCTTCTGGAGAAGAATTTGTCATCACTCGCTGTGGCAAGCCCATTGCCCGCCTGACCGAAGATTTGCCCCAATCTGTGATATTTCATGATCGATAAGACCTGCGGGCATCGCTGCCCTCGGCAAATGAAAGCGCAGCTTTGGCAATCCGATGCTTCCGTGACAATGAGCGTTAGCGAGGGAAGTCCAAACTCGGGGAAATCTGTCCAAACGAGATAGTTGATGATGCCACTAAGTCCGGACAAAAACAGAAAGGAAACAGCAACCTCCGCATTGAAAGAGATGGAGGAGATTGCCGCCGAGATACGAGCCATAATCAGGGGTATGCCAGCTGAAGAGCTCCTAGGATATATCTATGCCCAGCGCTTAATGGCAGTTGGAGACAAAGACGATCAAGGTATCGAGGGAAATCATCCAGACAGTCTGAAGAAGGAGATAAACGAGTCCCAGTTTTTACTTGAGTATGTGCACGCTGTTCTGGCGTCGGATGAGGCTCCTGGTGCTGTTCAATTTGATGAGGCGCGGTGCGCTGACCTGTACGAACTGAGCCGCGAGTTGAGAGAGCAATCTATGATGTTTGCGATAACTTCCTCCGTGGACACAGAGAATCAAGAGTTTGGGCCCAACACTGCGGAATTGGAGGTTCGAGCGAAGTCGTCGTGGGTTGTTCTCCGAGGGAATCGTTATCAGGTTCTAGAGAACGAGTTCTATCGCTACGTTCTTGCTGCTCACGACGATGCCTTAACCGAGGCCTATGGTGTCGGGGCTACTGAGATTGCGAAGGGCTTTCAAGAGATTGCAGATGCTACGCGTACGGGGCAAGCAGACGCCATGCTGGTGATGAGGAAACAGCACGAAGCCGCAATGCAATATGCTTCCGCTAAAGGAAAATCCATCGAGGAGGTAATGGAGGATTGGGTCGCCGAAAATGGAGAAGAAGCGGAGGCCGCACGCTTCGCGATGGAGGATATGCTACGGGGTGGTATCGCAAATGTCAGTCGCCATGCGAATCTACCGGCGGAACTTTTGGCAGATTTGGCCTATGAGAGGGGAGAAGAGGAAGATTTTTTTGCCAAAGGCGACTTTTCAGGGACGCCATACAGAACTCTTCCAGCCCGTAAAAAACCCTTACTTAAATTGGGATCGGAATACTTTGCCGTCGACCCATGCTTTATCAGAGATTCTGGATATCGCGCTTTGCTCTTCAATCTCCTAGAGCGAAAGCCAGATTACAAAGCGCTATTTAAAGAACGTCAAAAGATAATGAGCGAAGGGGCTTTCCCGGATATCTTGGCCGATCAGCTTGCTGGCGCGACTGTCTATAAAGAGGTGTATTACAAAGATCCTGTTACCAATCAGTGGGTGGAGAACGATACTCTGATTCTCATTGATGATGTTCTCTACCTAGTCGAAGCTAAAGCGGGAGCAGCTGCCACCATAGCTTCACCTGCCCTAGATTTTAAACGTCACGCCCAATCAATTAGGGACCTGATATTAAAAGCCTACAAGCAGTGTGAGCGATTTTTCAATTATTTGAATTCGGCCGATCAGGTACCGCTCTTCGAGCTAGCTAATGGTGCCTACCAGAAAATTGGCCAGGTCAGTCGCTCAGACTACCGGGTTATGGTGCCAATAGGCCTTACCGTGGAATCATTCTCGCCTTTTTCAGCCTATTGCAAGGATTTGCCTGAGATCGCGCCGCTTCTCCAAAAACACGGCTTCATATCGATGTCTATTGATGATCTGTTAGTCCTGAAACGCATCTTACCCTCAGCGGGAGCTTTCGCTCACTATATGGAAGTTCGGCAGGCCATGGCTGGAATGAAGCGGGCGCACCTGTTTGATGAGTTTGATCACCTTGGAGCGTACATCAGCCGAAACCGATTCGACCAGGATATTCGCGAGCAGCTCAGAGAGGGTGAGGCAGGATTCGTTGTCTGGGATGGTATGAGCGATGTTATCGATAAATATTTCGAAGGCGACAGCTGGGGAACCAAGCCAATACCGACACAGGATTTCCCACATGAATTAGCAAAGTTGCTTGAGGCGCTTAATAGCACTCACAAGCCTGGCTGGCTCAAGGCGGACAGCCTCATACGCGACTATGGAGAACAAGGGCGCAAGGATCTCGCAATGCGCCTTGCGGAGGTAGGCGATAGCTTGGGCGAGCGCCCCGAACGCTATTTTGCATTTACTGACCTTGATCAGATGTTATTTATCTGGATGCAAAATTCAAGCAAAGCTCCCGACTGGCAGAAAATAAAAGATCAGGCAGCCGCATCAGCTCTTTACGTGCAAGCATCAGCCGCTGTTGGAATATATGTGGAGGTGGGTAACGCAAATTGCTATGAGAAGGCCCACTTCTTTGAGATAGACCCACCTTCAAAACAGACCACTGACAATGCCCATATTTTTGCGGCTGCGGAGCGAATAGGCCAACGAATGAGTAGGGTAACTGCATCCCCGAGGAATCAACTGCCCCAAGCGCAGTTCAGAGGGAAAGTAGGCCGAAATGAGCGATGTCCCTGCGGCAGCGGTTTGAAGTATAAAAAGTGCCACGGTCGCTGAGCCTCATCCAACTACATTGCCTGCCTTGGTGACAGCTGCGGCCCAAACTAGAATAACTAACTAAAACATGGACGTTACTATGGAGCAATTGAATTAAATAGAGTCGACTCAATCCCCCATGGGGCTATGTCCCAAACCCCAACCCTCGCCGGGCGGAAGGGGTTGCAGTCAGGACTGCAACCCCGCGTCGAGGATATTTAATGACACGGCGTCAAGGGGCCGAGCCCTCGACGCGTCGCGGCTGCGGACCGCACCAACCCCTTGCCCCCTATCGCCATTTTGACCTGCCCCCAGTCTTTATGACCCTGACCCCGTTTCAGGCCCAGCCAGAGTTGAAAAAATCCGGTTGTATCGTCATCACTTTGTAACACCACTGGTCCCTCGCGCGAGCACATATGGCATAGGCGCTGAAGGGGGAAACAGGTCAGTCGAGAAAATCAATCAAATTGGTGAGCAACGTCTTGCGCTTAAAGGCTTTCGGTGGAGCCTCCGTGACTTTCCTGAAGACATCTGCCGAACCGATGAGGTGCACTTCATTTTCGGCCCGCGTCAACGCTGTATAAAGCCAACTTCTATCCAGAACCCTACCATCTTTCAGAAGCACTATTACTCTCGGAAACTGGCTGCCTTGCGCCTTATGCAACGTCATTGCATACCCCAACTCCAGAGCATCCAGCAGAGCGCCCTGGATCTCGACAGTTTCGCCCGTGTCCAGCTGCACGACGCCAACTACATCCTCGTCCTGCTCGACGCTCACGAGTTTGCCTAAAGAGCCGTTTTGCACACCTTCAGTCGGATGGTTTTGAGTGAACAGAACCTGATCATTCAGTCGTAGGTTTAGGTAGTATTCTTCACCTTCCAGGTTGAAATTCATCAGCGGTGAGTCACCGTTGTAAATCTGCTGAATCGACGAATTGGCCTCTCCAACTAATTTCCTTGTGGGGGCGATTATGCGAGATGCCTCTGGGCTCTCCAGATAAAGCTCTATGGCTTTTCCCAGCGCAATCTCTGCATCATCAATCCCATGGAAGTAGATATTCCGTGTGCTCAACGATGGCGGCACCTCGCCCGCGTTGACCTGCTTCGAATACTCGGGGATACCAGTGCTGCCCTTCTGCCGCTTTACGACATCCAACATCGTGTTTTGGACGTGGTCGGACAGCACCAGATCATGAAGAATCTTTCCAACTCCAATTGGAGGTAGCTGACTTGGGTCCCCGGTCAAGATGATTTTTACAGAAGGATCAATGTGATTGATGATACGAAACATCGTCGGGAGGTCGATCATTGATGCCTCATCAATGACGAGCATTGCTTTCGCGCCGTCCGGGCAGACAACGGGCTCTTCTCTCAAGAAACGAGCAATGGTCATCGTGAGATAGCCAATAGACTCATGAAGTCGCATGGCAGCTCGTCCAGACAAGGCAACCGCGTGGATGCTATAGCCGATTTTTGAAGCTGTCTGAAGAAACGTCGACAATACGGTGGTTTTGCCTGTTCCAGCGCCACCTGTAATGCAGCTAATACCCTCAGTAAGGCTAGTCATTACTGCCAGCTTTTGTTTGCTCGTAAGATCGTAAGGAAGCTGAGCCAAAACCTCCTGAAACGCCCACTCATCCCGATCAGAGAGGGGGGTTTTGAGTCCTAATAAGTGCTTGATGCGCTTCGCGAGCGCGAGTTCTTGAATAGCAGTAGCTGTTGGATGCAAACGGCCATCCTGCTTGTGATGGAGAGCCACGCTAGGCGTGTTTTTAAGCCAATCGACGCCCTCTTCGCAAAGAGCTTCACTCTTGAGGTAGTTAAAAGCCCTGGTCTTCACCTGACCGGCCTTGAGCCAGGTACTGCCATCTAACATACAGTCTTTGAGAGACTGCACCATCGCTGCTTGCGTTCGCTCTTTCGGGTATCTCTCACGCTCCCAAGCATGGCCGTGAATAGCGTGCAGCAATGTGTCGATTTCCTTGAATGTCAGTCCAAAGTTGATCAGCTCGAACGGGTTCTTTTTGATTGCTTCGACCGTTCCAAGCTTGTGATGCTTCAGGATTCGCTGCTGCACCGGTTGAGGAATCTTCGCTTTGCACATCCACACGGTATGCCGCAGGTTTTCATACTTTGCATAGCCCGCGTAAAGCGCCTTGATCGACTTGTCCGACAGCGTTTCTTGAAGGGCTTTCAAATCTTGCGCATTGCCTTCGGTGAGCATGCGATGAATATCCATCCCGAAACGACTCCAGAGCTGGCGTGCTTTAGACTCACCGATCCCCGAGAACTGCTTGTCTTTACTCACGAAGGTGATAAAGGTTTCCCCGGTGTCCGGCATATGCAAATCAAACACATCGGGGTTTTTGTAGGCATGTTCATTCGTCTTGTACGCCCCATGATCCATGACCCTAATCGTCTTGTGGCCGCGTACCTTCCAGAGCTGTCCCGGAGTAGGTTCAACTGGCAAATGTTCACTGGGTGCGACGACGGAAACAAAGTAAGTAGCCGACTTAAGCAAGTGGTCGCCACGAACCGGGACACCACGAATCACGGTTGAAAAGCTGCGACGGAAAGGCACAGCGGTAACGCGCATCATTTCTTCAAACAGAATCAGCTCATCGGGCATTGCGTAAACACCACTAGCCCATCTTTAATCGCTTCGACCGTTTCGCTGGTCGATGCCAGCTTTGACCGGAGAGCCTCATTCTCTTTCTCAAGCTTTTCAATTCGGACCTGGAGATCATGATTCGTGGACTCCAACTGTGCCAGGCGCTGACTGTCTGCGGATGATCGTCTCGCGGTCTTGTCGTATAGCTTTGCTCCGGCCTGTGCTTTTTTTCCCGAATCGGTCAGTGGGGGCAATACAGCTCGCTCTCTCAGCGAATCCTCAAGGTCTTTCAACGCTTGTTTCACATTCGCGTTCTTCTTGATTGCTTGGTCGCTCAAACCCGCAAGTTTTTTGATTTCTTGCCGATTTAGTATCCCCATGGGGCCGTAGACAATCTGGCGGAAGTCATCATCTGACATTGATGCAGACCACGCCTGAAAACGCTCAAGGTAGATTTGGCCCCGCTCTTGACTCATGCCTTACCCTCCAACCAATTTTCCATTGCAGCCCCCTGATAAAACACGATCCTCATTCTCCTGGTAGCCATTTTCAGTCAGCACTGATTTCGTTGAATTCGATCTTGAATTTCGACGGGGAAAGGACACCTTCGTAGAGCTTCGGAGTGAACGGCCCTCGCTCAACCATATTGAGGACTCGATTTTTATCTCTTGGGTCCACTTCCACACCGAAATATAGACCGATAATGCTTTCTGGATGCAATAGGAGTGAGTCTCCGTCACTCGGAACGGCCTCTGCGCCAGGCGCAAAAATATGCCGGAATTCCTGTTCGTATTGCCATGCTTTTGACTTGATGAGGGCAGCCTGCATGTTTCGTTCATCAGTCACAGGTGGATATGCGAACTGAGGGTACTCTGTCTGATACTTTACCTTGCGAGCGTCTGCGATTGGCCATATCGACGCGTCAAATTCGATACAAACGCCGGTATGAGAAGCTCCGTAATGGGACCACATCAACAGATTCTCATTCGAGGTGGTAAAGCTGAACATGCGCAATTCGGCAAACGTATCAAGCCCAGTTTGATGGAGGAGTTGCGACAGCAGCGCCGGGTTTAGGGCACACCCTACAATTCTGGCCTGGGCCTCGTGATCAGGCATGCCGTACTCCCTGAGCACCCCGTATAGTTTTGCAAGCACAAGTCGACGTTCGTCGTCACTTTCTGGCTCCCTGTAGTGCGGTTTACATTCAAATGGATCATTGAGTGATTGAGGAGATGAGTGATGGAGCTTCCCGTCAACAAACAAGTGCTCCAACAACCAATCTTTAACGCCTGTAAGCCTACGAAAATGAAAAAGCTCACGTTGTCCGACCTTCTCTGGGTAGGGATGATCGGCCTCGAACTGCTCCCATGAAATCATACTTAGCACTTAGCCCCCTTACGCGACTCATCTATTCCCCTCACCACCGCTGTCATGCCTTGGTATTGGTCTGTTGAGTGATTCTTGCGTCATCCCTCGTTGCTCAGCGTTGTACTGCCACGTCAAAAACTTTTCTTTCAGAGCTTTGTTCTCATACTCAAGTTTTCGAATTTTCCCAAGCAAACCTTCGATTCTCGCGTGAGCCGTGTTTATATCGTTGGGACGCGCTGCCGTAGCTCCACTCAGATCTAGCTTCTGGGATCGCTTATACAGCTGGAACGCATCTTTGATTTGCTGCTTCCGGTTCAATGCCTGCCGTGTAGTTTTAATGCCCAGGCTTATCTCGCAAGCCTTGACCAGCGCATCCCATTTCAGGTCGTACTTCCAGCCCTCAATGAGCGCAAGAATGCGATTCACATCATTCTCGGTAAGATGCTTTGCCATGATTATCGACCCAAAAGCTTACGCAATTTTTCTTGATCAAAACCAGGCTCTGATTTCGAGAAGGGAGGTAGTTTAGGAGCCTCACTCTCTTTAAGTTTACCTCGTGCGGCAAGCGCCTTTGTCACGCTCGTAAATCCATCGTCCTGGCAGGCGATCACAGAACCGTCAGGCACGTCGGGATTCTCCAATATTTCGACGAGTTCGCAGGCCCTCTCGTAATCCCTCATGGTGTCTTTAAGCCACTTGTCAGCTCCAAAGTAACCCTCGTCGATGCCCCTTTGTGCTTTTTCAAGGTTGACTCGAAGCGCCTCTTTCTCGAATTTTATCCGGCGAAGCTTTTCGTCATCGCCTTTGATACATTTGTGCTTCGAACAACCAAGACAACCGCGAGCTTTTGGACAAGGCTCCACCGAAAAATCGTGTTCACACTTCCCATAGAGCGTCGTATGGGCGATCCGATCACCGCTTCCGCCGAGTTCCTCTAACATTATCGGTTCGTTCTTGGCTGATAGCTCCGCGAGGTTTGTTTTCTGCGATCCAAGGCCTACTGATCTTGCTCTTTCTACCCGCTCTTCGGTCGTTTCGTGGTTATAGACTTTGTTCTGGGAGAGATTGAGTCGAGATGACCAACGGGCCCGCTCGACTTCACCAACATTGCCTTTTGCTGCCAGCGTATTGAGATAGTGACGGAACTGGTGCGTTGTCAGACCGAAATCGCTGCCTTCGTATCCCCACCTCTGGAAAATATTAAGACCTTTATCACGAGCACCTTTGGCAGGCGTCAGAGCTACGTTCAACTTATTTTTGTCTTGAGCCTCAATCGAAAAGAGCTTGGCTTTAAATTTCTTTTCAAACTGGTAGGAGTAGTAGCAATTCAGCGCGTGCTGGAACTTAACCGTTTTTGCTTCCGTGGTGAACGGGAATGTTGGCGGTAGCCAATACTCGCGTACAAACACGTTTAGCTTGCGTAGGGTGAGCGTAAGAACATCCTGATTGGCCGGAGATGGCTTCCCGGCGTACATGCCATCCAGGGCCTCCCTTAAGATGGTCTTTGACGCTTTACAATCCTTTCGCTTGTCGAGAACCTTTAAAGTTTGGTTTAGCCAAGTCTTAACACAGTGCCGTGGGGTTCCTTGAGAGCCTTCCAAACACATCGTCGCCAGAACCTGCTCATGCGTCAAAATGACATCTTGTCTAACATTGGGACACTCTTCGTGAATCGGGAACTCATCTGGACTCTCCTCCAGTTTCCTTGCGAGCTTTCTAGGCCCTTCTGTGATTGACGTAAGCCGCTCAATCGCCTCAAGGCAAAAATGCTGAAATGTCTTGGGGACTGGCTTATCACTAAACCCAAACCCCTTCTGTCCGTACCAGTTCAGGAAAAGCTCTTGTTCGCTCTTTGAGTTTTCCTTCCAAACGACACAGTCTTTTGCAAGCTGGTTGAGTTCATCAACACGCCCCGGCGCTGAAAGCAGAATTACGCTGTTGGAGCTAACAAAAATATCTCGGTGCTCCGTAGGCTTGGCAACCCAGATTTCAGCCAAAGCGTCCAGAACTTTGGGGTTCGGCATTCTTTTCTTTCGATCATCTTCGCGCTTTCGGTGACCCTCTTGGTCCAGTGGTCTTCCAATGGGGTTTTTCCAGTGGAGGGGCTTAGCAACAAGCTGATTGTTATCCAAAAAGTTTGATAGCGCTTGAAGCTGCTGACCGACTCGGTACGCCCGGTTCGCTGACTTGTGAACTAAGGGGTCACTACAAACTTCTGCCGCACGATCCATAACTCCGCTATGGACTAGTGTGATGTTGGCAGAATAGCCCAGATCCAGAAGGGCCTTCTCTACGAGTCGGAGTGCGACTACTTGAGAGACTTCAGCGGTACGATTGAGCGTTTGTTGGTGAATACAATACGCTTTTGCGAACTCAATGAATTGTGAATCTAAAACGTCACTTGGACCAAAGGTCTTGCTTCGAACGTTCGCCCCCAGCTTCGAGAAGGCCAAGCTCTTAATCCAATAACTCCAGTTCACCGCCTCCCAATCAAGAGGCACATCTCCTTTATCAAAACCTCGAAGACTTTTGGCGAAGTCCACGTAGGCAGTCACTTGCTGCTCAGCTTCGAGATTTGCCTTCGGCTTAAAAATAATGACGTCAGACATTGGCTTATTCCACCTCCATGATCTCTACCCGCTTGAGTTCACAGCGGTGAATAACGTCCTCGACTGCCAAGATCGTTCGATCTAGCTGGCTAGCGATAGTTTCGTCCCCAGTAGCATCCAGGATTTCTCTTCTCTCATCATAGAGATCGATCAGGATCTCCTCGTGAGGCGCGTCAATCCAAGGCTGAAACTTAATGCATGTGTAACAGGCAATTGGCGCTCGTGAGCCGCAGAATGCGAAATTCCCACAAGTTCCGACATTGTCGGAGCCCGTGTTGGTGCGGATACGACTTTTAGGATCGTCTCCTCTGACAGCGTCTGCCTCATCCCTAACAAGCACGCCCGCAAAAGCTTGTGCCAAAGGCCCTAAAAGCTTGCCAATTTTCTGGTCTAGCCGTGTCGCCATATCCGCTGACGTAGATACGTATACTCCTGCATTTTGGTAGTCAGTGTGGTCAAGTGCTCTGGCGATCACGCCCACACCAGCGCCTTCGCGAGCCAAGTCTGTCCCTATCGTTCTTCGGAAGCGGTGGGAAGTGAGATTTATGATTTCACCAGTACGCTCTGAGTGCACGTTTATCACTCTGCTCACATATCTCAGTCGTTGCGCCAGTGCCTGTTCACCGAGGTGGTGCTCTTCAGATGTTTTCCGAGCTTCTAGAATTGACGGCAAATCCCGAGCGAAACCTTTCCAGGCCCCAAAGACTGGGAGCAAATCATCTGTCACCTGGTGGATCAGGTACCTTTGAGCTTTGGGGAGGCACTCCTCAACCGTATCCAGCGACTCTTTCCTCAATATACGGACTAGCTGATAGAGATCTTCCGAGATACTGAAAGTTGAGAACTCCTCTCTGAATCCAGAGCCCCGCTGCTTACCACGAGGCATATCTACGGATGCCTGCCTGTTATTCAGTTTGAAATCACTTACACGTAGGTTTTTGATCTGGTTCGTCCGACTTCCCCGCTGTGCGAAAAGGAAAGTCAAAACGTAGTTTCCTGTGCTCAGGCGATCTTCAAGAAAGGCGTTGTTAATGCCGTCAATAACGGCCTGAAGCTCAATTGGCGTGTAAGGGCCGATAAATGGATCGTGAGATTTGACCGCCTCGCCTTTGACGTCACCCTTTAGCTTTACCTGATAAAGGGCGTCCAGGTAATCTTTGGAAATGCCCCCCATACCTGTCTCAAACCAGAACTTGAAGAAGCCCCGAACCTTCCCGAGCGCCCCCTCACGCTCTCTGCCAAGCTTAGGCTTCAAGGACAGGAAATCTGCCTCTTCAAGAATATTTAGGTCAGCCCCGAATTTGGCCGCAAACATGTTGAGCGTATTGGCAATTGCGCAAACAGAGCCGGCTTTGCAGACCCTTGCGTATAAGGCAAGTGCCAACTTGAAATATCCCCACGACTCCTCGGGAATGATTAGCTTGCAACCTCCAGCCAAGTTGACGTTTTGATGTTTATGCCGAAGTTTCCAGCGATCCTCCGACGGGAGAAAAGTCAGACCAGCAAAGGACTTATGGGGGGTGTTGAGCAGCGTCTCTATTTCGCTAGGCGATTTTTGTTTACTTGGGATCATCACGTTCCCTCTTTACGGTCTGGAATTTTGAATCTCGCTGCTCAAGCAGCTGCTTGGCTTTATCCTCATCGAAACGACGGTTATAAACTTGAGCCATCGTCCCCTCCGGCTTCCAACCCATTAGGTAGGCCCGGCTATTCTGATCAAACGTTCTTCTGTCGTCTTCTGGGAGGTCTTTCATTTTTTCGTCAACCAGACGAGAATAATTATAATTCCAGTGATGACGAAGCTTGTGCGGGAACAGTCGTCCCAGTGCCGGAAATGCTTTGGATAACTGACCGAAGATGTAGTTAATCGTCTTGACGCTAATGGGAGAGCCGTTTCCTCCCCGATGCGAAATCAACAGGAATGGGTGGGTTTTTGCTCCTGAAACTTTTGCTCGACTATGCAGGACGTAATTATCGATTTGCTCAATCAAAGCAGGGGAAAGAGGGATACTTCTCTCTCCAGTCTTTGCCTGAGGTTGCAAAGTGCGGGGATCGATTCGGTCATTATGACGACGATAAATGCTTACTGCGGGATTAACGAAGTCAATATCTGATACACGTAGCGCTGCAAGTTCGCTACGACGCATGCCTGTTTCGAGCAAAACGTGAACGATTATTAGATTCCGAAGCCTCACATCTGGGTTAGCTGACCAAGGGTTTTCGGGGTGATTCGGCATGATTTTCTCTAGCAGAATCGCCTCCTGATCAGTGGTAAGTTCAATCCGAGAACGTTGCCTGTGCTTTTTAACTTTTGGCTTGTAGGACTTTATCTCTTGCAGCATCGCTGAAAGACCAAGATCGTTATCACCACATCCCACCAACTTTTTATAAAGAAACTTCAGATAATCAGTGATATGACCAACTCTCGCTGATGCCTCATGGCGCTCCACCTCCGTGTAAGCCGATTTCAGCAATCTGGCCCCCGAGCGGATACGATTAATCGTCGCCGAATCCCACGCACAAAAATCTACCAAGCTCAAACACTCGCTGCCCTTCAACGCTTCACCAGACCCAAAGCGCTCCTCCAGTTGAACCCCCTCCAACTCGCACCAAGAGTAAAGCAACCTTAGGTGGTGCTGAATATTACGCTGCGTATGAAGCGAAGATCCTCGTTTTTGAGTAGTGATGTATAAAGACGGGTAATAGACCGGAATGCCGTGCTGCAAAAGGAGCGCAAACCGACGACCGTCCTCCACTTTCAGCAGTTCAACTTTATAATCCACTTCGCACCCTCAAAACGTCACTTAATACATATTAGTAAATACCAAAATTAAGCACAAGTAATTTCGTGACAGCAAAAATTTCTGTAAGCACAAAAAAGCCCCGCTATTGCGGGGCCTTAGAATCAAACATAACTACGAAACGTTACACTTTACATGATTCGGAGCCTAGAACGGAATATCGTCATCAAAATCATCCACCGGTTCCGGCATGTTGCCCTGACCGCCACCGGGCTGGCTGTAACCGCCGCCCTGATTGCCCGCAGGTGCCCCGTAGTTGCCCTGAGGGTTACCCTGGGCCGCCGGCTGCGGTTGTGACTGCGGCCGCCCCTGAGGGGCACCCTGGTTCATTCCGCTGTTGTCACCACCCCGGCTGTCCAGCATCTGCATCTGGCCATTAATGTCCACCACCACTTCCGTGGTATAGCGGTCCTGGCCGTCCTGACCCTGCCATTTGCGGGTCTGCAGCTTGCCTTCGATATAGACCTTGGAGCCCTTGCGAAGGTACTGACCGGCTATTTCCGCGATCTTGCCGAACATGACAATCCGGTGCCATTCGGTCTTGGGGACCAGTTGACCGGTCTGCCGGTCCTTGTAGCTCTCGTCGGTGGCCAGGTTCAGATTGACCACTGCGTTGCCGTTTGGCGTATAACGGGTTTCGGGGTCCTGCCCCAGGTTCCCGATCAGAATGACCTTGTTAACACCTCGTGCCATGATTCACCCCTGCTCTGTCGTTGTTCATCTCTGACGCTCCATCGCCAGCATCGTATTCCTGCAACTCTACCACGAATTCATCCCCGTCCCGATCCCGGTAGCGCGGGGTCGACATGGTACCAGCCACCACCAGCCATGCCAGCAGCACCAGCACCATCAGGCCGAATACACCGTCGACACCGGCCCAGCCAGCCATGGTGCCACCCGCGGCACCCCCGAGGAAGGCACCAAAGAACTGTGACGTGGAATAGACGCCCATGGCGCTACCCTTGGCGCCTGCCGGCGATTCCTTGCTGATCAGCGATGGCAGGCTGGCCTCCAGCAGGTTGAACGCCATAAAAAAGAAGAACAGCCCGAACCACGCCGCCGTCAGGGTAACGGCCCATTGCCACAGGGCCATGCTGGCCAGTGCCAGCAGCGCCACCGCACCACAGAGAACGGCTTTCATCTGGCGTTTCTTTTCACCCAGGATAATGAACGGCACCATGGCGAAGAAGGAGGTTACCATTACCGTCAGGTAGAACCACCACATGTCGTCCATCGCCAGCCCGAGCCCGTCGGACAGCATCACCGGCACCTGGATAAACAGGGCCGTCAGGGCCAGGTGCAGGGCAAAGATACCGAAATCCAACCGCAGCAGCCGCTGGTCCCGCAACACCTGCCCCAGCATTTCCCGGGCCGGCAGGTGCTCGCCTTCAGTTACCATGGCCGGGGGATCCGGCACCAGCTTCCAGACGATCACCATGGCCACCAGGGCCAGCACCGCCGTGAGGTAGAAGAGCCCCGCCAGGCCCGCGAACTCACTCAGCAAAGGCCCCAGGATGAGTGACAATGAGAAAGACAGTCCGATGGTCACACCGATGCTTGCCATCGCCTTGGTGCGCTGTTCCGCCCGGGTAAGGTCGCTGACCAGCGCCATCAGCACGCTGGCAATGGCCCCTGCTCCCTGCAGGGCGCGGCCGAGGATAACCCCGAAGATATGATCGGACGACCCGGCCACCAGGCTGCCAAGCGCAAAGATAACCAGGCCTAGGTAAATGAGGCGCTTGCGGCCGAACCGATCCGACATGGCCCCGAAAGGAACCTGCAGGCACGCCTGACTGAGCCCGTAGACACCGATGGCCATACCCACCAGCATGGGGGTGGCACCCACCAGTTCCGGCCCCAGCAGGGCGAAGACCGGCAGCACCATGAACAGGCCCAGCATGCGCATGGAGTAGACGGAAGCAAGGGCAGCCACGGCCCGACGTTCAGAATCGTTCATCAAAATGTCGCAGCGTGAGAATGAAAGCCGCCAGTCTACCAGATGAACCCGGCAAATTTGCGCATCTGGTCATGGGCTGGGTCAACGTTGCGATACCAGGACCATCTTTCTAAGCTTGTCACGTCGTCCGACCTTTTATCTGTTCAAGGCGGGCGCCCCTGATTACAATTCGCACACATTTCTCATCGGGTAGTACATTGTGGATCTAGCAACCTTGATAGGCCTCGTCGGAGGCGCCGTCATCATTGGTATGGCAATCATTCTCGGCGCTTCTCCAGGTGTGTTCATGAACGCTCCCTCGGTACTGATCGTGGTACTTGGAAGCCTCTCGGTGGTGCTGGCCAAGTTCAGCTTCAGGCAATATTTCGGCGCCCTTAAGGCAGCCGGGCGGGCCTTCTCGTTCAAGCTGCCGGACACCCAGGACCTGATCGAGGAACTGGTGGATATCGCCAATGTCGCCCGCAAGCAGGGCGTACTGAACCTGGAAGGCCGCGAGGCCAGTTCGGAGTACCTGCAGCAGGGCATCCAGCTCCTGGTGGACGGCCAGGCCGCCGATACCATCAGGGAACTGCTCAACAAGGAACGCGTGCTCACCATGGACCGCAATCGGTTTGGCGCCAAGGTCTTCCGGGCCCTGGCGGATGTGGCGCCAGCCATGGGCATGATCGGCACCATTGTCGGCCTGGTGCAGATGCTGTCGAACATGGAAGACCCCAAGAGCATCGGTCCGGCCATGGCGGTAGCCCTGCTGACCACGCTGTACGGCGCCATGATCGCGAACCCCATCGCCGACAAGCTGGAGCTCCGTCTGACGGAGGAAGCCCGGATGCAGTCCCTGGTCTCGGATGCCCTGGTGGCCATCCAGAACGGCCAGAACCCGAGGGTGATCGAGCAGTTGTTGTCCAGCTACCTGCCACCGGCAAAGCGTGACACGGCCGAATCCGGAGCCTGACCCCCATGGACGATCTACCCGAAGAGGAAAAACCGGGCATCCCGGCCTGGGTGGTGACCTTTGCCGACCTGATGTCGCTGCTAATGTGTTTTTTTGTGCTGCTGCTCTCCTTCTCGGAGATCGACGCCATGAAGTTCAAGCAGATCGCTCAGGAAATGTCGAACGCATTCGGCGTGCAGCGGGAGGTGGCGGCGGTGGACATCCCGCAAGGTACCAGCCCCGTGTTCCAGCACTTCACCCCCGGAAAGCCCGAGCCCACCGATCTGGATGAGGTCCGACAGAGCACCACCGAAACGGACCCGTTCCTGGATCGTGAACCGGGCACCCAGCCCGGGGAGCAGGCAAAAGGGCAGGCTACCGCCTCGGCCATGACGTTTGCCAACGACCTGGCAGAGGTGCTGGAACAGGAAATCACGGCGGGCCAGCTCGACGTGCAGGCAGACCCGGGCAAGCGTCAGATCATTATGCGGATTGAGGAACGGGGGTCTTTCGCCTCCGGATCCGCGGAGCTGACCTACTCAATGGTTGATCTGCTCTATCGCATGAGCAAGGTACTGGTGGACATACCAGGGGATCTGACCGTGGAAGGCCATACGGATGACGTGCCCATCGGCAGTGGTGGCCGCTATGAGTCAAACTGGAACCTGTCCGCCGACCGGGCAGCGGCGGTGGCGAATGCGCTGATTGAGGCGGGGCCACTGGATGAACGACGCTTCCGGGTCATGGGGCTGGCCTCCACCGAGCCCCGCCGGCCCAATTCGTCGCCGGAGAACCGCGCCCTCAATCGTCGTGTGGAGATCATCGTCGACCTGTCGGATGATCCCGGCGAAACCCCGACCACCCTGGACGAACTGCCGCCGGACATCCTGGTGGAACCGGACCGCACACCCGCCCCGTCAGGGGAAACACTGACCTGGTAACCGACACCGGATCACCCCGGACGCTTGGCCAGAGACCTGAAGCCGGTATACTGGCGTATTCCCTTGCTGAGAATCGAATCGCCAGAGGAGCATTATGGAGTCCATCCAGGTCAAAGGCGCACGCACGCATAACCTGAAGAACATCGATGTTGAGCTACCCCGGGACAAGCTGATCGTGATCACCGGGCTGTCCGGGTCGGGCAAGTCCTCCCTGGCATTCGACACCCTCTACGCGGAAGGCCAGCGTCGGTACGTGGAATCTCTCTCCACCTATGCGCGGCAGTTCCTGTCGATGATGGAGAAGCCGGACGTGGACCACATCGAGGGGTTGTCTCCGGCCATCTCCATTGAGCAGAAGTCCACCTCCCACAACCCCCGCTCCACCGTGGGCACTATCACCGAGATCTACGACTATCTGCGCCTGCTGTTCGCCCGCGCCGGCGAACCCCGGTGCCCGGACCACGGCCAGCCGCTGGAGGCCCAGACCGTCAGCCAGATGGTGGACCAGGTGCTGGCCATGCCGGAGGGCAGCAAACTGATGATCGTGGCGCCAGTGATCCGCGATCGCAAGGGCGAACACCTGCAGGTCATCGACACCATGCGCAGCCAGGGGTTCATCCGCATGCGGGTGGATGGCTACGTCTACGACATTGACGACGTGCCGCCCCTGGACAAGAAAAAGAAGCACTCGATTGATGTGGTGGTTGACCGCTTCCGGGTGAAAGAAGGGCTGGAGCAGCGCCTGGCGGAAAGCTTCGAGACCGCCCTGGAACTGGCAGACGGCATCGCCCTGGTGGCCGACATGGACAGCAAGCAGGAGGACGTTACCTTCTCCGCCCGCTATGCCTGTACCCAGTGCGGCTATTCCCTGAGCGAACTGGAACCGAAGATCTTCTCCTTTAACAACCCCGCCGGAGCCTGCCCCACCTGCGACGGCCTCGGCGTGCGCCAGTTCTTCGATCCCGAGAAAGTGGTGTACAACCCCGGTGCCACCCTGGCAGCAGGCGCGATCCGGGGATGGGACCGTCGGGCGGTCTACTATTTCCAGATGCTCACCAGCGTGGCCGAGCACTATGGCATCGATATGGATACCCCTTTTGCGGATCTTCCTGAAGACTTCCAGACGGTGGTCCTGCACGGTTCCGGCAAGGAGGAAATCCCTTTCCGCTATGTAAACTCCCGTGGCCATATCATGGAGAAGGAGCACCCGTTCGAAGGGGTGCTGCCCAACCTGGAGCGCCGCTACCGGGAAACCGAATCCCAGAGCATGCGCGAGGAGCTCGCCCGGCACCTGAGCACCCAGCCCTGCAAGGACTGTGGCGGTTCAAGGCTGCGCCGTGGTGCCCGCCATGTCTTCATTGATGAACACAACCTGCCGGACATCACCCATCTGCCGGTGGGGGATGCCCACAGCTATTTCCATGACCTGACGCTGCCCGGCACCAAGGGCGAGATCGCCGAGAAGATCCTCAAGGAAGTACGGCAACGGCTCCAGTTCCTGGTCAATGTGGGGCTGGAATACCTGACCCTGGAGCGTAGCGCCGACACGCTTTCGGGCGGCGAGGCCCAGCGCATCCGCCTGGCCAGCCAGATTGGCGCCGGCCTGGTGGGCGTCATGTACATCCTCGACGAGCCGTCCATCGGCCTGCACCAGCGTGACAATGACCGGCTACTGGCCACCCTCACCCACCTGCGGGACCTGGGGAACACCGTCATTGTGGTGGAGCACGACGAGGATGCCATTCGCGCCGCCGACCATGTGCTGGATGTGGGCCCCGGTGCCGGCGTTCATGGCGGCCATGTGGTGGCCCAGGGCACACCGGACGACATCATCGCCAACGACAACTCCCTCACCGGGCAGTACCTCAAGGGCACCCGGGAAATCGCAGTGCCCGCCACCCGCAACAAGGGCAACGGCAAGACCCTGACCCTGACCGGGGCCAGCGGCAACAACCTCAAGGATGTGACCCTGGAGCTGCCCCTGGGGGTGATGACCTGCATCACCGGCGTGTCCGGCTCCGGCAAGTCCACCCTGATCAACAGCACCCTGTACCCTGTGGCGGCTACCAAACTGAACAAGGCCACCAGCCTGACCCACGGGCCTTACAAGTCCCTCCAGGGCCTGGATAACCTGGACAAGGTCATCGACATTGACCAGAGCCCCATCGGCCGCACGCCCCGGTCCAATCCAGCCACCTACACCGGCATCTTCACACCGGTGCGGGAGCTGTTTGCCGGCACCCAGGAAGCCCGCAGCCGGGGCTATAAGCCGGGCCGCTTCAGCTTCAATGTGAAAGGGGGACGCTGCGAGGCCTGCCAGGGCGACGGCATGATCAAGGTGGAAATGCACTTCCTGCCGGATATCTACGTACCCTGCGATGTGTGCAAGGGCAAACGCTACAACCGCGAGACCCTGGAGGTGCGCTACAAGGGCAAGAACATCCACGAGGTGCTGGAAATGACCGTGGAGGAGGCCCGGGAATTCTTCGACCCGGTGCCATTCCTGGCCCGCAAGCTGCAGACCCTGGTGGACGTGGGCCTGTCCTACATCCGCCTGGGCCAGAGCGCCATCACCCTGTCCGGCGGCGAGGCCCAGCGGGTCAAGCTGTCACGGGAACTGTCCAAACGGGACACCGGCAAGACCCTGTACATCCTCGACGAGCCCACCACCGGCCTGCACTTCTACGACATCCAGCAGCTACTGACGGTCCTCCAGCGACTACGGGACCACGGCAACACGGTGGTGGTAATCGAGCACAACCTGGATGTCATCAAGACCGCCGACTGGATCATCGACCTGGGGCCGGAAGGTGGCTCCGGTGGTGGTGAGATCATTGCCGAAGGGACGCCCGAGGACGTGGCGCACAACAAGCGTTCCCATACCGGGCGGTATCTGAAGTCACTGGTTGGCTGAAAGCCGGTGCCCAGGGCTGTTTACCGGGCAGCCCTGAGTCCTTGCTGAGCCATCGGCAGTACCTGGGAACGCAGATAGTAATCCTGCAGGCGGTGATACTCCTCGGCCCAGCGGGTGCTGAATGGCACCTGCGCCTCCGGCTCTGGCCCGCTGTACAGCGGATTGTCCTTTACCCATGGGTAATACCATTCCGCCCCACGACTGAACGCGCCATACTGATTAATGACGCGTTCCGCATTATAACCGATGTTACTGACCCCCTCCGTGGCAAGCAGGTTTTCCCCACCCAGAGTAATGTAGTCCTGATCCGACAGGCTGAAATGATACAGGGTCGGAAACATATCGCGGTGGGAGCCAATCCGCATGGGGTCATAGCGGTACGTTGTATTGCTCAGGATCGGCTCCGGTATGCTCAGGTAAAAGGGCACGGCGTACGCCAGGCCATATTCCGTTGACTCTTCGGTACTGACGTGACGCACACGGTGGTCGCCAGTCACCGCTATTACGGTATTGTCCTTCAGTTGCTCCGACCGCTTGATACGATCAATAAACTGCCCCAGAGCATCGGAGGCGTACTGGTAGGTAGTAAGCACCACTTCCGCCTGTTTCTCCTCAAACCCCATCAACGAAGACAGGCGTTTGCTGACGGCTACCGGCTTGGCGTCGTAATAAGCCGGTACTTTATAGGGTGAGTGATTGGTCACCGTCATGATAAACAGCAGGGTCGGTTCTTCCGCGCTTTCCAGAATCCTGTTCGCGAACCGAAACAGGTAACCATCAGGCACGCCCCAGGTGCCGGAGTACTGCGCCGCCTCTGGAAAGACCTCGAGAATGTCGTTCTCATCGTAGACGCGATCAAATCCCTGTACCGGCAGGTAGTTAGACAGATTTCGCCACATACCGTTACCGCCATACAGGAATGCCACGCGGTACCCTGCCCGCTTATAGGGCAGAATCGCGGAGCCCCGCAGCGCCTTGTTCTGAACCGATGAGTGACTGATGGTCGCCACCGGACTATGGAACAGGGTCATGACGATACTGTCGATGGTCCCCGAAGTGCCCGCCATAAAACGCCTGAACAGGAAACCTTGCTCCAGGTGTGGCCGGAGACTGCCCAGCAGGTCGTTTTCCGGCAGACGGTCTTCCACCATGATGTTCATCCCCATGCCTTCCATCATTGCCATGACAACGTGGGGAGGGTGCTGCTCCAGATAGGCATTGTTCGGGGTGTGATAAACCGGGGTTGGCTGACCGAGTATTTTTTCCATCTGCGCGGTCAGTTCGTTTTCGGAGACGGGCTCAAACCGGCGTTGTTCCTTGTAGTCGGAGGTGGCCCAATCCAGTGCCATGAACACGTTCGGCGTGATCATATTCAGCGGCCTGTATTGGGAGACACTCGCGTGGTAACGCTTCAGCGGATGGCTATCCAAAGTTCCACGCGCCACGACAAAGGTCACCAGCACCATCGACAGTACCGCCAGGGACGTAACACCCCAATGCCAGTATGCCCTTGGGTTTACAAGCCCCAAAGCACCGCGCAAAAACCACCGGGAAGACAGATACGCCAGTAGCCCAACAGCCATCGCTAACAACAAGCCGCGGATAACCGGATAATCCTGCCATATATTGATCAGTACAGCTTTAGAGTCATCTTCCCATAAACCGAAGACAAACAGATCCACGTAACTGCCGTAGGTCTGATAGTAATAATAGTTACAGATACAGCCGACCACATACAGACTGGCAATCACAACGTGATAACCAACCGCAAACTTCAGCCACCGCTGATAAGCCCGGTGAAAGGCAGCAACCATAAGACCGCTGAGCAGTAGAGGGGAGTAGGCTATCGCCGTTACCTTGGCATCAAAACGACCACCAACAAAGAATGCCCGCCATATATCATCACCAATGCCCTGCTCTGGCAGCGAGCCCTGCACACTGATAAAAAACAGATAACGGGAAATCAATAAAATACTGAATGAGAAAACAAAGAACTGCAGTAACAGCAAGGATAGCTGACGAAAGCGGGATTGGTACTTCATTGCACGGCTGATCCTGACAAAAGTAATATCTGGTCGTTATTGCACTAACGCACCAGACGTATATCAGCACCACGGATCTCCGGAGGTATCATGGATATCCAACGAATCAAGAGTTCATATTGCTCAAAGGCCCGAGCACCGGAATCCTGATACGCGACTGATAGTTCCCGGTGAACAACAACCAGCGTATACAGCGCGGGGCATTCGGAGGGGGTCAGGAGCGTCAAGGTTAGCAGGTCGCTATTATAGCACCACGGTCATGTAGCTGTCACATACATATTTTCGCAGGCAGGTGAGTCATGGCTGCCGCCCGCAACTCTGGCTCAAGACGTCTCGCCACCTGCCTGCCCTCCTCATGCAGGAGGGGATTGGCCAGGATCAAAAAGACTACGGCAAAGCGTGTTCAATGCATCAGGGTATACAGCTTTCGCCGATAAGTCCGCACATCCGGGTTGTTGTTACCCAACTTCTCGAACAGCTCCACCAGTGTTGTCTTGGCGATGCCGTCCTTGTAGTGGGGATCGGTCTGCATCAGGCGGATCAGCAGGTCCATGGCCTCGGCATTGCGGTCGTTCAGGGCGTACTGCATGGATAGCTGGTGCAGGGCGTCCGGGTCTTTCGGGTCCTGCTCCAGGGCCATTTCCAGATCCTTGATGGGGGGCAGTTCACCGGCCTGGCGCAGGATATTCAGCCGGGCCGCCAACTGCTTGGCCTTGGGCTGCAGCTTCTCTTCCGGCGGCAGGCTTTCCAGCACCTGCTCGGCGGTATCCAGGTCGCCCTGCTCCGCCTTGATCTGGGCCAGGTCGATCAGCACCTTGAGGTCGTCCGGGTTCTGCTGGTTGAGCTGGCCGAAGATGGCCAGGGCGCCGTCCAGGTCGCCCTCTTCCCATAACCGGTGAGCCTTGTCGTAGGGCGCCTCCTGCTCCTCGGCCTTTTCCACATGCTGCTCAAGGAGCTTGCGCACCTCGCCTTCCGGCAGGGCGCTGTTGAAACCGTCCACCGCCTGGCCGTTCTTCACCAGGATCACCGTGGGCAGGCTGCGAACCCCCAGGCTGGCGGTAAGCTGTTGCTGCTCATCGGCATTCACCTTGGCCAGCAGGAAGCCGCCATTGTACTCGTCCGCCAGCTTTTCCAGGATCGGCATGATCTGCTTGCAGGGCGCACACCAATCCGCCCAGACATCCACCAGGATCGGGGTGGATTGAGAGGCGTCCATGACCTTCTCCTGGAAGTTGTCCATGGTGGCTTCGAAGATAAACGGCGAATTGCTCATGGCAAGAGTCCTGTCTGGTCCGGTAAGTGGTTACGAAAACTATCCTGTACATGGTGTCATTGGTACTGAATTCAAGCCAGGCCGCATCCATTGCCAACCTTGAATTCCCATACCTTGCCGCTACATAGCAGGAGAGACCCATGATCAGGCCGGGCCCGTCGCCCGGTAATCCCATTCGCGAGGACATGAGGAAGACAATGGCCGACGACCAGCAGCACGACCAACCGGAAGACGACATCACTGAATACATTGGCCGCGACGAGAACACCGGCACCAGCCTGGTTCTGCCTGGCGAGGCCCGCCCGCGCCGCATGTACGTCATTCCGGTGTCCAACCGGCCCTTCTTCCCCGCCCAGGTGCAGCCGGTGATGGTCAACCAGGACCCCTGGCACGAGACCCTCAAGCGGGTGGGCGATACCGAACACCACATGATGGGCATCTGCTTTGTTGAGGATCCGGACCCGGAGCGCAGCATTCCCGCGAGCGAGGAACTGGAGACCATCGGCTGCGCGGTCCGCGTTCACCACGCCCAGCAGGAAAGCGGCAAGGTCCAGTTCATTGCCCAGGGTCTGACCCGTTTCCGCATTACCCAGTGGTTGCGCCGCAAACCACCCTACCTGGTGGAAGTGGAATACCCGGACGAGCCCGAGGAGCAGGCTGACGAGCTGAAGGCCTACACCCTGGCCATTATCAGCGCCATCAAGGAACTGCTGCGCTCCAATCCGCTCTATGGCGAGGACGTGAAGCAGTATCTGTCACGCTTCGGGCCGGACGACAGTTCACCCCTGGCGGACTTCGGCGCCTCCATGACCAGTGCCCCCGGACGTGATCTGCAGGATGTGCTGAACACCGTACCGCTGTTGCGCCGGATGGAGAAGGTGCTGGTGCTGATGCGCAAGGAACAGGAGGTGGCGCGCCTGCAGGCTGAGATCAACGAGGAAGTGAACGACAAGGTGCAGAAGCACCAGCGGGAATTTTTCCTGCGGGAACAGCTCAAGGTTATCCAGCGGGAGCTGGGTGTTGCCAAGGACGACAAGACCGCCGATATCGAACGCTTCCGGGCCCGCATGGACAAACTGGAACCCAACAAGGATGTGCAGTCCCGGTTCGACGAGGAAGTCCAGAAGCTCCAGGTGCTGGAACAGGGCTCCCCGGAATACGGCGTCACCCGCAACTATCTGGACTGGATCACCCAGGTGCCCTGGGGCATTACCTCCCAAGACCATTTTGACCTGGGCCATGCCCGCAGGGTGCTGGACCGGGACCACGACGGCCTGACCGACGTGAAGGACCGGATCGTGGAATTCCTGGCGGAAGGCACCTTCAAGGGGGAGATCTCCGGCTCTATCCTGTTGCTGGTAGGGCCGCCCGGTGTGGGCAAGACCTCCATCGGCCGCTCGGTGGCGGAAGCCCTGGGCCGGGAGTTCTACCGTTTCAGCCTGGGTGGTATGCGTGACGAAGCCGAGATCAAGGGCCACCGCCGCACCTACATCGGCGCCATGCCGGGCAAGTTCGTGCAGGCCCTGAAGGACGCCAAGGTGTCCAACCCGGTGATCATGCTGGACGAGATCGACAAGATCGGCACCTCGTTCCAGGGCGACCCGGCCTCGGCCCTGCTGGAAACCCTGGACCCGGAGCAGAACCGGGACTTCCTGGACCATTACCTGGACGTACGCCTGGACCTATCCAAGGTGCTGTTCATCTGCACCGCCAACCAGCTGGACACCATTCCCCGGCCGCTGCTGGACCGGATGGACACCATCCGCCTGTCCGGTTACATCACCGAGGAAAAGCTGGCCATTGCCAAGCACCACCTGTTGCCCCGGCTGCTCAAGCGGGCGGGACTGCTGAAGAAACAGCTCAACATCACCGATGCCGCCATGCGTCAGGTGATCGAGGGCTACGCCCGGGAATCCGGCGTGCGGAACCTGGAAAAGCAGCTCCACAAGATTATCCGCAAGGGCATCGTCAGACTGCTGGAAAATCCGGACCAACCGGTGAAGGTGGGTGTTTCCGACCTGGAGGGTTTCCTGGGCCAGCCGGCCTTCCGCAAGGAGAAAGCCCTGAAGGGCGTCGGCGTGGTCACCGGCCTGGCCTGGACCGCGATGGGCGGTGCCACCCTGAGCATCGAGGCGTCCCGTATCCACACCAACCAGCGGGGCTTCCGTATGACCGGCCAGTTGGGTGACGTGATGAAGGAGTCCGCGGACATCGCCTACAGCTATGTGTCGTCGAACCTGAAACGGCTAAAGGCGGACCCGGCCTTCTTCGACAAGTCCTTCGTGCACCTGCACGTTCCCGAGGGTGCCACGCCTAAGGATGGTCCCAGTGCCGGGGTCACCATGGCCACGGCACTGCTCTCCATTGCCCGCCGGGAGACCCCGGCACAGGGCATCGCCATGACCGGCGAGCTGACCCTGACGGGGCAGGTGCTACCCGTGGGCGGTATCCGCGAGAAAGTGATCGCCGCCCGGCGTCAGAAGATCAACACGCTGATATTGCCGGAAGCCAACCGTGGCGATTACGAGGAGTTGCCGGACTACCTGCGGGAAGGCCTGACGGTACACTTTGCCAGGCACTACAACGATGTGTATCAGGTGTGCTTTGGTAACAAACCCAAAAAGGGCGCAAGCGTTCACTAAAGCAGTCGCGCCCAGCACGAGCCCCGGGGGTGGGGAGGCCTTTCAGAGCAGGGCCATGGATGGCCCGGTAGCAAGGTCGGTCCAGGGATGGGCCGTGAATTGCGGCGGCGAAAGGCCTCCCCACCTCCGGGGCGTCCCCGCTATATTGCCAGCCTTCGATCGACCTACCAGATAATCGCGATATCCCCGCGCTGGATATTCTCCAGCGCACCGTACTGCGGAATCACGCCATTGGCGTATTCCGGGAACACATTATCCAGGGTAACTTCGATATCCGCTTCCAGCAGTTCCGGCGTGGCATCCGGGCTGTCGAAATGGGAGTAGCTGCGATACAGCGCCAGGGTATCACCCGGACGCAGACCGGCCGTGGCGCCGGAGGCGAGGGTCACCTTGGTGCCTTCCACCCGGGTAATACGGGTCATAAACGGCTGGCAGGCCAGTGCGCCCTGGATATCATTGCGCATCTGCGTCACCAGGTCCGCCACCGCCTGACCGTAGGGGGTTTCCAGGAAACCCGCCGAAGCAAAACCGGAGGACTGGCCCTTGCCGGCATCCCAACGCCCCCGAGTCTGGAAGCGCTTCTGGTAGACCGGGGAACCGCTGAAGCCGTCGAAAATCATCATATCGGCGATAAAACGTCGCTCGGTATTGGTGGCACCCAAGCCCCGACCGATACTGTGCAGC
The DNA here is from genome assembly GCF_045449715.1 of Marinobacter shunpengi. Taxonomy (NCBI): domain Bacteria; kingdom Pseudomonadati; phylum Pseudomonadota; class Gammaproteobacteria; order Pseudomonadales; family Marinobacteraceae; genus Marinobacter; species Marinobacter shunpengi. The sequence continues at coordinate 267,854 of NZ_JBJJLA010000017.1, read as the reverse complement.
ACCGAAGTGTTCCAGGCGGAGGGGTCCTCCACGCCGATATCCCGGATCACACCCGCCACTACGAACTGCGCCCCCAGTTCCCGGGACACGTTGATCACATTGGTCAGCCGGTTATCGAACTGCTGGCTGGTAGGAGCATTCATGACATCCGGATACAGCTGGGTACCGGACGCTTTCAGCACCTGCAGGTTGCCCTGGGCCTGTAATCCGGACTGCAGCCACTGCGGCAACATCTGGCCGGCATCGTCCAGGCCGCCCAGGCGCGCCTGTTCCGGTTGCTGGAGGGTAAATCCGGTCACCGCCACCCGCTTCTTAAGGCCGGATGCATTACCCGCCTGGCAACTGTTCTCACGGTCTGACACCTGGGCGCGGACGGTCACCCGAAGGGCGTTACCCACCCGACGTTCATCCACCACCTCGACATGACTGATCTGCGCCCGGGATGAGACGGTCAACTGTGAGTCGGTAATCCGGCCATTGAGCACCGTCTCCTCACTGCTGACTCGAACGTCCTGTTGAAGGGCTACATCCCGGATGGCCGCCTCACGGGCTTCCGCCCGGGCAGCGTCCAGGTCGCCACCATGGATAGTGGCAATACCTGTGCCTTCCAGGGTCCCGGCACCGGAGGCGAAGCTGATTCCCAGCAGCACAGCCAGGGTGATTGTGCGGATCGTCAGTGTCATGGACATCGCCATCAATCCAGATAGTACAGGGAGTCAGAGCCGTTGCTGACCACATCGCCCGTGGCCCCGTCACCGGTGGGGAGGGGGTCTGGGCAATAGCCTGAAACATCGCGGTCGCTGACCCGGGACACACACTCCCGGAAGCGCCGCTCCAGTTTCAGTTCCATCACGGTTTCGATCACGCCGTCATCGTGTTCCTGAATATCCACCAGCTTGGCACCGCGAAGATAGCTGTCCACATAGGTGCGGAACATGTCGCTGTGGGCAACAAAGTCACTGACGGTGGAGCTGCCATAGATCACCGTGCCGTAGACCCGCTCGGCCAGGTTACGATAGGCGTCCAGTTGCGAAGCCCGCCTGGCCATCAGGCGCTTGCGGGGGTTGGGCCGATCGGTGGCCACGTGTTCATAGGTGCCATACCCGCTGACACGGACGATGATCGGCTCGAAGTTATCCGAACCGTTCTGCGACTGCCCTTCATACTGACTGTTACTGGCGCAGCCGGACAACGCCACGATTAACAGCAGGGCAATACAGGATGACTTCATGGGCGACTCCGGTTGTCATTCAGGGCAAAACACTGCATGTTCCCATGAAAAATCCGGGCCATGTATCCCAATGCACTGTTTTAACAGTAGTTATAGGATCAGACCACTCTTCCAGGCACCCCCGGCGGCAAACCTTCGCCGCCCTTCCCTGTCTCCCTATGACCACCGATGTACCACCAGCCTTTGCAGCCAGATTGATCACAACTTTGCCTGACACGCGGTGGATCCGCATAATCGTGGCTTTGCGGTTGGATAACGGGCCCCCGGTTCATGGAAATCTATCTGGTTGGTGGTGCGGTAAGAGACAGGCTCCTGGACATTCCGGTCAAGGATCGGGACTGGGTGGTGGTGGGCGCCACGCCGGACGACATGCTGTTCCTGGGCTACAGGCAGGTGGGCGCCGACTTTCCGGTATTCCTGCACCCGCAAACCCACGAGGAATACGCCCTCGCCCGGACCGAACGCAAGCAGGGGCGAGGCTACCATGGCTTCTCCGTCTACAGTGCTCCGGATGTCACTCTGGAGGACGACCTGCGCCGCCGGGACCTGACCATCAACGCCATGGCGATGTCGGAGGATGGTGCCCTGGTGGACCCTTTCCACGGCCATGAAGACCTCCAGAACCACCGCCTGCGCCATGTCTCCGAGGCCTTCGCGGAGGACCCGCTACGCATCCTGAGGACCGCCCGGTTCGCGGCACGATTCCACCACCTGGGTTTCGAGGTGGCGGACGATACCATGGCGCTGATGCGGCAGATGGTTACGGACGGCGAGGTGCAGCACCTGGTGCCGGAAAGAGTCTGGCAGGAGATCCAGCGGGCGCTTCATGAGGTGACGCCGACCACCTTCTTCGAGGTACTCAGGGATGCCGGTGCCCTGGACTATCTGATACCGGAACTGGCGAACGATGGCGTGGTGTTCCGGAATGCCATGGCAGCACTGTCGAACACAGCCAATCGAGATCTGGCGACGGAGTGCCGCTGTGCCGCGCTTCTGCATGGGTTGTCGGTAGACCAGGTCACAGACCGGACGGCGGCGCTGAAGACCCCGAATGACTGTCGGGACCTGTCGCGGTTGGTGGTGGCGCTGGCACCGCTGGCTCTCGGGCGAACCCTGACCGCAGAGTCTGTGCTTGACCTGTTCAACCAGGCCGATGCCTGGCGGCGGCCAGAGCGGTTTGATTTACTGCTGGCGACATTGACCTGCCTGCCAGATGGCCTGGATTCGGACACCCGGCGGCGGTTTCAGGATGCCCTGGAGGGAGCCCGCTCTGTGGACGCCCGGTCTTTGATGGCTCAGGGTTTCAAGGGCAAGGAGCTTGGTGAGGCTATTGGTCGGGAGCGTTTGCAGGTCGTTGGTCGTTTTTTCGGTTGAGCTTTCTTTGCCGGCTGGGCTTGGGGGTGAGGCGTTGGGTGATGGGCTTTTCTCCACCGCAATTCACGGTCCATCCCTGGACCGACCTTGCTCCGCGTCATCCTGACGCTGTTACGAAAAGCCCATCCCCCAACACCTCCATCGAGATTCGGGAAGTCTCGTGTTTGGTGCCCCGGTCTGATTATGCCCACTCTCTGAATTTCGATAGAATCAACCTTCCCTTAATGCGGATAGCACATTACTCGATCCGGTATCCGGCAGGGGGTCTTTCGTAGCAGGACCATGGATGGTCCGGTGCAAGGTCGGTCCATGGACGGGCCGTGAATTGCAGCGGAGAAAGGCCCCCTGCCGGGTACCGCGCCCCCCAAGGTCAGCATACGATGGGGGGAACTTAAAAAAACCGGAGACCCCCAACATGCAAGATGTAGTCATCGCAGCGGCCAAACGCACCGCCATCGGAACCTTTGGTGGTTCCCTCGCCAGCCTGAAGGCCGACCAGCTCGGCACCGCCGTGATCAAGGCCCTGCTGGAAGAAACCGGCGTCGCCGCTGACCAGATCAACGAGGTTATCCTCGGCCAGGTCCTCACCGCTGGCTGCGGCCAGAACCCGGCCCGCCAGGCCGCCATCAACGCCGGCATTCCCGCTTCCGTTCCGGGCATGACCATCAACAAGGTCTGCGGCTCCGGCCTCAAGGCCGTGCACATGGCCGTGCAGGCCATCCAGTGTGGCGACGCCGACATGATCCTCGCCGGCGGCCAGGAGAGCATGAGCCAGTCGCCCCACGTGGTGCCCAACAGCCGCAACGGCCAGCGCATGGGTAACTGGACCATGATTGATACCATGGTCAATGATGGCCTGATGGACGCCTTCAACGACTACCACATGGGCGTGACCGCCGAGAACATCGTGGAAAAGTACGGCATCAGTCGTGAGGAACAGGACGAGTTTGCGGCTGCCTCCCAGCAGAAAGCAGCCGCAGCCCGCGCCGCTGGCTATTTTGACGGCCAGATCGTCCCCATCACCATCCCCCAGCGCAAGGGTGACCCGATTGTGGTGGACAAGGACGAAGGCCCCCGTGATGGCACCACCGCCGAAGGCCTGAGCAAGCTCAAACCCGCCTTCAAGAAAGACGGCACCGTGACCGCCGGTAACGCCTCCTCCCTGAATGACGGTGCCGCTGCCGTGCTGGTGTGCAGCGCCGCCAAGGCGAAGGAACTGGGCCTGACACCGCTGGCGGTGATCAAGGGCTATGCCAACGCCGGCGTGGACCCGAGCATCATGGGCACCGGTCCGATTCCCGCCAGCCAGCGCTGCCTGCAGCGTGCCGGCTGGACCGTGGACGACCTGGATCTGGTGGAAGCCAACGAAGCCTTTGCCGCCCAGGCCATCTCCGTCAACAGGGACCTGGGCTGGGATACCGGCAAGGTGAATGTGAACGGTGGCGCCATCGCCCTGGGTCATCCCATCGGTGCCTCCGGCTGCCGTATCCTGGTCACCTTGCTGCACGAGATGCAGCGCCGTGACGCCAAGAAAGGCCTGGCCACCCTCTGCATCGGTGGCGGCATGGGCGTGGCGCTCGCCGTCGAGCGTTAATGTTCCACATTGTTCTCTACGAGCCGGAGATTCCGCCCAACACGGGCAATATCATCCGGCTCTGCGCCAACACCGGCTGCCGGCTGCACCTGATCGAGCCCCTGGGTTTCACCCTTGAGGACAAGCAGATGCGGCGGGCCGGGCTGGATTACAGTGAGTACGCCAGCGTGACGGTCCACGCCAGCTATCAGGCCTTCCTGGAGGCCGAGCAGCCGCAACGGCTGTTCGGCCTGACCACCAAGGGCAGCCACCCCTACTATGAGGTGAGCTTCCAGGCCGGGGACTACCTGATGTTTGGCCCGGAGACCCGGGGACTGCCTGACAATGTGCGAAACGGGCTTGCGCCGGACCGGCGACTGCGCATCCCCATGCTCCCCCACAGCCGAAGCCTGAACCTGTCCAATTCCGCCGCCGTGGTGCTCTACGAAGCCTGGCGGCAACTGGCATTTGAAGGGGCGGTCTGACGCTCCACGGCGAAATCGTCCGTGGGCACCACCATCGGAAAACCTTCCGGCAGCATCATAATGCGGGCCTTCAGGTCGTATACCTCCCTCAGGTTCCGTGCCGTCAACGCCCGCTCGGGGATATCGTCGCAGTGGGTGGCGCCATCCCGGAGTAACAGCAACCGGTCGCCGTAACGGGCCGCCAGGTTGAGGTCGTGGACCACCGCCAGGATGGCGAAGTTCCGCTCCCGGGACAGGCGCTTCAGCAGGCCGAATACCTGTTGCTGATGGTTGGGGTCCAGCGCGGAGGTACACTCATCCAGCAGCAGGACCACCGGGCCGGGACTGTCCCAGATCTGGGCCAGAACCCGCGCCAGTTGTACGCGTTGCTGCTCCCCCCCGGACAGGCCCGGTACCCGCCGGTGCCGTAGATGGGCAATATCCAGCCGTTGCAGCAGGTCCTTGATGATGGGGGCGGATTGCGCCTGCGGTTCGGGAGGGCGCCCCAGCATCAGCACGTCTTCCACCGTCAGCGGGAAGTTCACGTCGACACGCTGGGGCATGACCGCCCGGTGCCTGGCCAACTGTGCCGGGCGCCAGTCCCGCATCGGCTGGCCCGCGATCTCGATACGCCCCCTGGCCACCTCCCGCTCCCCCGCCAGGACACTCAGCAGGGTCGACTTGCCGGCACCGTTGGGCCCCAGCAGGATCACAAGCTCCCCGTTATCCACCCCAAGGCTCACCTCCCGCACCACGGCACGGCCAGCGATCTCCACGGAAACTCCTTCCACCCGCAGGCTCATCAGATCATTCTCCGTTTTATCAGCAGGGCAAGGAAGAAGGGACCGCCAATCAGCGACATCATCAGCCCGATGGGAAGTTCTGCCGGGGCCACGATGACCCGCGCCAGACAATCAGCGCCCACCAGGAGGGTACCCCCAAGCAACGCGCTGAGGGGCAACAGTGTCTTGTGGCTGGCACCCTGTACCTGACGCACCAGGTGTGGCACCACCAGCCCCACAAAGCCGATCAGGCCACTGACGGCGACAGCGGCCCCTACGCCCAGCCCTGTCACCAGGATGGCGCCGCGCTTGATCCAGTCGGTCCGGTAGCCCAGGTGGCCCACCACCTGCTCGCCCAGCAGGAAGGCATCCAGTGGCCTTGCCAGGAACGGGGCCGCCACCAGCGCCAACAATAGCCACGGCCCGGCGACCAGAAGGTCTTCCCAGGTGGCATGGCCCAGGCTGCCCATGGTCCAGAAGGTGAGCGAGCGCAGTTCTTCGTCGCTGGAGTAAAAGGTCAGCAGCCCAGTGCCGGCGCCGGCAATGGCGTTGATGGCAATACCCGCCAGCAGCAGGGTCGCCACGGAGGTTTCACCGGCCCGGCGGGCAATCCGCCAGGCCAGGAAGACGGTGCCGCTGCCCCCGGCAAAAGCGGCGATGGGCAGCGCCCAGTTCCCGGCCAGGGCGGCCCAGCCACCGAGCCAGGTGCCACCCAGCACGATAACGCCGATGGCCGCCAGGGAGGCCCCCGCCGATACACCGATCAGGCCCGGATCGGCCAGGGGGTTGCGAAACAGCCCCTGGAGGACGGCTCCGGAAACCGCCAGCACCGCCCCTACCAGGAAGCCCAGCAGGAAACGGGGCATTCGCACATCCACCAGCACCAGACGCGACACCTGATCCGCTTCGCCGGGGCCGGCGATGACTGAGAGAATATCCCCCAGTGACAGGGGATAGGCGCCGGTGGTCAGCGACAGCCAGGCGATAGTCAGCGCGGCCGCCGCCAGGCCGGTCAGCGCGATCCCGGGGGCCAGCCGACCTGCTTCGTCACGAATCATGCTGACTGACTTTCGCCTCCGCAGGCAGCGCCTTGCTGATGGTGGCCAGCGCCTCCGCCAGGCGGGGGCCGAAGCCCAGCAACAGCATGCTGTCGGCAGCCACATGGTGCCCCTGCTGCCATGCGGGCAGCGATCCCAGCTCCGGCCAGTCCGCAATGTCGAACTGGCCCGGCCGGGTTTCCGCGATCACGATGGCGTCGGGGCGGGTTGCCAGTAATGCCTCACGGCCCGCCGGCTTGAAACCCTCAATGCCTTCAACGGCGTTCTCCGCCCCCAGGGCGTCAAGCATGGCCTGGGCCGCGGTGTTGTCGCCGGCGACCATGACACCATGCGAGCCCGCCGCCAGCAGGAACAACACCCTGGGTGTGGGCGCGCCGGCCCGGGCCTCAATCACGGCGGCCACCTTCTGTTCCATGTCACGGGCCAGTTGGTCGGCGGATTGCCGTTTGCCCATCACGTCGCCAACACCGCGAATCCGCTCGGCGGTGGCCTCCAGTGTGCGGGCCACCGGCAGTTGGTGGATGGTGACACCAGCCTGGCTCAGGCGGTCCAGGGTCTCGTCCGGTGCCGCCTCATCCGTGGTAATCAGTACATCCGGACTCATCGCCAGTACGCCCTCGAACGGCAGGGCCCGCAGGTAACCAACCTTGGGGAGTTCACCCACGGCAGCCGGGTACCGGCTGGTGGTGTCCACGGCCACCAATTGATCCTCCGCACCAATGGCGTAGATGATCTCGGTGATGGCACCGTCCGCACTGACCACCCGGTGTTCTTCCGCCAGCCCGTTCACTGGCAGGACAAGCGCAACCATGGCTACGACAACGGTCAAACGCATAGGGAGTCCTCCAGCTTCCGGATTTCCTCACGCCAGAGGGGCAGTTCCGGCTGCCCGGGTTTGCGCTCGCCAAACACGGTGAGCACGATATAACCGCTGCCATTGTAGGCTTCCAGCGAGGTGACCACGCCGTCAGCGGTTGGCTTGCGCACCACGAACCAGTCTGTCATCCCCGAGGTGTTGGCGTGCAGGTTGAAGCCCTTGTCCAGCACATTCATCCAGGGCCCCATGCGCCTGGGGTTGTCCACGCGGCCGGTATGGATCTGGACAATGCCGGGGTTACCCACGAAGAACATGAGCGGGCAGCCACTGATACGGGCGTTTTCCAGCAGCACATCCAGGGGCGAGGTCTCATCCCCTGGACTGGCAGGCAGCCGGGTGACCCACTGACTCCCCACCTGTTCCAGCGCTGTCAGCCGGTCCACTCCATGGCGCTTCAGCATGGCGTTGAAATGGTGCACGTCCTTGAGCGCTGCCCAGTCATCCTGAAGCGCCTTCACGTCCAGTGCGTCCGCATTCGCACGCTGGAGTGGCGGGCGCGGACCGCAATCCTCCACCGGCGGAAATGCGGGAGCACGGTACCTTTCCACCAGTGCGTTCCAGGCGTCACCATCGGTATCATCCACCCGGTAGATCTTCTGGATCGCCACACCATGGCGGTCGAAGAACTGCAGGCTTTCCCGATTGCCCGAACGCACCTGCTCACGCACGTGGAAGCCATGGGCCCACTGGCCGAAGAATACCCGGACATCAATGTCACCAACCGCCAGCCCCATGGTCCCGGAACCACCGACCGTGAAATCGCCGAAGGTTGCAGTAACCTCGTGCACCACCTGATCATTACGGGCCAGGATCATGACGGGCCCGACGGATGTCATCTCCTGCATCAGCCCGGAGAAATCCGGCGTCAGTGGGGCCAGTTCTTGTGACGGGCGCAGGCGAACCAGATCCATTTCGCTGACGCCCAACTGGTCCGCCGCCTGACGGATACGCATGCCAGGGTTATCTGCGAGAAGGGTCTGCCAACGTTCACGAAGGCCCCGGTTGCCCCTTTCGGTTATCACGGCGCCCATCAGTTCTCACCTCCGCTCAGCGTCACCGCTTTCCAGCGGATAACCGGCTGCCCGCTGTTACCGTCCTCGCCGTAGTAGTTGATAACCTGGACGGCGTACACCGTCGATGTGTCACCGGTGGTGTCGGTATTCACCAGGTACACGCGATAGTTGGGCCAGAGCTTGTGAGCTCCCTCAAGGTTATAGGCATACCAGCTGCTGTCGGAGAAAATGCCGGCGGTCTGGTCCGGCGTATAGGCCCGCTCAAGGGACGTGCCACTGGTGTCGGTGGTCGCGCTGGTGTAGGTGGAGAGATCGCTCCATGCCACCGGTCCGAGGACGGCGCCGTCCCCGTCTCCGTTCGGGCCGCTGTTACTGACCAGCGACAGGGCACGGGGCTGCAGATCGAGTTTCAGATCCCAGGTTGTACCCGTGCAGGGGATGGCCTGATCGATATCGAAGTCATAGCAGGCTTCACCGCCGGACGCCGGGATAGTACCGCTGAATGTCTGGTCGGTGGTCAACTGGGTGGTATCCGCCGCCTGTACTGTCAGGTCAATCCGGAAGGTGATGGGATCCGCCGAGTAGTCCAGGCCGGTCACCCTGACCCGGGCATAGCTGTTACCTTCACCTGAACGCACCAGCCAGCCATTGTCCGGGTTCGGGCTGATGATATGGGTGGTAAAGTCATAGATGTACCAGTCGCTGCCAAAGGCCGTGGTGGCTGCATCCGGCTGCCATTCATCGGGCTCGGGAAAACTGTCCGCCAGGTGCTCCAGCTCCGAACTGGCCGTGGCATTCAGGAACACATTGACGTCGGGTTCACCGGCCGCCGTGTAAAAGTCATCCTGCGCCACCGCAAGCGCCCCGGCGACATTGCCACTGCCGGAACCTCCACCATTGAGCTGGATGTTGGTGCGGCTGAATGCCATATGCCACTCCCCGCTCTCCGCCACTGTCTCTCCGGTGTCAAGATTCAGGTAGGTGTAGGTGCCGCTGGTCTGGGCATCAATCACCTGTTCCTCGTAGCTCGCCGCTTCCGGCGTTTCCGAATCGTCGTCAATGTCGTTGCTGCTACCACCGCTGCCACCACAGGCTGCCAGCGCGAACGTTACCGGCATCAGCCAGACGTTATGCTTGAACTTTTTCATGACAGGTTCCTTTCTCTCTGTTGAATAGTGGGGAGGTCGGGCTTTCAGAGCCCTTCAAAGTCCACGGAAAAGCCGAGATAGACATAACGGCCGCCAACGGGTCTGAAGTCTTCACTCGCGTTATCAAAGTCCCGCTGAACATCGGTGACGTTGTCGACACCGCCATACAAACTCAGCCAGTCGGACGCGAGATAATTGAGTTTCATGTCGACGGTGGTATAGCCGGGCGATTCCATGTCCAGCCCCGCATCAACGTATTCGGAGCTTTGCCCGCGAACCCGCGCCAGCCAGGAAAGGCCGTCTATCCAGGCCTGCCCGTCCAGGGCGAGGTTGGCCTGATGTTCAGGGCGACGATTCAGGTCCAGGCCCGTGGCCTGGTCTTCAGTCTGCATCCAGGTATAGCCGGCGGTCAGGCTCCAGCCTTCCGCAAACTCCCAGCCCGCCGTGGTTTCGAGCCCCCAGGTCCGGGCCTCGTTGACGTTGGCGTAGCTGTAGACCGCCACGCCGTTGTCCGTGCCCGTATACTCGGTGGCAATCAGGTCATCGATGTCATTGAAGAAAGCGTTGCCCTCCACCCAGAGCCGCTTGTCGCGGTGGACGCCCAGCCCCAACTGGTAACTGACACTCTCCTCCGCCTGCACATCGGGATTGCCGTACACCACATACCCCAATTGACTGTGATCGAAGACATAGAAACGCTCCTTCAGATTGGGAACCCGGTATCCGGCCCCCACTCCGGCGCGTACGAAACCGTCCCAGCCGATACCGTCTCCGACATCGAATCGGGCATTGATCTTGGGAGCAACATGATTGCCGAAGTCCGAATCATTCTGGCCACGGATGCCGGTCACCACCTCCAGGCTGTCCGTCGACATCCAGGTATGCTGTCCCCAGAGTTCGTAGCTTTCCCGCTCACCATCCACTTCCGCGGCGCCATCCTTGAGCTGTTCCAGGGTGTCCCGGCGTACATCCACCCCCCCCTGCAGCCGCTGGCTGTCACCCAGCCAGGTTCCCAGTTCCCCGGAAACCTGGGACAGGGTCATGCTGGCATCACGATCGTCGTAATAGGCGCTGGGGGTGTATTTGATGGTGTCGTCGGTCAGGTCCTCATGGACCGCGAACCAGCTTCCCTCCAGCGACCCCGCCAGGTTATGGTCGCCGGCCAGCGACACCCGCCAGCGGTCCACATCCTCATCTTTGCCATTGCGCTGGCCTGTGCTCATGAAGCGGGCAATGGAGGTTTCAGTGAATTTCTGTCCCTCCAGGGTGACCCGATGGTTATCTCCCGGTGTCCACTGCAACCGGGCATGGATGTCGTCGCGGGTGATTTCGTTGCCGGGGCGTGTCCAGGTCTCCGGTTCCGGGTCGATGCCATAGGTATGGCGCGTCTCGCCCGCTATTCTCAGCCCCCAGGTCCCGTTTCCGGTTTCCCCCATGGCGGAGGCGTTGTAGCGGGACGGATCGTAACGCTCGCCGGAGGGGTTGTCGGAGCCATAGGATCCCGTATCGGCGTCCAGGGACGCTTTCCAGCCCGGCTCAATGGGCCGGGTAATGACATTGACCACGCCGCCCATGCCGGAGCTGCCGTACTGGGCGGACACAGCGCCCTTCACAATCTCGATCCGGTCAATCTCCAGGACGGACAACTGGCTGACATCCACGGATGAACCGGTGGTGGCATTCAGCGGCATGCCGTCCACCAGCACCAGGGTCTGGTCCGCGGTAAAACCCTGCAGCCACACCTCATAGCCGGATTTGCCATGCACTTCCTTCAACTGCAACCCGGCAACATTGAGCAAGGCCTCCCGCAGGTCCCGGGCGTGGGTCTTCCTGATTTCCTCCGACGTCACTACCTCGGTACGGACCGGGGTCTCCAGAACGGTCCGCTCGCTACGAGTCCCGGTCACCACTATCTCGTCCAGGTAGCGCTTCTCCGCCGTCACCTCGCACGCCAGGGAACCGAGAAGCGCAATCGCCAGCACACTTCGACTTGTTTGATTGAACACTTACCGTCTCCGTTCGACAAAAACGATAACGATTCTCATTCAACAATTCTCATATGTCAATTTTAAATACAACGATTTGTATTTTTATTATCGTTTAAATGAAAAAATCTGGTCGGCAAGATAGTTCGGATGAACTGAATGGTGATGCAGGGCGGGCCGTGGCTTGGCAAACAGACACAAAAAAACCGGCCGAAGCCGGTTGCGTGATTCAGGAGAGTATCGAGGTCGACGTCAGTGCGTCTGCTGACCTTCCGGGGCTTCCGCACCCTGCTGTTCCTGCTCCTGCTGCTTGCGCTTCACCGCCTGGGCGAAGATGGCGTCGAAGTTCACCGGCGCCAGCATCAGGGCCGGGAAGCTACCCTTGGTGACGATGTTGTCGATGGTTTCCCGGGCGTAGGGGAACAACAGGTTCGGGCAGTACGCGCCCAGCATCGGCGGTACCTGCTGCTCCGGGAAGCCGTTGAGCAGGAACACCCCTGCCTGCTGGATTTCCACGATGTAAGCGACCTTCTCGTCCACCTTGGCAGTGATGGTGATGGACAGCACCACTTCGTACTGGGTGTCGCTGACCTTCTTGTGGGAGGTGTTCAGGTCCATGTTGACGGACGGTTTCCACTGCTGCTGGAACATGTCCGGGGCGTTCGGGGATTCGAACGACAGGTCCTTTACGTAAATACGTTGCAGCGCAAACTGGGGCTGGTTCTGGTTTGCGTTATCGCCGCCGCCGGCAGCCTGCTGATTGTTCTCAGCCATGATCTTTCCTTATTTGCGTTCAGTGTGTCAGTCGATATTCTTATTTCTTTACCAGGGGAAGGTTCGAGGCCTTCCAGTCACCGATACCGCCGTTCAGACGAACCACATTGGTGTAGCCCTCGCCATTGAGCTGCTTCACCGCCATGGCGGCATGCTGCCCCATCTTGTCCACCACGATCACCGTCTTGTCCTGGTGTTTCTTCAATTCCGAGGCTCGCTCCTTGATGGCGTTGAGCGGGATATGGATGGAGCCGGTAATGCGCCCTTCATTGAATTCCTTACGATCCCGAATGTCCACCACCACGGCCTCATCCCGGTTGATCAGGTTCACAGCTTCCTGCGCCGACACCTTCTTGCCACCACGACGGCTTTCCAGGAAAAACAGCGCCAGCAGCAGGGCCACAAAGATGGATACCAGAATGTAGTGATTTACGACGAACTCAAACAACCGTTCCATGAACCTGTCCCGAAGTAATAATTTGGGCGGATTATACACACCCTCCGCCGGCGACAGAAGGCAGCTTCCATAGCCCGTCACACCCTATTCGGGTTAGAATTCAGCTTCAAATTCTCAGGCGACGCTGATGCCGGCCTGCCACGGGCCCGAGATGCACCAGCGCACCCACAACCACACCGGAAAGCGTAATGACCAGCACTCGCAAGACGACGGCACTGATCATACTGGACGGCTGGGGCCATCGTGACCCGGCTGAAGACAACGCCATCAGCAAGGCCGACACCCCGTTCTGGGACAAGGCCTGGGCGGAATTTCCCAAGACGCTGATCAACACCTCAGGGATGTTCGTTGGGCTGCCCCAGGGGCAGATGGGCAACTCGGAAGTCGGCCATATGAACCTCGGTGCCGGCCGGGTGGTTTACCAGAGCCTGACACGCATCGACAAGGACCTGGAAGACGGCACCTTCAATGAGAACCCGGCGCTCCTGGCCGCCATCGACAAGGCGGTCACCAACGGTGGCGCGGTCCATCTCATGGGGCTGATGTCCCCGGGCGGCGTCCATGCCCACGAAGATCACATCCTGGCCGCCGCCGAACTGGCGGCGCAAAAGGGCGCCACTCGGGTCTACATCCACGCCTTCCTGGACGGTCGTGACATGCCGCCCCGCAGTGCCCGCCCGTCCCTGGAGAAGGCCGCCAACAAGATGAAGGCCCTGGGCGTCGGCCGTGTCGCCTCCATTGTCGGTCGTTACTTCGCCATGGACCGGGACAATCGCTGGGACCGTGTCGAACAGGCCTACAACCTGCTGACCCTGGGCGACGCGGAGTTCACCGCGCCGGACCCGCTGACCGCCATCGACGAAGCCTACGAGCGCGGCGAGAACGACGAGTTCGTCAAGGCCACCCGTATCCAGGGCGATGACGAGCCGGACGCCACCATCAACGACGGCGACGCGGTACTGTTCATGAACTTCCGCGCCGACCGTGCCCGGGAGATGACCCGCACCTTCGTGGAGGATGATTTCGACGGTTTCCAGCGCCGCAAGCACCCGAAGCTGTCGGATTTCGTGATGCTCACGGAGTACGCCGCCGACATCAGGACCTCCTGCGCCTATCCGCCGGAACAGCTCAAGAACGGTCTGGGCGAGCATGTGGCCAACCTGGGCAAGACCCAGCTCCGCATTGCCGAAACCGAGAAGTACGCCCATGTCACCTTCTTCTTCAACGGCGGCCTGGAAACACCTTTCGAGGGCGAGGATCGCATCCTGGTGCCCTCCCCCAAGGTGGCCACCTACGACCTGCAGCCGGAAATGAGCGCCCCTGAGGTGACCGACAAGCTGGTGGAAGCCATTCGCAGCGGCAAATACGACCTGGTGGTATGCAACTACGCCAACGGCGACATGGTGGGCCATACCGGTAAGCTGGACGCCGCCATCAAGGCCGCCGAATGCGTCGACCGGTGCATCGCCCGTATCGCCGATGCCCTGGACGAGGTCGGGGGCGAGGCCCTGATCACCGCCGACCACGGCAACTGCGAGCAGATGACCGACCCCGCCTCCGGCCAGGTCCATACCGCCCACACCACCGGCCCGGTGCCGCTGGTGTATGTCGGCCATCGCAAGGTCAGCCTGAAGGACGACGGCAGCCTTAGTGATGTGGCGCCCTCCCTGCTCGCAATGATGGGCCTGGAGCAACCCGGAGACATGACCGGCCACAGCCTGGTCACCCTCAACCAGGACTGACCGGCACACCGATGCGACACCCCATGGCCAGGAACGCCGGACATCGCCCGCTGACAAGCGCCACCGGACAACTCCGGCTGATGCTTGTTGCGTTTCTGCTGACTGCCGGCAGCATGGGCCATGGTCAGGACCAGGTCACTCCTGCTCAGGTTGAAGCCCTGAAGGAAGAGATCGCGGAGATCGACGAGTGGCTGGCCGACGCCGAGGAAGACCGCAGCGAACTGGAACAGACCCTGGCAAATGCCGAACGGGAAATCAGCCGCCTGACCCGCGAACGCCGGGAACTGCAGGAGCAACGCCGGCAACAGGCCCGGGAACTGGAACAGCTTGAGAGTGAGGAAAAGGAACTGGATCAGAGCCTGCGGGAGCAACGCTCCGCCCTGAAGCGACAGCTCCGGGGCGCCTGGATGGAGGGCAAAGCCCCAGCCATCAAGGTCCTGCTCAACGAGGCCGATCCGGAAGAGATCGCCCGCACCATGACCTACTACGAATACCTCAGCGGCGACAACCTCCAGCGCCTGGAAACCTTCAACGAGACCCTGACCGAACTACAGGCCACCCGCCAGCAAAAGCTGCAGGCCCAGGCCGAGGTGATCCGGCTGGAGGAGCAGGTCAGTGAGCGACAGCAATCCCTGCAAACACAGAAGGCCAACCGGGAACAGGCCCTGGTGGCGCTCAAACAGGACATCAGCGAGCGCAAGGACGAGCGCAGCACCCTGGAAGCCGACCGGAACCGGCTGGAAAAGCTGTTGCGGGAGGTGGAAGAAGCCATTGCCAGCATTCCCTCCCCCACCGAGACCGAACCCTTCAACCAGCGCCAGGGTAAGCTGGACTGGCCGGCCCAGGGGCGCCTGGTGGCAGCCTTCGGCGGCTCCATGGCCCAGGGGCACCTGCGTCGCAATGGCATCCTGCTGAACACTGAAGAAGAGGCGGAAGTACGCTCGGTCCATTACGGTCGCGTGGTCTTCTCCAACTGGCTGCGGGGTTTTGGCATGCTCACCATTGTCGACCATGGCGAGGGCTACATGACCCTGTACGGCCATAGCTCCAGCCTGCTGGCCAGCCCCGGGGACTGGGTGCGGGCCGGGGAGACCATTGCCCTGGCCGGTCGCACCGGAGGCACCCAGGACCCGGCGGTGTACTTTGAACTGCGTCACAACGGTAAGCCACAGAACCCGATGCGCTGGCTGGAGCGCCAGTAATTCCAGGAGCCCCCGTCCCAGCCATGGCTGACAAAAGGAACCGGGGACGCCATACTGACAGCCGTATCCATGAATCCGAACAGGGACACTGAATGAAACCGGTTATCCATAGCTGTAAAACCACACTCCTTGGCGGTTTACTGGCAGCCACCTGCCTCTACGGTGTAACCGCCACGGCCCAGGAATCGCAGCCTGCGGAGGCAGTCTCGCCGCACGCTGACACCATGGGTAGCGAGGAAGGGGCCCTGCCCCTGGATGACCTGCGCAAATTCACGGAAGTGTTCAGTCGTATCAAGGATGCCTACGTTGAGGACGTTTCCGATAAGGAGCTCCTGGAAAATGCCATCAAGGGCATGCTTTCCGGGCTGGACCCCCACTCCGCCTACCTGGAGCCCGAGGCCTACACCGAGCTGGAGGAAACCACCACCGGCGAATTCGGCGGCCTGGGCATTGAGGTCGGCATGGAAGACGGCTTCGTGAAAGTGATCGCACCCATCGACGACACCCCCGCCCAGAAGGCCGGCGTCCAGGCCGGCGACCTGATCATCAAGCTGGGCGACGAGCCGGTGAAGGGCATGACACTGCAGGACGCGGTAACCCGCATGCGGGGCGAACCCGGCACCACGCTGACCCTGACCATCATGCGGGACGGCGAGAGCGCCCCCATCGAGATTGACGTGGAGCGGGCCGTTATCAAGGTCACCAGCATCAAGTCCCGTACGCTGGAGCCCGGCTATGGCTATATACGCATCACCCAGTTCCAGGACGAAACCGGCGACCAGTTCATCAATGCCATTGAGACACTCATGTCGGAGAACGACGGCAACCTCGACGGCCTGATTATCGACGTGCGCAACAACCCGGGCGGCATTCTTCAGGCGGCCGTGGCCACCTCCGACGCACTGCTGGATGAAGGACTGATCGTCTACACCGAGGGTCGTATCCAGAGCTCCCGGCTGCGGTTCAACGCCCAACCCGGAGATGTCTCCAACGGCACCCCGGTTGTGGTACTGATCAACGGCGGCTCCGCTTCCGCCTCCGAGATCCTGGCCGGGGCCCTGCAGGACCATGAGCGCGCGGTCGTTATGGGCACCCGTTCCTTCGGCAAAGGCTCGGTGCAGACTGTTATCCCGCTGGATGAGACCCACGCCATCAAGATGACCACCGCCCGCTACTTTACCCCGGATGGTCGCTCTATCCAGGCCCGGGGTATCGAACCGGACATTACCGTGCGTCCGGCCACCCTGACCGAGCTGGAAGGTGGCCCCTTCTTCAGCGAGGCCAGCCTGAGCGGGCATCTGAAAAACGGCGAAGGGGATATCAAGCCGGAAGACCGTAACGCCCCGAGCAACTCGGAAATCGACCGGGATTATCAACTTCGCTCAGCCCTGAACCTGCTCAAGGGCATGGGGATCCTCAGCAGGAAGGGAGCCAGCCAGGAGTGAAACCGGGCGCCATCGCAGCCACGCTGGCACTGCTCGCGGCTTTCCCCCTGGCCACCTGGGGCGACGAGCCCACCCTTCCCGCCCGTGCGGATGAAGGGGTTCAGCCCACCATTGCCATTATCATCGACGACATGGGGGCCAATGCCGTTGAGGGCAAACGGCTGATCCGGTTGGAGCAGCCCCTGACCCTGGCTTTCCTGCCCTATCGTCGTCATACCCGGGAACTGGCCACCAGCGCCCATCGGCACCACAAGGAAGTGATGCTGCACGCCCCCATGGACAACACCCGGCATATTGGCCTGGGTGCCGGCGGCCTGACCGCCGACATGGACCGGCCCACCATCACTGCCACTCTCCGCCAGTCGCTGCGGGCCGTCCCCTATGCAAAAGGCGTCAATAACCACATGGGCAGCCTGCTGACCCAGCTCCCTGGGCCTATGACCTGGGTCATGGAGGAACTCCGCGACCACCCGCTGTACTTCGTGGACAGCCGCACCATTGCCTCAACGATAGCGGGCCGGACGGCGGCGGAAAACGACGTTCCCACCCTCACCCGCGATGTCTTCCTGGACCATGAGCAGACTGAAGAGTTTGTTCACCAGCAGTTCCAGCTACTGATCCGGAAAGCCCGGGAGAACGGCACCGCCATCGCCATAGGCCATCCCCACACTGTCACCGTCGACTATCTGGAAAAGGTCCTGCCCACGCTTGATGAACAGGGTATCGCTGTGGCCACGGTCAGTGCTGTGTGGGCTATTCGGAACGGGAATCGGCGGATGTTTGCGGAAGAGCAAAAGCCGGAGATCGCTCCCGCAGTGGCGAGACAGCCAGAGTAAGGATTGATCTAGGTTTAAGCCAAGGCAGCTTAAGGCATCTGCATATCCTTGGCCCCGCCAGGTTGAAGGGTTTTCCGGGACCTTCAAAAACAGGGACGTTTTTGAAGAGCCTCCAGGGATGGATTTACGGCGTGTCCCGGAAAACCCTTCAATCTGGCGAGGCATGCACCATGCCTATCAGGCAAGTTACGAACTATTCCCGGACTTCGATCCCCTGCCCCTTCATAAAGGCCTTGGCCTCGGGAATGGTGTGCTGGCCGAAATGGAAGATGGAGGCCGCCAGCACGGCATCAGCTCCGCCCTTGGTGACGCCATCCGCCAGGTGCTGTAGTTCGCCCACCCCACCGGAGGCAATCACCGGCACCACGACGGCATCGCTGATGGCCCGGGTCAGGCCGATGTCGAAGCCGATCTTGGTACCGTCCCGGTCCATGCTGGTGAGCAGCAGCTCCCCAGCGCCCATGGCGACC
Source organism: Marinobacter shunpengi (assembly GCF_045449715.1). Classification (NCBI taxonomy): domain Bacteria; kingdom Pseudomonadati; phylum Pseudomonadota; class Gammaproteobacteria; order Pseudomonadales; family Marinobacteraceae; genus Marinobacter; species Marinobacter shunpengi. Next base: position 249,423 of record NZ_JBJJLA010000017.1, on the reverse strand, counting down.
ATCTTGCGGGCCCATTCCACGGCATCCAGGCCGGTGGGCTTACGGCCGCCGTGGGTGAAGATTTCCCAGCGTGGTTCTTCACCTTCGTCACTGACCCGCTTGGCGTCGATGGCGACAACGATGCACTGGCTCCCGAAGCGCTCGGCGGCTTCCCTGACAAACTCGGGGTTGAAGACCGCAGCGGTGTTGATGGAGACCTTGTCGGCACCGGCATTGAGCAGTTTGCGGATGTCGTCGACGGTGCGTACGCCGCCGCCCACGGTCAGGGGAATGAAGACTTCCGCCGCCATGCGTTCCACGGTTTCGTAGGTAGTGTCGCGGCTTTCGTGGCTGGCGGTGATGTCCAGGAAGGTGATTTCGTCGGCGCCCTGCTCGTTGTATTTGCGGGCTACCTCCACCGGGTCGCCGGCATCGCGGATATCCACGAAGTTGACGCCTTTGACCACGCGGCCCTTGTCCACGTCCAGGCAGGGGATGATGCGTTTTGCCAGTGCCATGTCGATCTCCTCAGACAGTTCCCAGGCTGTCGCAATAGGCCTGGGCTTCGGTGACGTCGAGGGTGCCTTCGTAGATGGCGCGACCGGTGATGGCCCCCAGGATGCCTTTGTCGGCGACGGTGGCCAGGCGTTTGAGGTCGTCCATGTTGGTAACGCCGCCGGAGGCGATGACGGGGATGCCGCCCTCTTCCGCCAGTGCGGCGGTGGCTTCGACGTTGACGCCCTGCATCATGCCGTCGCGGCTGATGTCGGTGTAGACGATGGCGTCGACGCCGTCGTTGGCAAAGCGTTTAGCCAGGTCGGTGGCCATGACTTCGGAGACTTCGGCCCAGCCGTCGGTGGCCACGCGGCCGTCCTTGGCATCAAGGCCGACGATGATGTGGCCGGGAAACCGTTTGCACATGTCGGTAACGAACCCGGGCTCCTTGACGGCTTTGGTGCCAATGATGACCCACTGTACGCCGGCCTTGAGGTAAGCTTCGATGGTTTCCGCGGAGCGGATGCCGCCGCCGATCTGGATGGGCAGGTCCGGATAACGTTTGGCGATGGCACGGACGATCTCACCGTTAACGGGTTCGCCGGCGAAGGCGCCATTGAGGTCGACCAGGTGCAGGCGGCGGGCACCGGCTTCCACCCAGCGGGTGGCCATGTCGACCGGGTCGTCACCGTATTGGGTGGATTCGTCCATCCGGCCCTGTTTCAGGCGAACGCATTTGCCGTCTTTCAGGTCAATCGCGGGGATTATCAGCATCGGTTGTGTGTCCTTTGGCTTTGGCCAATTGGCCTTGGGGCTCGCCGCCCGTGCTCTGGCAGGTGGGAACCCTTTTCGGGACACGCCGTGAATACATCCCTGTAGGCTCTTCAAAAACGTCCATGTTTTTGAAGGTCCCGGAAAGGGTTCCCACCCACCAGATCACTACCTTGGGCAGTGCCCGCCTGGTGATCGGATCAGTTTCCGGACCAGTTGGTAAAGTTCTTCAAAAGCTGCAGCCCCGCCCGTGCACTTTTTTCCGGGTGGAACTGCGCCGCAAAAATGTTATCTCTCGCCACCGCCGCCGCCAGGTCGACACCGTAGTGGGTGCGGCCGGCAATATCGTGGTTGCCGGTGGATTCGACATAGTAGCTGTGGACAAAGTAGAAACGGTCGCCGTCATCAATACCGTGCCACAGTGGGTGATCCTGGGTCTGCCAGACCTGGTTCCAGCCCATGTGGGGTACTTTCAGGCGTTCACCATTCTCAGTGAGGTTTTCACCGAAAAAGCGCACCTGGGAGTCGAACAGGTTGATGCAATCGACGCCGCCGTTTTCCTCGCTGCGGGACATGATGGCCTGCATGCCGACGCAGATGCCGAGAAACGGACGGTCCGCAGAGACTTCGCGCACCAGTGTATCCACGCCCAGGCGGCGGATTTCCGCCATGCAGTCACGGATAGCGCCGACGCCGGGCAGGATGACGCGGTCTGCCTCGCGGATCCGGTCGGCGTTGTCGGTGACCAGTACGGTGGCGTCCGGGGCAACGTGCTCCACGGCCTTGCGGGCGGAATGGAGGTTGCCCATGCCGTAGTCAATAATGGCAACGGTATTCATGATCGGGGAACAGTCCTGAAAAAGTGTCCGGGGCGGTTTACAGCGACCCTTTGGTGGACGGTGTGATACCGGCCATCCGTTCATCCATTTCAATAGCCATTCGCAGGGCACGGCCGAAGGCCTTGAACACGGTTTCAATCTGGTGATGCGTGTTCTTGCCCTTCAGGTTGTCGATGTGCAGCGTAACCATGGAGTGGTTGACGAAGCCCTGAAAGAACTCCGCGAACAGGTCGACGTCAAAGCCGCCTACCGAGGCACGGGTGTAGGGCACGTCCATCAGCAGCCCGGGACGGCCGGACAGGTCGATGACGACCCGTGACAGGGCTTCGTCCAGGGGCACGTAGGCGTGGCCGTAGCGGCGGATGCCCTTCTTGTCGCCCACGGCCTGTTTGAAGGCCTGGCCCAGGGTGATGCCGATGTCTTCCACGGTGTGGTGATCGTCGATATGGAGATCGCCGGTGGACTTGATGGTCAGGTCAACCAGGCCATGACGGGCGATCTGGTCCATCATGTGTTCCAGGAAAGGCACGCCAGTATCAAAGCTGGATTTGCCGGTACCGTCCAGGTCGATCTCGACGGTAATCTGGGTTTCAAGGGTATTACGCTCTACCCGTGCCTTGCGATCGGCCATGGGAACTCCGGAGTTTTACAAAACTGGCAATGAATCAGGCGCCAATTATACCTTCTCGCGGCGCCTGCGTCCTGCTTTCACCGCTATTGTGGCAATAGCTTCACATCAGACCGGGGATTCAGGACGCCTTCTTCAGGTTGTTCATGTAGGTATCCACCAGTCCGTTGAATTCGTGCTTGACCACCGGGCTGATGGCCAGCTTGAGCAGCCCGGGCAGCGGCAGCGTCAACTCCGCCGAGGTCTGGAAGCGTGCCCGGGTGCGGTTGTCATCAATGGCGGTCAGTGTCCAACTGCCCCGGACCACACCATTACCCACGCCCTTTACTGGTTCCCAGGTGATCTTGCCGGAGTCCTTGTCCGACCGGTACTTGCAGGCATAGGCGGTCTGGATGGAGTACTTGTCGATGCCGATCTTCTCCATCTCCCACCGGTAGGTGTTGTCGCCCAGGTCCACCAGTTGGTCGATCTTGGGGAAATAGCTGACGGAACGGGGCACATCAGACAACAACTCAAAGGCCTCATCGTAGGAAGCGGCCAGCTCAATCTCGCGGTTCAACTCTATGGATACGGTAAAAGCCACGCCTGTCTCCTCAAGTTATACAGCGCCCCGTTTAGGTGATATTGACGGAGTACTGGTATCCGGCCAGGTTTGTTGCGCCAGTAAACTGCCTATTGTGGCGAAACCCTGCCATTTTGTCATACTTGGGGCGCTTTTATTTTGTAATCTGTGCGTTAGGCTTGAAAGGAGAGCCGGTCGCACGGCCCTCAACCCATTGGAAGTCACCCAGAAAGGATCCTCCCACCATGAAAGCTGTACGCTACATTGTTCTGGCCATAGTCGGTCTGATCGTGCTGGCTGTTATCGCCATTGCGGTGGCCATGTTCGTTATCGATCCGAACACCTACAAGCCGCAGATTGAACGGCTGGTGGAGAACAGGACCAACCTGGACCTGGACCTGTCCGGCGATATCGACTGGTCCCTGTTCCCGTTGGGGCTGGAGGTAAACGAAGTGGAGGCTTCCCTGGAAGGTGAGCGTTTCGTGGCCCTGCAGCAGCTTGTTGCTGAACTGGACCTCTGGTCACTGATCTCCATGTCTCCGCAGGTGCAGAGGTTTGTGCTGGATGGCCTGGATGCACGACTGGTGGTGGACGAGAACGGGAACGGCAACTGGACCCGGATCATGCCGGAGGGCGAAGCGACCGCAACCGATGAAACGGAGCAGACAGCACCGGAAGCCACCGCCGACACCGAAGGCTCCGGGGACCCACTGACCTTCGCGGTGGAGGAAGTCCAGATTACCAATGCCAGCGTGCAATATGAGGACCTGGGCACAGGCCAGACCATCGTGCTGCAGGATTTCCGTGTACTCGCCAGTCAGATCGCCCTGGGGTCCGAGTTCCCACTGGAAGTCGGCTTCCTGGTGAACACCACCCAGCCGGATATGGGCGTCAACGGCGACATAACCATGCGCATCACCGCCAATGAGGCCCTGGACCAGTTTTCCGTCAGCGGCCTGGATGCAAAGTTCGGCCTGTCCGGCGAGCCGTTCGGCGACCGCACACTGCAAGCCCGCATCACCGGCAACGCCGGTGCCAACCTGGAGAATGAGACCGCCAGCCTTGAGGACTTCCGGGCGACCCTGGCTAACCTGGAACTCACCACCAACCTGGATGTGGAAGGGTTTGGCGCGACGCCTAAGGTCACCGGTGATCTGGCGGTGGCGGAATTCTCCCTGCGGGAACTGCTCAACACCCTGGGTGCGGGGGACATTGAAACCACCGATCCGGATGTGTTGAACCGGCTGGCATTCAGCACCAAACTCAGCGGTCCGGCCGGCGTCGCAGAGCTGTCGGAACTGAAGATGATCCTGGATGACACCACATTTACCGGCGGTGCCCGCTACAACATCGAATCCGGCGCCCTGGCGTTCCAACTGGACGGCGACGCCCTCAACGCCGACCGCTACCTGCCACCACCGGCGGAAGGCGGTGATGGCAACCAGGCCACGACTGGCGGCTCCGCGCCTGCATCCGGCGGCAGCGAAAGCGACCTGCTGCCCCTGGACACGATTCGCGGACTGGAGCTGGACATTGACCTGGGCCTTGGTGAACTGATCATCAGCAACCTGACCATCACCGATATCCAGACCGCGATTGATGCCTCGGGAGGACAGCTTGGGCTGAGCAACTTCAGCGGCAAACTCTACGAAGGCGGCTTCCAGTCCAACATCGGCATTGATGCCCGCACCGATAACCCCAACTGGACCCTGCGCGCTGACGTGACCGGCGTAAAAACCCAGCCGCTGCTGCAGGATCTGGCGGAAATGGACATGCTGGCCGGTGCCGCCAACATCAACATCAATGCGAACACCAACGGCAACCGGATTTCCGCCCTGCGTCAGAACGCCGATGGCAAAGTGACATTCAACCTCGCCGAGGGCCAGTTCACCCGCATGAACCTGACACGCATGGCCTGCACCGGCATCGCACTGGCAAACCAGGAACAACTCACCACCACGGACTGGGGCAAAACCACCCCATTCAACGACATGCGCGGTGAGCTGGACATCAATGGCAACATCCTGAACAACACCAGCCTGGTGGCGGCCCTGGCCGGCATGCGACTGGAAGGTAACGGCGAGGTGGACATGGCCGCATCGGAGATCGACTATGAGGCCGGTCTTCGCATCGTGGGCGAAATCCACCGTGATGAGGCCTGCCGGGTCACCGAGTACGTGGAGAACGTGGTCATTCCGGTAGAGTGCCGTGGCAACTTCCAGGAGGACCCGGCCGGCATGTGCTCCTTCGACGGCTCACGCTTCCGGGATACCCTGAAGGACATGGCCGCCAATGCCGCCCGGTCCAAGGCAGAGGACGAGATCAGCGAGAGGATCAACGAAAAGCTCGGTGAGGAAACCGGCGGCAAGGTCAAGGACGCCCTGGAGGGTCTGTTCAATCGATGAGTGATCATTTCGCCGACCGCCTGCTGCGCTGGTACGACCAGCATGGCAGGCACGCCCTGCCCTGGCACCAGGATCGTAACGCTTACCGGGTCTGGGTCTCGGAGATCATGCTCCAGCAGACCCAGGTGACCACCGTCATCCCCTACTTCCAGGCTTTTATGGAACGCTTCCCAACGGTACGGGACCTGGCGGAGGCGCCGGTGGATGACGTGCTCGGGCACTGGTCCGGCCTGGGCTACTACGCCCGCGCCCGCAACCTGCAGAAGGCAGCCATCCAGGTGGTGGAGGACCATGATGGCGAGTTCCCCCGGGACCAGGAGGCCCTGGAAGCCCTGCCCGGCATTGGCCGCTCCACCGCCGCCGCAATTATCGCCCAGGCCTGGAACCAGCGGGCGGTAATTCTCGACGGTAACGTCAAACGGGTGCTGGCCCGCTACCACGCCACTCCCGGCTGGCCCGGACAGACCGCTACACTGAACGCCTTGTGGCAGCGTGCCGAGGACCATACACCGGACACCCGGCCACGAGACTATACCCAGGCCATCATGGACCTGGGCGCCCTGGTCTGTACCCGTAGCCGACCGGATTGCGAGCATTGTCCGGTGAGTGAAGGCTGTATGGCCTATGCCAATGGCGAGATCCACCTTTACCCGGGCCGCAAACCCAAAAAGGAGAAACCGGAGAAGACCACCTGGATGGTTATCCTGGAAGACCATAGCGGTCGCATCCTGCTGGAACGCCGCCCACCCAGCGGCATCTGGGGCGGCCTCTGGAGCCTGCCGGAACTGGACCCGGCCTACGGCCCCGACGAACTGCAGGACGCCTGCGAGCGCCAGTTCGGGCTCGACTGCAGCGCGCCGGACCTGATCAGCGGCTTCCGCCACACCTTCAGCCATTACCACCTGCACATCCAGCCGGCCAGGTTACAGGTAACGCCATCCAGTCAGGCCCGGGATATGGCCGACCATCGCTGGATCCACCGGGAAGAAGCGCTCGAACTCGGGCTGCCCGCCCCTATCCGCAGCCTGCTCACTACACCGGAACAGGCCACCTTGCTCTGATCTGTTATCATCCCCCGGATCAGACATTCAGGCACCTTAACCAAGGCAATCACAGGAGCCCTCATGAGCCGCACCGTATTCTGCCGCAAGTACCAGAAAGAAATGGAAGGCCTCCAGTTTCCGCCCATGCCCGGCGCCAAGGGCCAGGACATCTACGAGAACATCTCCAAACAGGCCTGGGAGGAATGGCAGGCCCAGCAGACCATGCTCATCAACGAGAAGCACCTGAGCCTGATGGACCCGAACACCCGCAAGTACCTGCAGGCGCAGATGGACCGCTTCTTCAACAACGAGCCCTTCGACAAGGCCGAAGGCTACGTGCCACCGGAAAAATAACGCTTGCTGATCAAGGTTTAGCCACAGGAAAAGCGCCCTGGAATTTTTTGACCGACGGCCTTGACTCAACCATCCTAAACCGGTTTAATAGCGCCCCGTTGCACGGTGAGTGCAGCAAAGCCCGGATAGCTCAGTCGGTAGAGCAGGGGATTGAAAATCCCCGTGTCGGTGGTTCGATTCCGCCTCCGGGCACCAATAATTCAATGACTTAGCCCGCCTCGTGCGGGCTTTGTTGTTTCTGGTGTCCACCAAACGTCCACCGAACTACAGGAACATCCATTTTCGCTCCAATTTTGCTAGCCGATCTAGCAACTCCCTCCTGATTGAAACAGTTTCCTCGTCATCGTATATGCCCATTGGCTGTGGATCAGTTTCTGAAAGGTTCCATTCCTGAATTCGTCTCTTCAGCTCAGACGGCAAATGCGGAGACAACCGAGTGTAAAGGTCAGTAGACCTGAAGGAATATGGAGTGAACTTTGATTTGAGAACACCGCGACATTGTGCAATTAACTGTTCACGATTGTCATTCCTCCTCTGCCTCCTCCGAAATGCATCATCGAACCAAGGTCTACATAAAGCTCCAACAACAATCCCTATGAGGCCAGAAATAATTTCCAACATGTCACTCTCCAATAGCGAGAACTGTTTTTCCAACTACGTCCTCAAGGTAACTCGGGCTTAAATGAGCATACCGCATAGTAAGCTTGATATCCGAATGCCCCAGGATCTTCTGCAACGTGAGGATATCGCCACCTTTCATAATGAAGTGACTGGCGAAGGTGTGCCGGCAGACGTGGGTAAGCTGTCCAGGTGGTAGCTTGACTCCGGCCCGCTTGATGGCACTGCGAAATGCCGCACTGCAACTGACGAAGGGCACTTCCTGGATCAGTTCCTTGTAGAGTGATTCCGATATCGGAACGCTCCTGGACTTGCCGGACTTGGTGTAGTTATAGGTCACCCGGTACGGGGTGAAGCTTGCCCTGGTTACGCCTTCTGCTTCTGACCATCGAGCACCCGTTGCCAGCGCCAGGCGGGTGACATGGTATAGGCTGGGATTCGATGACGCCTGGCACTCTTCCAGAAGTCGCCGGATCTGTTCGTCCGTGAGGAAGGCCAGTTCCTGTTCATCCAGCTTGAACTTACGCAGGTTCTTCAGCGGGTTCGGGTGTTTCCACTCGCCCTGCCTGGTTAGCTCGTTGAAGACCGCGCTCAGGTAGGTGTGTTCGTGGTTCAGGGTGTTCTCCCCTACCCCGTCGTTTTCCATCCGTACACGGCGATAGGTGGCAAACTGCGACGTCGTAAAGTCGGTTGCCCTGGGATTGCCCAATCGATCGCAGAGGGCAAACAGCTTGCGCTTTCGGCCTTTGGCATCTTTCAGGGTGTGGCCGTAGCTGTCATACCACTGCTGCACCAGGTCCTTCAGGGTTCGGCGATCCATTGACGGGTTCCAGTCCTTCCCTTCGGCCTGCCTGACCTGGAGGTACTGGAGAAAACGCCTGGCTTCTGCCTTTGTATCGAAGCTTTTACGGAGTCGCTTAGACCCCCTGCCATTCTGGCGGACGTCTACCTGCCATCGTCCCGATGGTAGCTTTCGGATCATGCGGCCACCTTGGTCAGCAGTCGTCGTCGGGTAAGCCCTTCCTGGACGAGCTGAAATAGCTCGTTTTCGTAGATCTCCCGTCGTCGGTAGTAGTTGCAGAGATCTTCCCAGAGCCCCGATTTCTTGAGGCAGTCCCAGGCCTGTCTTGCGTTAAACCGGTTGCGGGCGTAGATCGACAGCAGGTTGCCGAAGGCCAGGGAGACATTCTTTTCGTTGCCGCAACCGGGTTCCTTTTTTGCGCGTTTGTAGGTCAGGCTGGGGGGCGGGTGGCCAAAGCTGACATCGTCCCGCAGCTTGGTCCAGATGGGGTGCACCCACTCCCGTTTGACCTCGTAGCGGTTGCCCTGGAGGGCGTATTGCCAGAGGCCGGTCAGGTGCGGGACGGCATCGGCGAAGGTCTTGATGCCTTTCATGCCAGGGGTGCCGTCGGAGATCTCGTTGACGATCCGGTGGTGGTAGCGGATCTCCAGGCGCCAGACGGGTTTTTCGGGGTCATAACAGGTGTCCGGGAAGGACTGTTCACTGACGGCGCATTCCCAGATGCCTTCCATGAAGGCGCGTTTGTCGGAGACGTCGATTTCCTTGCTCTTGTCGTACAGGCACACCTGCAGGCTGTTGGCCTTGCCGAAGGTGAAGGTCTCCCCTCTTCCGTTGATGGTGGCGCCCTGGAGCCCCTGGAACGCCAGTTCACTGATGCCGTTGTGGCAACTGATGGTCCGGGCTCGGGTAACGAAGTGGCTGGGTAGATCCTGGGGCGGTTCCCAGCCCTGGAAGTCCACGGCCAGGTGGAGCGCGATACCGACCGGGTTAATGGCGTTCAGGAAGAGCATGCCCCATTCCGTCAGCTCGTCGTGCACCTGGTCGCTGGAGCGCTCATATAGCCATCTGGGGCTGGTCTCGATCTTGACGTGGGTGCCCTGGCTGTCAGCGTCCGCGTAGAAGTTCTGGACAAGGATGGTCAGGCCGATCTCCCGGTTCTGGAGCAGGTACTTGAAGCCGCCCCGTCTGCCGGACATGAGCCGGAACTCGGTGTTGTTCAGGGTGATGCTGGCATTGAAGCCTTCTTCGTAGGCGTTGGCGATGTCGGCAAGGATCTGGGGTTTCAGGCGTCCCTGGAACAGTTGTCGGACGGTGTCCACCCCACTCCAGAGGATGTTGACCTTTTCCAGGTTGACCTGTTGGCCGTCGGGTCCGATGAACAGGTTCCCCGTGCCAATCTCCCCGGTCCGGATATCCATGCGTTCAAAGTCTCTGATTTTCATCTGTGGCCTTCTGTGGTTGTCTGTGGCTGTTAAACGACTGGGGTCGTTTTCCATGAGACGTGTTACAGGGTGGTCTCCGGGCCGTCGGCCCCGTCGTCGCGGTCGCTCCTCGCCATCGTCGCTACCGCTCCGCCGGGGCCTCGTTGGCGGTTTTCACAAGGTTGTTGTCGGTGTTTATGGGCTGCATCCAGGGGGTGGGTTCCGGCCGGGGGTCGGGTTTTCTTATCCGGGAGCGTTCGCAGTAGATCTCCCGGACCTTCTGCTGGCCGTACCACAGCGAGCCATGGCAGGGGCCCTGGTACTGGATGGCGTAGCCGTAGGCAGCCAGCTCCTGGTGATCTATGGAGAACTCCCCTTCCCGATCCTGGCCATGGAGCAGGTAACGCTGGTTGATGGTGCCGGTGATGATCAGGTGCGCGTCCTGGAACGGGTGGGTTACGCCACCATGGTTTTCAGGGCCAGGCGCAGGATCGCGGAGGCGAGCACCATCAGGAACAACATCAGGCCCACTCTGAGCAGCGCCCGGCTCGCTTTCCTCAGGAACCACTTCAGGTGTCCGATCCCTTTGGAAAATGCTGACCGACAGATAGAGGAAGACCAGTAGCGAAATTCCAGCAAGCGAAAGGTAGCCCACAACGCGCTTATCCTTAAAAACGCTTTGGGGGCCTTGATTGGACTGGTGTTCGCCGGTTTTGGTGCTTTGGTAGGTCTGGAAGACGGTTTCGTCCGATTTGTACTCTTTCGGGACACCGTATGCATGGGACTTGGCTTTACCATTGTTTTCGGGGTCATGTTCCACCTCTCGCCATTTGCCCTTCTTCCAGGGCAGCAACTCGCCCATGGAGTAATGCCGGAAGGCCACCTGGGCGGCCTGCCGGATATCCATGTGGACCTTGGAGATATTGGGGGTGCACAGGAACACGTCCCAGTTGTAGTGCCGGTGCATGTCGTAGGCTTCGAACATGTCGGCGGGACGTTCGTCCTGTTTGGCCTGATCGGGGCCGCCGGGGTAGTCGAGGTTTTCCGGTTTGAAGTCCTTGCGCTTGGCCGGGTAGATGGCCTGGGCCTCGTCGATGATGACCATGGCCCCAGGGGGTGCCCAGTGGAACCACCGGGCCATGTAGGCCTTTTCCTCTCGCCCTTCGGTGTTGACGTTGAGGATGGCCGCGTCGTCCGGGAGGGGTTCCTGGAGGGCGTCTTCCACTTTCTCGATGCTGTCGAAGCCGCGGATGTTGGTGACCACCGTGCGCCCTTCCTTCAGGGCGGGGATGGCGTGGCGCTGGAGGACACCGAAGGATTTATAGGAACCGGGGTGACCGTGGTGAATGATGATGCTCATGACAACACGTCCATGACGTAGCGGGTGACCCGGGCATTGATGAGCATGTTCAGGGCTTCGGGCAGCTTGAGGTAGGTGGCCACACCCAGGACCTGCGAATCCAGTTGGCCCCATAGGTTCTCGATGGTGCCGGAGACGTTGAGCTGGGTCAGGATCTCCCGCGCCACTTCCCAGCTGTAGCCGATGAAGGCGATCTTGGCCTTGGTGAAGGATATGACCATCCAGGCGCCGACCTTGACCATGAAGTCATCGACAAAGTCGGGAATGCTGCCCAGGAAGGTCCAGAATGCGTTGAAGAAATCAGCGATAAATTCCATGGTTACCCCCTTCCGGTGAACAGGATGCCCGCCGAGATAAAGGCGGCGCAGAACAGGACGACGGCCCCCAGGATGTTGAGGCCGTCGAGGAATCGGTTGAGGCTGAAGTTGACGGGGACGCCCTTGATGTCGTGGACGTCGTCGGCGACGGAGCCACCGCCGGAGAGGTTGGTGCCGAACATGGCCTGGACTTCGTTCTTGATGTCCTGGATCTTTTGCTTGTAGTCGTTCATGACCTGGTCGTATTCCTCGTCGGTGTCACTCAAGGTCAGGTCGATTTCTTCGCCGCTCCAGGTGACGGGGTCGCCCTCGCCTTCTCCGTCGCCGCTTCCGCCGCCAGAGCCATTACCATCATCAGAGCCGTCGTCGCCTGATCCATCATCACCGCTGCCGTCATCCGATCCGTCGTCACTTCCGTCACCGTCATCACCAGTGCCATCGTCGTCGCCGGATCCGTCGTCACCGCCATCACCACCGTCGCCGTCTCCCCCATCGTCACCGCCGTCGTCATTTCCGTCGTCGCCGTCATCGTCCTGTTGACCGCCTTCGGACGCATTGGAGGTCTCGCAGTATTCACCGGTGCTGGCGGCTTCGTAGAATGTCCAGGAGATGACATTGCCCTGGGCGTCCTCTTCGTAGGCCGACGGGCCTCCCAGGGAGAAGGTGCAGGAGCTAAAGCAGGCTTCGAAGCCGATGGCGGCGGGATCGGGTACGGAGAGTGAGCGGGTGTTGCCGGCAGGGATCTCGCATTCAGGCCCCTTGTACCAGAAATAGGTCTGGCCACCAGCATCACTATCATTGCTCTGACGATAGGTGCGACGGCTGACGGCGTACTGATACGTGCCAGTGTCAGAAAGCTGGCCCGCATCCGTGCATACATAATAATAACTCTCTGGATTGCTATGTTCGGTCGACTCGCACGCCGACATGGCTTCCTCCAGGGAGTCATATTCCGCCAACGCAGACTCTGCCAATAGCAACGAACAGATGGGCAATAAGCGCCAGTAACGCGATGTCTTTCGGATCATTAAACCAAACACGTTCGATCCCCTAACGATGAAAAAGGGCCGGATGCCCGGCCCTTGGTTAGTGGGTGTTGTAGCCGAGGGCGAACATCGAGGCCCAGAGGGCCCCGATTAAGACACCCGTGGCCATTACCGGCGCAGGATGCTGACGATCATGCCCAGACCGGTGACGATGGCCACCAGGGCAATCACGCCAGTCACGGCGGTGGTGACGTTGGTGGAGCCGTCGGTGAACGCCCCGTTGATGGCTTCGCTGTGGTCCACGGCGGCCGCAGTACCCGCCGCGAAGCCAGCCACCAGGGCGGTGCCGATCTTGGCGCTGCGACGAGCCCAAACGCCGTTCTTCTGTTGCTTCATTTCGATAACTTCAGACATGGTGTTTTCTCCGGTTTGGTTTTTAAGAGACCTTCCGCATGACCTGGACGACCCGGCCCAGTCCGAGACCGATGGCCCAGAACACCAGGGCCGATCCCATGACGAGGCCGATCATTTCAGGATCGGGCGAAAGGTATTCAGCGAAGACCGTTTCGATGTCTTCGGGCTGAATGGCTTCCACGGTCCAGGTGCCGCCGGTGCAGGCCATGACCGCCGAGCCGTTGACGGCTTCGGTGGTCAGGGTGCCGGTGCATTGGTAGTTCTGGACCGTGGGCATATCTCGGTGTCCTTACGCCGCCGGTTTGCGGGTGGCGTCCTGGGGTTTCAGCTCCAGGGCCTTGAAGGTGACCTTGCCCCCTGCCCCGGCTTTCATCTGGGCCTTGACGATGAACGGCGCCGGGAGCTTGTCGGCGTGGTTGCGGAGCTGGTCGATGTGTTTCCAGTCGCAGGCGATCTTCATGACTTCGTTGCCGACCCGGTTGTCGTCGGTGGCTTCGGCGGGGCTATAGGCCCAGACGGATCCCCCTTTGTTACCGTCGATGTCGTAGCGGGTGGCGCCGATGATCATCAGGTTCAGGTAGTTTTCCATTGGTCTGTCCTCTTGCTTGGTTTGGCGTTAATGGCCCACTCGGGCCTGGGTGTTGGTCTGTGGCCACCCTGCGGGTGGCTGCGTTTGCTCACGGCTCGGAATCAAGGGGCGGGCGTCCACCCCCGTCAACGACACCGCTCGTTGTGCGCACTGTGGTCCAGTCAGTGCCCCCAGCAAGGCCAAGGGGCCTGCGGCCCTGGCGCTGCGCGCCAGCCTTGCAGGGCTCACTGCCCGGCCCCCGAATCGTGCGCGAGCGGTGACGATGACGGGGGCGGACTCGGGGACTTTTCAGGGTGGTCCTGGTCCCTTTCGAAGAAGTCCGGGCAGCCGGCCTCGACCCAGGCGGACAGGACCGCACCGCCGAGGGTGTAGAGGTCCGTGCCCCGGGCCGCCGCTTCCTTTAACAGGTCGGCGTGGATTCGGGTGGTGGCCATGACGTAAAAGCGCTTGGGCTCCGCCGGCAGGTTCTTCTTGCGTTTGGGGATGGTGTTCATGGGTGTGTCTCCGTCTCTGTCACCATCGGGAGATCCAGGGCGCCGTGGTCCCAGGCGTCGCGCAGCTTGGTCAGGCGGTCAAACGCCGGGCTGTGGTAGCCCCTGGCTTCCAGGTCGTGAATGAGTTGGTCGGTAAAGGTGGCCTTGCACCGGGCGACGTAGTCGCACGGGTAGTCGGTGTGGACTTCCTGCAATTGGTCCAGGCGGTTGGCCAGGGTGATAAACAGGCATTCCAGGGCGTCAGTAAAAAGGCCTTCCAGGGCGTCGGTGGTGAGCGCAGAGGACGAGGCTGGGCCCTGGAAGGCAAAACTGTCTCGGATGGCCGGGCGGCTGGGGGCTTCCTGGCTGTGGTATCTCATGCCGCCGCCCTCAGTGCTTTGCAGGCTTCACCGATAGCCCAAGTTTTGAAGTCCCGGGTTTTCTCTTGGGTGATGTAGTCGGCGTAGACGATAGAGAGCTGGACGAAAAACCAGTACAGGTCGCTGTCTGTACTTTGATAAGGAAAGGCGATACCGCAGAACTCGCTGAACAAGTGGCTGGCTTGTTCGTAGTCACCAGCGGACCAGATCTGCGCCGCTTGGTTAACCTTCAGAAGCATTTCTTTCTTTTTCTTCTCACGCAGTTCCGGGGTCATATGTAAACCTCCAAGCGGACGCCTTTGTAGACCTGGCCGGGCATGGCGCCGCAGCTGGATAGCTGTTCGCGTCGCAGGGCAACGGTGTCCGGCAGGGTGCCTTTGACGCTCCGGTAGTAGTCCAGGTAGTCGTCCAGCTTGGCGCGGATCTTCAGGGACCTGGGGTTGTCGTTGAAGTGGACGGCGTCGCCTTCCACTTCTGACTCGTCCTTATAAGGAGAGGTGAAGGACCAGCCGGCGGCACCGTTGACGCGGTCGCCACCAACGGCCACCCACTGGCGACCGGAAATACTGACAACGACGGTTCCAGGAGCGACCATGCAGGCCGGGCCCAGGCGGTCAGACGTCGCCACCAGTTCTTTTCCATTAAAGAACCAGAAGCCGGAAACCTGACTGCCAGCCTCACGACGAATCCGAACATACAGCGCAACATGCTCGCCTACTTTGTTCAGACGCTTCATTGCCAGTCCTCCTGTTCCAATGCCACCTGGGACAGAGCCGCAATGTTCACCATGCGCACCCGGCCAATCTTCAGGGATGGCAAATGTCCTTTTTCGATCTGGCCCCTTACCTGCCCTTCCGTTAGCCCGGTGAGCTGGGCGTAGCGGTCCTGGGTCATGACTGGCGTCGCTAATAGGATGATCTGCTTTTGCTCGTCCACTGTTTTGCACTCTGCTACACTGTTTTCCATTGCTTTGACTCAGTATTAAAAACTCAGTACTGAGTACATATTACTTACTCTAGCAGAGTGAGTATAATTTACTAATTTAAATTAATTATGATCCGTGACCGAGTGATTGAGCTTTTTGATACCCTGGACCTGACATCGAAGAAGATGGAAGAGCTAACCGGCATCGACCGGTACAAGTGGGGAAACATCCGAGGGAGAAAACAGAAGGTGAACGAGGATTACCTGGAAGCCCTTGCCAGGGTATTCCCTCAGTACTCCTACTGGATCATGACGGGCGAGACGATTCCCGAAGCTGGACAGATCAGCCCGGAGATTGAGAAGGCGCGGAAAGAGAACAGCCTGAAAACAGGATAGGTTTCAGCCTGGCGGCGAGAATCGCCAGTTCCTGGTATGGAAACCAGTGTGGGAGACAAGAAGAACAAGAGGGCTGGCCGTCGTAGTGTGTGGTGGCGGTTTCAGGCTTTAGCTGCTAACAAATTGGTGTGAGCGAGTCGTCTCGGCGTGGGCTAATAGAGGCTTTACCATTTCCGTAGCTAAAACCTATGACTCATTCCACTTCTAAGATTTCTTGGTAGAGCGCTTCCAGGTTTTCCTCAGTGATTTCACATTCCCAAACAACGATAGGCCGCCACCCAGAATCTCTCAGAGCATCCTCCACTTTCAGGTCTCGCAAGGTGTTAGATGATAATTTTTTCGACCAAAAATCCGTATGACTCGCTGGCAACTTTGCCTTTCGGCATCTTGGGTGTTGGTGCCAGAAGCACCCGTGCACGAAAACAACAACCCTCCTAGAAGGGAACACGATATCTGGCTTACCGGGTAGGTCCTTTCGATGCAAGCGGTAGCGAAGCCCCCTTCGATGCAAGAAGCGACGCACGGCAAGTTCTGGTTTCGTGTTTTTACCTTGAACTCTAGACATAACGCTACTTCGTTTCTCTGGACTGAAAATATCCATGCAAGGCTTACCTATTTTCAAGAGGCTGTCTAAGCGTTTGGGAATCTCCATGATATAGTACTGCCCAGATCAAGTTTAGACGATCTAGGGCATAGAGCGATAAGGAAAAACATGAATAATTTGAAAGCGATAGAGAGCTTTTCTGGAGCAGGAGGCATGTCAGTTGGGCTGATTCAAGCAGGCTTCGACGTGAAATTTGCCTTTGATAACGATCAGCGCTCGGTAGAAACCTATCGACATAACATTGGGCACCACGTGGATACGCTCGACGCAAGTTCCGTTACCGGAGCGGAACTGATGGAACGAGCAGGCTTGCCCAAAGGAGAGCTTGACCTGTTTTCGGGGGGGCCACCTTGTCAAGGCTTTTCAAAACAACGACGTGGGGCAGCTGCCTTAGATGACCCAAGAAACGAGCTAGTTCGCCATTTTGCCAGATTAGTGCAAGAAGTTTCGCCTAAAGCATTTTTGTTCGAAAATGTTCAAATATTCGGACAAAAGCGTGGAAAAAAGCTGATTGAAGAGCTCTCTGAAAAGCTATCAAATTACGACGTCTACGACTTCTTTGTTTGCTCTTCCGATTTCGGAATTGCGCAATCCAGAGGGCGCTTTCTAATGATTGGGCTACGCAAGGACCTTGGCGCTGCTCCACCACTGCTGCCGACTTCAACTAAGTCAGCCACAGTGAGAGACGCGATTGGCGATTTACCCCCGCCTCCGAGCGATTACACTGAACATCCTATGATCCCTAACCATATCCAGTGCAAAATCTCGGATATGAATAAGCTCAGGATTTCACATGTGCCCCAAGGCGGTGGTTGGCGAGATATCCCCTATGAATTGCGATTACCCTGCCACCAAAGGGTAAATACGACCAAGGGTGGCTGGCCTGATGTTTATGGTCGGCTCAGCTGGAACAGTGTTTGTCCTACTATTACCGGAGGCTTCGATAGTTTTTCACGCGGCCGCTACGCACACCCGGATCAGGACAGGTCTATCACTCCACGAGAAGCAGCGCGACTCCAAGGATTTAGTGACGACTTTCGTTTCTTAGGGAATCGTGCAGATGTGCGCAGGATGATCGGAAATGCCGTTCCACCACCGTTGGCCAAAGCTGCAGGACAAGCAATAGTACGGTCGTTAGAGAGTACTGCGCCCTGGGCTAAACCAAAAGATCTACCACAGAAAGAAAACAAGACCTCAATGACAGTTCTTTCATAATTTCGACTTTCTATTAACTTAATGTAGGCTGTTCCCCCAAACGGGGAAATTAATATGCATGACGTCCAAAAGCAGTATAAAGCACTTACTAACCTTACCAAGACAACCGACCTTGGCAGCCAGGCGATAGCCGAAAAACTGGAGCGATTATGCTCTGAGGCCGCCAAATTTGCTGCCGAAGAATTGACCATCGAAGAAGTTAATTCGAAAGTTCCTGGCAAGCGTTACGGTGTACTCCGCCGACCTAGTGATGGCAAGCGATCCAGACCCATCAATCTTGATAGATACAACGCACTTCTTGCGGAAGACTTTCTGAAAAGCAAGGGACTAGCTGACATCGAGGACTTAGAGGCCAACGAGCGGAGCTGCTTGCTCTATTCAATGGTGATGTCTTTTTGCGCTGCCAACGACATCCTTAAATCAGGAGACAAGAAGAGCCCTGGCACCTTCTTCGAAATCTTTGTTGGACACCTATTTTCTGCTAAGTACGATCTCAACCCAATGAAGCACATCCAAGTTTTAAATTTGGACGCAGATAGCAAGTTGCCCACGGATTTCATCTTCGACTTGGGACCCGAGAAGAGCAAGATTCACCTACCTATCAAGTTATCAACTCGTGAGCGTGTGGTACAAGTCTGGGCTCACCAACGCGTATTGGACGGGGTGTTCGGCACAGAGCGCTTCAAAGGAGTTTTAGTAATTCTTGCCGAAACCAATTACCAAGGTAAAGATAACTCTGTAGTCGAAGTCTGCTTACCTCAACAATGGGCGGTCTACCAAATGTTTATTGCACGCATGTTCCGCGTTTATTATTTAGACGTGCCCGAAAAATATCGGAGCCTAAGCAAGCAATATCCTTTTATCCAGGTTCGTGACTTTGCTGACTTCTTTGATGAGGCAGATAAAATAGTCGGCCCGCCTGAAGCACCCTAAAGGATGCCAATAGCTGCTTCTGTCTGATTATAGTGAACTACGGTCTAACATCGAAAAAGACCGTTAATCTATACAGTAAATCTGAAATACTACACTAGGCACCCGAACACCAAGACGCCTGCATGAAACGTCCTCACGGTGTCCACAGAAATGCGACTTTCAGTGGTCTACTGTGGTGATAGTTTTTCGTAAGTGACTGATTGCGCAGCATTGTGGCTTTATGTGTTGCTTGCTCACCGGATTGAAAATCCCCGTGTCGGTGGTTCGATTCCGCCTCCGGGCACCATTAGAATTCCAAAGCCCTTCGGAGAAATCCGAGGGGCTTTTTGTTTGAAGAGCTTCTACGCGCTCCGGTGGGGGTGGAAACTTTGCCTATGCTGGTGAGCCGGTCTACGCTGAGAGTTCTTCGAAAAGAAATTTCTGCAGTATTTCTTTTTTCATACACTCAATTCAGGTGATGAAAAATGAATACACGCACCGCCCTCCTATTACCGCTCCGCGTCATACTGTTTTCGATTATATCTCTTGAGGCAAACAGTGTACTGATCGACTTCAATGATCTCCCTACCCAGGTTGATCCCAGCCAACGGTGCGCCGATTGGTTTGCAGGCTCTAACTGTGTGGACGACCAATATCTGGATCTTGGCGTGCGCTTTGAGGGATTGATGGTCTATGAACCCATCGACGCGTTCCCGTTCACCCCTACGGCTTCATCCAACGCAGTCGTGAACTGGGCAGGCCCGACCGTCCGGTTTATTTTTTCCGATGATGCAAGACCAGATTATGTCAGTTTTGATGCGTGGACTCGTAATCTTGGGGGTGTTTTTGCCTGGGCCTACAACAGCGACGATGAACTTATTGCCGAAGTCCACGCAAAACCCGAAAACCCTAACCCACCAGATCCGGACAACCCGCCTCCCATCGACAAACCAAACGATGACTGGCAGTACCCTCTGTCCCCCACCACCATCTCTCTGACGGCAAAAGACATCCAATGGGTGAAAGTTGAGGGGCGTATGAATCGTCGGAGTAATCTCCACATGGACAATGTCTACTTCGGTGACACTCCCCCTGTCGACGTATCGGAACCGTCAATGCCGGCTCTTCTGGTTATCATGGGCTTAGCGCTACTTTGCCGTTCAGGGCCCCGATCCCTGCCGGGCACTTAGCACCGGAATTCAGGAGGTGAGCTACGAGCCCGCATCATTGCGAACGTATACTGATGCTCTCGGCGCGTCCACGTCACTAAGTTTTCAAGGACCTTGTGGTTTCCGGGCCAGTTATCCTGTGCCCTCATCCATCAGCGTTAAACAACCCAGCCAACCAGCTTGTCACACCTGGGTATGCCTCAAGGTCCAGCACAAACTCCTGCCCCCTGGCCGCGCTTTTTAGTCGGCATTTGCCTTCCCCTGCCCGTTGCCAGCGGTCCCGGTTGTGGTGGTAACTGAGGGGTTCCCGGCCTCCGGTTGGGAAGAAGTCTTCCGGCAGAAGCCAGTCGGTTACTCCCCGGGCATCCGGTGCCGTCAGGCGGTGGCTTTTCTTTAGGCGACCGAATATGCCGGCTCCTGACACCCCATCACCAACCCCGGGAAGATCCAGGCCTTCCGCCGACAGGTACAGGGTATTGTGCACACCCCGTTGGCCCGACAGATGGGGATGGTAGGCCGCCCAGGCCGGCACCTTGTGGTTACCGTCCAGCGGCAACACCTCTCCCGCCTGGAGCCAGCCCCACAGGGCATGGAATGGCCTGGTGCCCGGCACGAACCGCCACTGCCGACGGTGGCGCTCCACCTCACGGAACAGGGCAAAGAACAGGAACAGATCGCCGGCACACACGCCCTGTCTCATCAGGTGAGACTGGGCCTGGCCATGCTGCCCCAGGACAGGCCGCCAGCCGTTTTCCCTGGGATAGGCATCCGCTATCACGTCGGGGTCCAGGTGGGCTCCGTGGTTTGCCTTTACCTTGCCAGAGGTCAGGTGAGTGACCAGCGGACCGACGCCCTGGCCCTGGTGGCTGACCCTCCCATAGCGGATCGGCGATTGGCTGTCCGGGATCGGTAACGCCAGGGCGGAACCGTCCGGAAAGACCGGATTGGGGCATCCACCCGATGAACTGTCGAATCCCTTCCGGCTGAGGATCAGGCGCATGGCATCAGATCAGGATGGCGACCCAACAGACGGCGATGATGACCAACCCCATAAACTGCGCGGCGCTGCCCATATCCTTGGCCGACTTGGACAGTGGGTGCAGCTCCAGGGAAATCCGGTCCACCACGTGTTCAATGGACGAGTTGATCAGTTCAATGGTCAGAGAGAGTAATGGGGTCACCAGCAGGATGGCCCGTTCCGCCGGTGACACATCCACCCAGAGGGCGATGGGCAACAGGATAACGTTCAGTAGTGCCAGTTGGCGGAAGGCCGGTTCGGTACGAAAAGCCGTGCGGAAACCGTTCATGGAGTATCCGGCGGCATTGATGATTCGGCGGATACCGGTACCGCCCTTGAGCTCACGGGCCGTCTTTGGGTCGGATAGATCAGTCATGGAAGTTGCTATCTGCCTGAAAACCAGCCGACATTATGGCAGTTGTGAACGTCCGTGTCCCGGTCCCGCCAACACCGACTCCCGGTCTGGAATCGGTATCGACGGCCATGGGAAAAAACGATCTCAGCCGCGATAGCGGCGCCACGCCAGGAGCAGTCCGCCCAGGGCAAACAGCGGGAGGGAAGACGGCGCTGGCACATCTGCGACTTCCGCCAGGCTTTGTAGCACATTGACGGGAGCATCCAGGGTAAAGTGCGTTGTCACCGGAGCATTCAACCAGTGGCCGTCGCCACGGCTCTCGGAAGGCACATGGAGGGTTGACCAGATGTCCTCCGGGAAGTGGGCATCCAGCTTGTCGGCAAAGCCGTCCCCTTGCACCGGCGGCCAGAGCAGGAACATCAGTTCCAGGGTTCCGGCTTCACCGGTCATTTCGTCCGTGCCATTAACGAGGCCACCGCTCACCACGTTGGCATTGTAGTATTCACCGACCTGGGTCAGTGCCTGCGGGGAGCCATCAGACCAGGAAAAGACAAACTCATCACAAACCAGCTGCCCCCCGACAACGGCATTCAGGTCGGTGTCGGCAAGGATGAAACCGTTACCGCTCACGGAGTGCTCGGGATCGTATGACTCGAAGTTCAGGTCGTAATGCAACAGGCCTGCATTGGCCAGGGAGGGTGTAATAAAGGCAATTGCCCAAAAGAACCTGCGAAACATGGTGCATCCTTTTCATTTGTTGTCCTGATGATCGGCTATGCACAAGCAAAGACTGGGCCTACAACCAGATATCAACAGGTTATCAGCGACAACATTGGTAGGAGTTAAATAAATGGACGGCAATTTATACCCATTTCGACGACACCAAGAGCCAGGCTTCGGTCCTTTCCCCTGGATTATTGATGCCTGAATCCCGGCGGCTCAACGATTTCCCCGCCCGAACGTCCCAATCTCTGATACCCCGGGTAGTTCAAAAAGCGGGATGATGGCGTTACGATTTGCCATCGTTTAAATC
This sequence comes from Marinobacter shunpengi, assembly GCF_045449715.1. NCBI lineage: Bacteria > Pseudomonadati > Pseudomonadota > Gammaproteobacteria > Pseudomonadales > Marinobacteraceae > Marinobacter > Marinobacter shunpengi. Next base: position 227,361 of record NZ_JBJJLA010000017.1, on the reverse strand, counting down.
ATCGACATCATTCTGGACCCTACATGACAGTGCATAAATACCTGGCCTTACCCTTCCTGGCCCTCATCCTGGCCCTGACAGGCTGTGGCAGCCCCGAAACACCCCAGGAAGTCACCCGTGAGTTCTGGTCCGCGGTGCTGGACGGTGATGCCGAAACCGCCGCAGAACTATCGACGCTGGTGGACGAGTCCGGCTTCGACGGCTATTCCCTGGACTGGGACGGTGCCGAGGTGAGCTGGGGACGGGTCACCGTGGAAGGCCAGGAAGCGCAGATTGACACCGTGTTCAGCGACCTGCCCGACATGAAGGGAGGCGAGCTGGAAACCACCACCTACCTGGTCCGCATCAACGACCAGTGGCAGGTGGACTATCATCGTACCGGCGACGAAATCAGCACGGATGTCCGTATCGGCAGCCTGATGGGGAGCGTCCGCGATTTCGGGGACAGCCTGCGCTCACGCCTGGCGGATGAGTCGGACCGGGCAAACCAGGAGCTGGACCGTCTGATCGATGACTTTTCGGCCTTCTCAGAGGATACGCAGGAAGAAATGTCCGCCCTGTTCGAACAGTACGGTGACAGTCTGGAAAAACGGATGGAGGAACTGTCCCGTTCGCTGGACGAGGCCCTGGAGCAAGCCCCCTCCGCGAGCGAGGAGGAACGCGAGACCATCGAACAGGCCCAGGAAGGATTGGAGCGCCAGCAGGATGCCCTGGACGGCGGCGACCCCGAGACCATTGCCGAGGTCAGCAAGGAGTTGGCCCGCATTCAGGAGCAGCTATCAGAGCTCTCCGACCAGTCCTTCGCGCGCCTCAAGGAAGAACTCCAGCGCTGGTCCCAGGCGTTGAACCGGGAACTGGAGCAGTTGAACCGGGATGCCCGGATGAAGGAACAGCACAGTATCTGACCGGCCAGAGGACTTTCGTAAGGACGCCTCAGGCAGCCTTGCGGAAGTCCTCTGACCTGACCCTGTTGTCGCGACTGCGCTTGTACTTGGTCTTGTCCTCTACCACCCGCATCTGGAACTTGGGTGTTCTCAGGTCACGCTGGACCGCGCTATGATTGGTGGGCCTTGCCCGTCGTTTAGCCATGACAATCTCCTTGCTGGCGTGTGAGTTACGCGGCGGATTATAGCATCCGGAATTTCAGGTGAGCATAAGCAATGTCACTCTCTGTCTGGCTGACCTTTGTGGTGGCCGCCATCCTCATATCCGTGTCCCCCGGCGCCGGGGCCGTCAACACCATGAGCAACGGGCTGCAGTACGGTGTACGCCGGTCCATGCCCGCGATCCTGGGCCTGCAACTGGGCTATGGCGCCCAGATACTGCTGGTGGGTGCCGGGCTGGGGGCCGTGATTGCCTCATCCAACATCGCCCTGTCGGTCATCAAGTGGCTTGGGGTGGCCTATCTGGTCTGGCTGGGCATACAGAAATGGCGCGAACCGGCGGTGGCGCATTCTTCCGACGGACAGGCGGAGGTCAGCGATGGTCGCCGTTTCTGGCGGGCGACGGTCGTAAACCTGACCAACCCCAAGGCCACGGTGTTCCTGATCGCCCTGTTTCCCCAGTTCCTGGTGGCGGAAGCCCCCCATGCGCCACAACTTGCCACCATGGGCATTACGCTGATCATCGTGGATTGCATGGTGATGCTTGGCTATGCCCTGCTTGCCAGCCAGCTGTTCCGCTTCATGACCACACCCCGGCGCCAGAAACGCATGAACCAGGTGTTTGGCGGCCTGTTCGTGGTGGCCGCTGTTGCCCTGGCAAGCTTCCGGCGCGCCTGAGCGACAACCGGGGTGACGCCGGCTAGAAGAATGATTATCCTTGCCCCGGCACGGATTCCCTCCGTGCGCCAGCCATCCGTCAGACCCTATCAGACAGGAGCCACACTTGACGTTCAGGACGATACTCATTGCCCTCCTGGTGATCGCCGGTCCCACCAGCCCCGTCTTTGCCAGGGGGATACCGCCGGTGGACGTGACCGTATCCGGTGAGGCCTCGCCGGAACTGCTGGCCGATTTCCGCCAGGCGCTGAACCGCATGGCCAACCGGCAGACCAACGGCGCTCAGCCCCCATCACCAGCCCGGGATGAGGGACTCATCGACCTGGAGCAGTTCTGGAAAGTCGAGCAGGACGTACCCTACGCCATCGGCGGGGACAGCCCTCGTCAGCGGCTCAACATCACCTACCCGTTTGAAGGCGAGCCGCCCTACCGGTTTATCGTGCATTTCCACGGTGGCGACTGGGCGACCGGAAGCAGACAGTCCGCCGCCAACGCTCCCGCCTACTGGGCCATCTACCAGGGCTATGCCGTAGTGGATGTGGGTTACCGCCTGGCGGATAAGGCCCAGTGGCCCGCCCAGCTCCACGATGCCAAGGCCGCCATTCGTTTCCTCCGCGCCAACGCCGACCAGTACCAACTGGATGCCGAGCGCATCGTTGTTATGGGCAGCGGCGCCGGCGGACACCTGGCCCAGATGCTGGCCGCCACCAACGGGGATTCCGCCGCCCAGGACCCGGACATGGGTTATGGTGATGCCTCCCCGGAGGTGCAGGGCGTTGTTTCCTGGTCCGGCGTATCCGATATCACCACCATGGGGGAACAGGGTCGTACAGCGGCGGACCGGCTAATGGGGTATCCCGCCTACCAGAGCGAACTGGCCCTGGAGGCCAGCCCGGTGGCCCGGGTGCATGAGAATTTCCCGCCCATCCTGCTGCTCCACGGCACCAACGACCGCTGGGCACCCTTTGAACAGTCCGCCCGTATGGCGATTCGGGTCAATGCCGCAACCGGCCGGTCCACGGCCACCCTGGATCTATTGATCAATGCCCGCCACCAGGACCCGCGTATCGGGACAAAAGAGATAATGTCGAAGAGTCTCAATTTCGTGGACAGGATACTGTTTCCCGACGACGGCAATCCCCACCGGTCCACCTTCTATCCTGGCATCCAGACCACGGGGACTTCAGAGCAACCCTGATCCACCATTACCCAAGGATGCACTCACGCCCCAGGCGACCACTGAGCACCCGGCGCCTGGCCCGGAGCCGGTTCCCCTCGGCATTGCCATAACCGGCCCGTAGCCGGCTCTGGATATTATCCAGTTCCTGCCGGTACTGCTCACACTGTCGGCGCTGCCGGTCAGCGGCCTCTCGCCCCCCGTCGAATTCACCCCGCCTGCTGGAGGGGGAAGTGGCGACCGTCTCATCAATGGCGGAGGCCGCGTCCAGATTCTCCTTCATGGGCACCAGGACCGGCTGGTCCAGTTCCAGCTGCCGGCTCTGGCCGTGGGCCGGGGCCTGGTCCGAGAAATGAGTTACCCCGTGTTCATCGGTCCAGGTATGGATACCGTCAGCGCAGGCGTCGTGGGAATAGACTGAGAGGGGAGACACTGTGATACACAGCATCGGGAGCCATCCTGGCTTCATGCAACATCCTTATTGGTCGGTTGGGAAAGTCGCATCCAGCGACAACCATCCTATTATCCACACCTCGGGAAACGGGCGACACTGTTCACATTATAAACACATGCACCCACGGCGGGGATGGATTGCCTGCCCGTTACGGGATTTTTGATCTATGCTGGTCTATTGATAAATATCAACAACAAAAAAAGAGATAAGTCCATGAAGACTGTCAAGCGTAGCGATATGGTTATCCCGGCCTGGCTGATGATCCTTACGGGGTCCGGAGCATTCCTCTATTGCGCCTATGCCGGCCTGCTGTCCGGCTGACACTCTGGTGTCCCTTAACATAAGTTCGCAGCATTTCAGGGGCTGTGTCAGACAGTACTACAAGGCGCGTTCCGCCGGGAATAGTGGCTCTATTGCCAAGGGACGCACCATTCCCGGCGAGCCGCGCCTCGCCAGGGGCTTTGTATGGCACGCTGAAACTCTGCGAACTTATGTTAAGGGACACTAGGGCTCGCCGCCCACGGATTCGCCCTCGCCTGCTTCATCGTTGGCGGCATTATCTTCCTGACTGCCTGAGCGGCTGTCCGCCCTGGCCTGCCTCATAAACGCCATGCCGCTCTGCAGCACCATGGCCCGGAAGCGGGCATCCGCCTGACCGAAAATACCGAGGGCAAAGGCGCCCAGAGCGGCTTCCAGGGGGTTTTCGCGGATGGTGTTTTCCAGCCGATCACGAAGGGAAAGGCCCGGCTCGCCACCGCTGCCCGAGGTCGCCCGGGCACTGAGCAGGCGCCAGAAAAACAGCCCCAGCAACAGGAAACAGAGCCCACCGGAAATGGCCAACGCCCCCGCCTGACCGACTAGCGGGCTGAGCCCCGCCGTGGTAGCCCACAGCAGCAGCACCAGCCCGGCAATCAGCAGGGCGGACAACAGGGCAACGGTTAACAACACCCCGACCAGGGCGGCGACCGCCTTACGTGCCAGCCCTTCCATTTCCTGTTTTGACAGCATGGTTACCGGTCTAGCAACTTGCCGACCACAAGGCCTGCCAGGAACAGGATCAGTACAGTAAGGAACGGGCGCTGGGTGATACGCTCCTCAACGTCGTGAATCGCCTTCTCACCGGCTCCACGGGCTGAGTTCAACGCCTCCTGTCCTTCCCGACGCAACTCTTCGCGGAAACTGTTGAAACTGTCTTTCTGACCATCGGCAACGCTACGGCTGAGCTTGGCAAAATCCTCCCTGAGCGCCTTCAGGTCAGCCTTGACCTGTTCGTACTCGGCGTTCTGCTTCTTCGCATCCTGGGATTGGGCTTCCATAGTAGCCTCCTTGGTTGGACCAATGGATATTCAGGTCTAGCTCTCTCAAGGTAGCACAGAGCCTGTGGCCCATGCAGACATTGCCGAAATGTCACTGGTTTATCGATGGCCCCCGATCAAGCAACTCGATCCAGTGGCGTACTGGCACCGTTGACCGGGTTTCCAGATGGAGTTGGCAGCCCACATTGGCCGTCACAATCTCATCGGGCTGCTCCACCGTCAGCGCCTGCAGCTTATTGATGAGCAGGCGCTGGCTCAGTTCCGGCTGCAACACGGAATAGGTGCCAGCGGAACCGCAACAGAGATGCCTGTCCGTGGTGGTCGCAAGTTCCACACCGGCCTTCTCCAGCACCTCCTCCACAACGCCCCCCTGTTTCATGGCATGTTGCAGGGTACAGGGACAATGGAATGCCACCTTGCCCCTGGCACCGGAGCGCTGCAGGGGGCCAAGGTCCTGTTGCAGCAGAAAGGCCCCCAGGTCCATGGTCAGCTCGCTGACCCTGCGCGCCCTGTCGGCGTAGGCCGGATCACCCTTCAGCAGGTGCCCGTAATCCTGGACCATGGCACCACAACCGGACGCGGTCATAACGATCGCCTCCGCACCGTTCTCGATGGCGGGCCACCAGGCATCGATATTGCGCCGCATGTGATCGAGGCCGTCTTCATGGTCACCCAGGTGATAGTTCACCGCACCGCAGCAGCCCGCCTGCGGCGCCTCCATCAGGGTAATGCCCAGACGGTCCAGTACTCGGGCAGCCGCTGCATTGGTGTTGGGCGTTGCCGAGGGCTGGACACAACCGGCCAGAGCCAGCACCTTGCGATCATGGGTGCCTACAGGCCAGGCATGCGCGGTTTTCTTCGGCGGAATCTTGCTGCGCAAGGGTTCCGGCACCAGCGGACGGGCGATTTGCCCCAGTCGCAGCAGGCTGCCGAACAACCGGCGGCTGGGGAGCACCCGGGTCAGCCCCCAGCGTAGCCATTTCTCATGCCGTGGCCGCTCCAGGCGTTCCTCCATAAACCCCCGGCTGATATCCAGCAGGCGGCCATATTGCACGCCCGACGGGCAGGTGGTCTCGCAGGACCGGCAGCTCAGGCACCGGTCCAGGTGCTCGCGGGTCCGTTCCGTGGTTTCCTGCCCTTCCAGGAACATCTTCATCAGGTAGATCCGGCCCCGGGGGCCGTCCCGCTCGTCCCCCAGTTCCTGATAGGTGGGACAGGTGGCGGTGCAGAAGCCACAATGGACGCAGCTACGGAGGATGTCCTCGGCTTCCTGGCCTTCCGGCTTGTTGGCGAATTCCTGAACGAGGTTGGTCTGCATACTAAACCCAGCTGTACAGATGTCCGGGATTGAAAATCCCATGGGGATCGAAAGCAGCTTTCAGTCGCTGCTGAATTGCTCGCAAGGGCGCGGGTTGTGGATGCATCACTTCACCCGTGCGGTCGCCGTGGCGGAACAGCGATGCCTGCCCACCCGCACGACCAGCCCGTTCGGCCATGGCGGACAAGGTCTCGTCCTGGCGGCCCCAGCGCTGTGCCCCGCCCCAGTCGATCAGGGCATCTGTGTCGATATCCTCCATAACGGCGGTCGGATTCACCGAGAATCGCCACAGGGGACGATCACCGTCAAAGAAGGACAACCGCTGGTCGCGAAGCTGGCGCCAGAACTCATCGCCATTTTCCAGACTTTCCATCTGCCCCACGCTGTCTGCCCGCCAGGCTTCAGCGGTCGCCTCAACAGCGGGTTGTGATCCGGATAGCCGGAGATACAGACTGCCCTCGAACCAGCAGGCGGCGGACAGAGGCTTGGCCTGGCCGGCAAGCCGGTTCATCAGGGCGATGGCTTGCGGTTCTTCCATTTCCTGCACCAGCGTCTGCTCCACAGCCGGCTTTGGCAACACTTTCAGTGACACTTCGGTGATCACCCCCAGCGTGCCCAGGGCGCCGGCCTGAAGCCGGGACGCGTCATAACCGGCCACATTCTTCATCACCTGCCCCCCGAACCTGAGGTGCTCACCACGACCATTGATCAACCGCAGCCCCAGTACATGGTCACGAACCGATCCCTGCCACGGACGGCCAGGGCCGGACAGGTTGGCCGCCAGCACGCCGCCAATGGTGTCCGCGTCGCCAAACCGGGGTGGCTCGAACGCAAGACGCTGACCGTGTTCCGCCAACGCGGTTTCAATGTCGGTGATACGGGTACCGGCCCGCACCGTCAGCACCAGTTCCACGGGTTCGTAGCTGACAATACCGGTGTGGTCGCCAATGTTCAGGGGCTCACCGTGCAGGCCGCGCCCCAGGAAAGGCTTGCTGCCACCGCCGGTGATAGCCAGCGGCGTCCGGCTGGCAACCGCCTGGCGCACCTGTTCCTGCAACTGTGTACTGATATCACCCATGGTCTGCACTCCCTTCACCCGTCGCAGCAGGCGTCTGTAACGGGCCAATCGCCCGGTATTCCTGGCACTGCCTCAGCGTGGGCACACCCTTGCCCGGATTGAGGATGCCCCTGGTGTCGAAGGCCTGCTTGATGCCATGGAACTGGCTGACCTCCAGGTTGCCGAACTGGTTGGGCATCTGGCGGATCTTCTCCATGCCCACACCGTGCTCACCGGTAATGCTGCCCCCCACCTCCACGCAGAGGTTGAGGATATCGCCCCCGAAAGCCTCGGTGCGCTCGAACTCGCCGGGCACGTTGGCATCGAACAGGATCAGGGGGTGCAGGTTGCCGTCGCCGGCATGGAAGACGTTGGCCACCCGCAGGCCATAATGTCCGGACAGTTTCTGCATCTCGGTGAGCACATGGGCCAGTTGGCTGCGGGGAATGGTGCCGTCCATGCAGTAGTAGTCCGGGGAGATCCGGCCCACCGCCGGGAAAGCGGATTTGCGCCCCTTCCAGAGCAGCGCCCGTTCGGCTTCACTGCCCGAGGTGCGGACGGAGGTGGCGCCCAGCTCCCGGAACAGGTCCTCCGCCTGATGGATATGATCCTGGACTTCCTCGCGGGTGCCGTCCACCTCACACAGCAACAGCGCCTGCGCGTCCGTAGGGTAACCGGCATGGGCGAAATCCTCCGCCGCCTGGATCGCGAAGCCGTCCATCATTTCCAGGCCGCCGGGAATAATACCCCGGCCGATGATGCCCGCCACCGCGTCGCCGGCCTGCTGGACGGAATCGAACCCCGACATGACCACCTGGGCCACTTCCGGCTTGGGCAGGAGTTTCACCTGCACCTCCGTGACAATGCCCAGCAGCCCTTCCGACCCGGTCACCAGGGCGAGCAGGTCCATACCGCAACTGTCGTAGCCGTCGCTGCCGATAGTCACCCGATCGCCCTCGGCGGTGACCACCTCGACACTCAGCAGGTTGTGAACGGTCAGGCCATATTTCAGGCAGTGCACACCGCCGGAATTCTCCGCCACATTGCCCCCGATGGTGCAGGCAATCTGGGAGGACGGGTCAGGGCCGTAGTAGAGGCCATGTTTTGCGGCAGCCTCACTGATGGCCAGGTTGCGGACACCCGGCTGCAGCCTGGCGGACCGGGCGGCGGGGTCAATCGACAGGATGCGGTCGAATTTTGCCAGCGACAACACCACACCGCCGGCATGGGGCATGGCCCCGGCGCTGAGCCCGGTGCCGGCGCCACGGGCCACCACCGGCACTTCCTCGGCGTGGCACAGGCGCATGATCTGCTGCACCTGCTCCACCGTCTCAGGCAGCAACACCATTTGCGGCATTTCACAGTACATGGAGAGACCGTCGCATTCGTAGGGGCGAATGGTCTCGTCGTCGGTGATCACCGAATCCGGCTTCAGGAATCGCCGGAACTTTTCCGCCAGGGCGTGACGGTCCACCGGCGGGAACTCGGTCCGACCGTCCAGGGGACTATCGCTGCCGGCCAGCCCATCTTGTTGTTTTACCGCTGACATTTTGAGGCCTGTTATCACTCTCTACATTATGTGTTTCCATCATAGGAAAGCCGACCACCGAGTACCACCAGACTTTGGTGGATCCAATCGCTCGGGGACTATTGATTTTGTGCGCCGCAATCCGTAAAAAGTGCGCCTTCTGAAACATATCGGTTCATGATGCCGGCCAATTCGTGTATTTTTCAGGCATCACAGCATTGTCATCAACAGCCGGAGTATGGCCATGGCGGACAACGCCCCCCTGATCTGCAGGGATATCCACAAAACCTTTGACCAGAACGAGGTTCTCAAGGGCGTGTCCCTGGAAACCCGCAAGGGCGATGTGGTCTCCATGATCGGCAGTTCGGGCTCCGGCAAGAGTACCTTCCTGCGCTGTATCAACCTGCTGGAAACACCAACCTCCGGCGACATTATCGTGCACGGTGACCCAATCCGCTTCAAAACGAACCGCAAGGGTGAGCGGATACCGGCGGACAACAGGCAGGTTGAGCAGGTCCGTGCACGGCTTTCCATGGTCTTCCAGGGGTTCAACCTCTGGTCCCACATGACCGTGCTGGAAAACGTGATTGAAGCGCCGGTCCATGTGCTCAAAGTGCCCAAAAAGGAGGCAATCGAGCGCGCCGAGGCCTATCTTGAAAAGGTCGGGATCTATGAGCGCAAGGACTATTACCCCGCCCAGATGTCCGGCGGGCAGCAGCAGCGGGCGGCCATTGCCCGCGCCCTGGCCATGGAGCCGGAGGTGATGCTGTTTGACGAACCGACATCCGCCCTCGATCCTGAACTGGTGGGAGAGGTTTTGAAAGTCATGCAGGGTCTGGCTGACGAAGGTCGCACCATGATCGTGGTCACCCACGAGATGGCTTTCGCCCGGGACGTGTCCTCCCAGGTCCTGTTTTTGCATCAGGGTGTGATCGAAGAACAGGGAACCCCTGAAAAAGTCTTCGACCACCCGGATTCGGAGCGCATACAGCAATTCCTTGCGCCCCGGTTCTGATCCTGAGAATTGTCATCCGACAACCCCCAGAAATCGCAACACACTGGAGAAACTCAAATGAAAAAACTGATTGTTGCAGCGGGATGCGCCCTGGCCATGATGGCCGGCACGACACTGGCCCAGGACGGGGAAACCATTCGCATCGCTTTCGATGTGCCCTACGAGCCCTTTGAGTACCGCGATGACGACGGCAACCTGACCGGCTTTGAAGTGGAACTGGCGGAAGCCATGTGTGAGGAGATGAACGCCAACTGCGAGTTCGTCATCCAGGCGTGGGACGGCATGATCCCGGGGCTGCTGGCGCGTAAGTTCGACGCCATCATGTCCTCCATGTCCATCACCCCGGAGCGTGCCGAGCGGGTGCTGTTCTCCGAGCCCTACTACAACACCCCGGGTGGCTGGTTCGCCCCTGAAGACTTCGACACCGACGTGACCGACAAGTCCGCGATGGAAGGCAAGACCGTGGGCGTTCAGCGCGGCACCACCATGGACACCTACGTCACTGAAAACCTGGGTGGCGTGGTGACCATCAAACGTTACACCACCGCCGATGACATGGTCCTGGACCTGGAAGGCCAGCGCCTGGACGTGGTCTTCGTGGACTACCCGGTGGGCGAGCAGACCGTCCTTAGCAAGGACGGCTTCAAGGAAGTGGGTGAGCCGGTCAAACTGGGCGAAGGCGTTGGCGTTGCCATGCGCAAGCGTGACCGGGAACTGGCCGAGAAGATCAATGCCGCCCTGGACACGCTGAAGAACGATGGCACCTACGACGCCATCATGGAGAAATACTTCAACTACGACATCAAGATGTAAGCCATCTGCGGCGGCCGGGCCCGGGTATCTGTTGTCGACCATGCCACAGATACCTGACCGGCCTCCGATACCTGGATTCCCTGCATGATTGATCTGAAAGGCTACGGCCCCCAACTCGCCGAGGGCGCCGTTGTCACTGTCGAACTGGCCCTGTTGTCCCTACTCCTGGCCCTGTTCCTGGGGCTGACCGGAGCTGCTGCCAAACTGTCCGCCAGCCGTGTCGCCAGGACCATTGCCACCGTCTATACCACCATTGTCCGTGGGGTCCCCGACCTGGTCATGATGCTGCTGCTCTATTACGGCGGTCAGGTCATGGTCAACAACCTCTCCGACTGGCTCTACAAGCAGTACGACATTGACTGGTTCTTCCAGTTCGACCCTTTTATCTCCGGCACCCTGACCATCGGCCTGATCTTCGGGGCCTACATGGCGGAGACCTTCCGCGGAGCCTTCCTGGCGGTGGAAACGGGGCAGATAGAAGCCGCCCGGGCCTATGGATTCACTCAATGGCACACTTTCCGCCGGGTAATGGTGCCGCAGATGATGCGCCACGCCCTCCCGGGCATCGGCAATAACTGGCAGGTACTGCTCAAAACCACCGCCCTGGTGTCCATCATCGGGCTCACCGATATGGTGCGGGTCGCGGAAGAGGCCGCCAAGGCCGAGCGCTCGCCGTTCCTGTTCTTTATTCCGGTGGCGGCAGTCTACCTGGCCCTGACGGCGGTTTCCGAACTTTTCATCAAGTGGCTCAACCGGCGGGCCAACGTCGGCGTTGTCCAGGGGGAGAGCTGACATGCCGGAGTTCATCACCGCCTGGCTGGACCAGAACGAGATCTTCACTGCCATGACTCTGCTGGAATACTGGCAGGGCCTGGTGAGTACAGTCCAGCTCGTGTTCCTGTCCCTGGTCATCGGCCTGGCCATGGCCATCCCCCTGGCCATCCTTCGTAACAGCCCCCGCTGGTGGGTGTCCGGGCCGGTATGGATCTACACCTACCTGTTCCGTGGCACACCGCTGCTGATCCAGCTCTACATCATCTACTATGGCCTGGCGCAGATTCCCGGCATCCAGGACACCTTCTGGTGGGACATCTTCCGGGAACCCTTCTACCCGGCACTGCTGGCATTCACCCTGAACACGGCGGCCTACACCACGGAAATCTTCCGTGGCGCCATCGCCGCCACGCCCCAGGGTGAAATCGAGGCGGCCAAAGCCTATGGCATGTCATGGTTCTTGCGGCTGCGCCGTATCGTCCTGCCCAGCGCGGCCCGTCGCGCGGTGCAGGCCTATTCCAACGAAGTAATCTTCATGCTCCACGCCAGTGCCATCGCCAGCGTGGTCACCATTGTTGACCTGACCGGCGCGGCGCGAAACATCTACTCCCGCTTTTATGCCCCCTTCGATGCCTTTATCGCAGTGGCGCTGATCTATATGGCGCTGACCTTCCTGCTGGTGTTTGCCTTCCGCAAGCTGGAGAACCACTTGCTTAGGCACCAGAGACCGGCGGGGGGCTGACCCATGGAGCGGGGGGTATTGTTTGACGGCCAGCCTGACTGGCTGGCCCATACCCTCGCCACGGTTGATCACTCCTGCGCCGAAGCGAGCACCATCCTGCCCGGCGGCAGGCTGGTTCGGCAAGGTACGGGGCTGCTTCAGTTCGAGCCAGGTCAGCCAGTCAATGGCGCACCTGCCCTGCTGCTGTCCGCCGGCGTCCATGGTAACGAAACCGCCCCCATCGAGTTGCTGAACCGGCTGGTGGACAACATCACCACCGGCGTCCTCCGGCCCCGTATCCCACTGTTATTCATGCTCGGCAACCCGCCCGCCATGGTGGCGGCGCAGCGCTTCGTCGAGCACAACCTGAACCGGCTTTTCCAGGGGGCCTGGAAGGACTACCCGGACGGCTACGAAACCCGACGCGCCGCCCAACTGGAAGCCACCTGCCAGGCCTTCCGGGACCGGCACCCTGGCCCACTGCGCCACTACGACCTGCACACGGCCATCCGCCCGTCCCGGCGGGAGAAGTTTGCCCTCTATCCGTTCGTGGAAGGGCGGCAGGTACCGGGGACGGAACTGGCCTTCCTGACGGAGGCAGGTATTGGCACGCTGTTGCTCCAGCACCAGACGGCGACGACGTTTTCTTCCTTCACGTCGGAAAGCCTGGGGGCGGAAAGCTTTACCCTTGAGCTGGGGAAGGTACACCCGTTCGGGCAGAATGATCCGCAGACAATAGCGAAATTGGAGAAGGCCCTGATCCGACTGGTTCAGGCTCAACCAGCCCCCGATATCGCCACGGACCAGCTACCCGAAACCTTTGAGGTGGTTCACGAAATCCTGAACACTGGCGAGCATTTCCGGTTCCATATTGCCGATGATGTGGCCAATTTTACCGAGTACCCGCCGGGGACCCTGATCTGGGAGGACGATACCACCGAGTATCGGGTCGGCCCCGAACCGGAGGCCATTATCTTTCCTAATCCGAAGGTTCCGGTGGGGCATCGTGTTGGGCTGATGGTCCGGCAACGTTTCGGAGAGTGACCAAGAAGCCTCAGCCCCCAGGCAAGCGGTACTATACTTCGTGCTGGAAATCATAGATCGACCCCAGCCCGAGAATCCCCGTTAGCTCATCCAGCGCATGGCGACTTTCCTGCAGCAGCGACGGATCCGCCAGGTCCTCTGGAAGCAACTCCTCCCGGTAGTGGCCCTGCACCCAGGCCACCAGGCGTTCGTAGAGCTCGTCCGTGAGCAATACGCCCTGGTTCATGGCCGCCACCGCATCGTCGTCCAGAGCCACCCGCAGGCGCAGGCAGGCCGGGCCGCCGCCGTTGCGCATGGACTGGCGCAGGTCGAAAGTCTCAATGGCCCTGATCGCATTGTCCCCCGCCAGCACCTCATCCAGGTAGCGGCTGACGGACGTCACCTCCCGACATTCCCCGGGCACCACCAGCAACATGCCGCCGTCCACTGACAGCAACTGGCTGTTGAACAGGTAGGAGGCCACCGCATCCTCCAGCGGCACCTGGTCCGACGCCACCCGCAGGGTCTCCAGTGGCGTGTTGCCCAGCTTCTCCCGCAGCTCCGCCAATAGCGGCTCCTCGTTCAGGAACGCCAGTTCGTGATAGAACAGCAGGTTCTCGTTGCCCACCGCGATGACGTCATTGTGGAACACGCCGGCATCGATGGCCGCCGGATTCTGCTGGGCGAACACGACCCGCTCCGGCTTCAGCCCATGCAACCGGGCCACCGCCCGCGAGGCCTCAAGAGTCTGCCGGGCCGGGAATCGCTGGGGCATGGCCGCCCGGCTGTCGAAGGCCATCTGCCCGTAGACAAAAAGTTCGACCCCGGGCTTTCCGTGGGATGGACACAACCGGGTATGGTTGGCCGCGCCCTCATCGCCAAACTGGGACACTGGCGGTAATGACGGATGATGGGCAAACCAGGCGTCGTCGGTAAAAATCGACCGCAGGATTCGCCCCGTCTCACTGGCTTCCAACGACCGATGGAAACTCGACGCCAGGTTCGCCGGCGTAAAATGCACCCGGTGGTCCACTGTATCCGCCGCTGGCGAGACGGTGGCCGCATTGGCCGTCCACATGGACGAGGCGGAACTGACTGCCGACAGCAGTTCCGGCGATTCCTGACTGACCCGGGCCAGGATTTTTTCCTCTGTCCCTGTGAATCCCAGTCGCCTCAGCGTCGGCATATGGGGGCGTTCCTGGGGCGGCAGCACGCCTTGCAACAGCCCCTTGTCCGCCAGCGCCTTCATCTTCGCCAGCCCTTGCAACGCCGCCTCCTGCGGGCTGGATACCTGGTTGGCATTGGAACTGGAGGCCAGGTTGCCCCGAGCCAGCCCCGCATAGTTGTGGGTGGGGCCAACGAGGCCGTCCAGGTTCAGCTCGCGGCAGGGGCCTGGGTTAGATTTGCCGCCGTTTCGCGGATTATAGGTATCCATAGATGGCTCACTTTTCAGAAAGCTTTTGAGGCTCTCATAGATGGACTGGTACTTCGCTCCGGTGCCGGTCCCCACAGGTCGATAAGGCTTTCCGGGACACGCCGTAAATCCATCCATGGAGGCTCTTAAGAATCAAAGCTTCATACCAGGAGCCAAAGATTCGGGCAGAGACACCCGCTCCGACTCCAGGGAAGCCACAGGCCAGGCACAATAATCCGCCGCGTAGTAGGCACTGGGCCGATGGTTACCGGAATCCCCGACGCCCCCAAACGGCGCCGCACTGCTGGCCCCGGTCAACGGCCTGTTCCAGTTCACAATGCCGGCCCGGGCCTCCACCAGCAGCCGGTCATAAAGCTCCCGCCTGTCCGACAGGATGCCGGCGGCCAGCCCGAACCGCGTATCATTGGCCAACGCCAGGGCCTCATCAAAATCCCCATAGCGATACACACTCAACAGCGGCCCGAAATGCTCCTGGTCCGGTGCATCGACCCTGGTTAGGTCCACGATACCCGGCGTCAGGAGCCCTGTCCCTTGCTTGTGGGACATTTCCAGCAAGGATTGACCGCCGTCCGAGACCAGCTTCTGCCAGGTATCCATTAACCGGGCCGCCGCCTCCGGCGAAATCACTGCCCCCATGAATGGCTGGGGGTCTTCGTCAAACTGGCCAACAGACAGCTTACCGGCCGCTTTCACCAACTCATCCAGGAACGCATCACCATCCTTTCCAGAGGGCACCAGCAGCCGCCGGGCACAGGTACACCGCTGTCCCGCCGACAGGAAAGCGGACTGCAGAGTGTGGTGAACCGCTGCCCGGGTGTCCGCCACGTCCTGCACGATCAACGGGTTGTTGCCACCCATCTCCAGGGCCAGGATCTTCTGGGGCTGCCCGCCGAACTGTTCGTGCAGCAGGTGACCAACCGTGGAACTGCCGGTAAAGAACAGCCCGTCAATCTGGTCATGCCCCGCCAGGGCCCGGCCGGTATCCACCTCGCCCTGGATCAGGTTCAGGACGCCGTCTGGCAACCCCGCGAGCTGCCAGAGCCGCACTGTCATTTCCGCCACTCCCGGTGCCAGTTCACTGGGTTTGAAGACCACGGCATTGCCCGCCAGCAACGCCGGCACGATATGGCCATTGGGCAGGTGACCGGGGAAGTTATAGGGGCCGAATACTGCCACCACGCCATGGGGTTTATGCCGCAGGACCGCCCGGCCTCCAGGCACATCGCTCTCACGGAAGCCGGCCCGTTCGTCCCGGGCCCGTATCGAGATATCGATCTTGCCGATCATGGCCGACACTTCCGTTCGTGACTCCCACAGCGGCTTGCCGGTTTCACGGCCAATCTGGTGAGCCAGCGTTTCCCGATGCTCCTCAAGCAATTCGCCGAAACGGCGAACCACCGCCTCACGCTCACCGGCGGATGTCCGGGACCAGACCACGAATGCCTGGCGGGCTTCATTCACCGCCGCATGGACATCGTCCATCCCGGCTCCCGAGCCCTGCCAGACGGTTTCCCCGGTGACCGGGTGCAGGGACTCCAGCGCCTCGCCATGGGCCGAGGCCCACAGACCATTGATAAACAGTTCACCGGTCAGCGTCAGGTTCATGAAGCACCTCCTGGGTCGACGAAAGGGCGGGGAAAAAACCTTCTACCCCTACAGGTATTGGTCAGAACAACGTTTCTTTCAAGGAGGCGATACGTACCTGATCGCCCTCGCTGATGCCCAGCACCTCCATGATCGGCCCCGGCACCTGTACTTCGTCATCGCGTACGGCCTCCCTGGGAAGCGTGCCGACCCGGAAATCATCGAAGGAGCGGTTGGAGATCATGACCTTGTCGCTGGCGGACAGGTTGTCCAGCAGCGGCCGGTCCACCCGTTTGACGGGGCGCAGGATGCTCTGGCGGATGGTGCGGATGTTGTGGAGGAAAGCTTCTACCACCGGGCCGCCATCGAAGATGTCCACCAGGCCGTTGAAGTTGAAACCCTCCGCCTGGAGCATGTTCAGGGCTGGTTCGGTATTGCGGTGGACTTTGCCGATCACGTCGGTGGCGCTTTCCGGCAGCAGTGACAGGTATATCGGAAACCGGGGCATGAGTTCGGCGATGAAAGATTTGTTGCCCCGGGCGGAGAGGCGGTCGGCCTCGACGAATTCCATGTCGAAGAAGCGTCGTCCAAGAGCGTCCCAGAGGGGGCTCTGGCCCTGGTCGTCGGAGACGCCCCGCATTTCGGCGAAGATCTTGTCGGAGAAGTGTTCGCGGAATTCGTCCAGGTACAGGAATCTCGCCCGGGAGAGCAGCAGGCCATTGCCGCCGCCCCGGTGGCTGTCCGCCAGCAGCAGGGAGCCGATTTCGGTGGCGTCGGTCATGTCGTTGGTGAGGTAGAGCGTGGGGGTGCGGACATGGACGTCGAGTTCGCGGCTGTCGCTGACGGTGATGCTGAGGCGATAGTTGTAGAACACTTCGTCCAGGCCGACCCTGGCCTGGATGCCGCTGATGCCGGCGCAGCATGGTTGTTCGGTGTCTTCCAGGGCGAACAGGTAGAGGCCCGCGTCGGGGGAGCGGCGGCCCTCGAAGGTGTCCCGGGCTTTCTGGATCTTGCGTTGGAGGAGTTCGCGTTCCGGCGGGAGGGTGGTCATGCCGTTGCCGGCGGAGGCGGCCATGGCGTAGAGGTCATCCAGATCTGTTTGCTGAAGTGGCCGGATGATCAGCATAAGCCCTCCAAGACTTCAGGTTTGGGTGCTGGGTCGGCGATCTGGTACTGCTTTCCGGGACACGCCGTGAATACCTCCCTGTAGGCTCTTCGAAAACGTCCCTGTTTTCGAAGGTCCCGGAAAGCAGTACCAGACCACCCACCGCGACATCCTGCAATTCGCCACAGGATTCTTCTACTTGGTCAGTGTAGCCACCGCTTTCTCAAAGCGCTCAAGCCCTTCCTCGATATCCTGATCCGGGATGATCAGTGACGGAGCCAGGCGGACCACGTCGGCGCCGGCGACCAGGATCATAAGACCCTCCGCCTGGGCCGCCGCCAGGAATTCCTTGGCCTTACCCTTCCACTGGTCGGTCAGGACACAGCCCAGCAACAGGCCTTCTCCGCGCACATGGCTGAAGATGTCGTATTTCTCGCCGATGGCCATCATGCCCTTGCGCAGTTTTTCGGAACGGACCTTCACGCCCTTGAGGATGTCCGGCTGACTGATGGTGTCGACAACCTTCTGGGCCACGGCACAGGCCAGCGGGTTGCCGCCGTAGGTGCTGCCGTGGGTGCCGACGCCCAGGCTTGCCGCCACTTTCGCGGTGGTCAGCATGGCCGCCACCGGGAAGCCGCCGCCCAGGCCCTTGGCGCTGGTCAGGATGTCGGGGGTGACACCGTAGTGCTGGTAGGCGTAGAGGTGGCCGGTGCGTCCGGCGCCGCTCTGGACTTCGTCGAACACCAGCAGGGCATCGTGGTCATCGCACAGTTTCCGCAGGCCTTCCAGGAATTCCGGTTCAGCCGGCATGACGCCGCCCTCGCCCTGGATGGGTTCGACCACCACGGCACAGGTCTTTTCCTTCGAGATCAGTTCCTTGACCGAATTCAGGTCGTTGTAGGTGGCGTGGTGGATGCCGCCGGGGGCCGGTTCGAAGCCTTCCAGGTACTTGGGCTGGCCACCGACGCTGACGGTGAACAGGGTGCGACCGTGGAAAGAGTTGGTGAACGCGATAATTTCGTGTTTTTCCGGGCCATGGTGCTGCCAGCCATAGCGACGGGCGAGTTTGAAGGCGGCTTCGTTGGCTTCCCCGCCGGAGTTGGCGAAGAACACACGCTCGGCGAAGGTGAGTTCGCACAGGGTGCGGGCCAGGCGCAGGGCCGGTTCGTTGGTGAGTACGTTGGAGACATGCCAGAGCTTTTCTGCCTGTTCATACAGGGCGCCGATCAGACCCGGGTGGGCGTGTCCCAGGCTGTTGACGGCGATGCCGCCGGCGAAGTCGACGTACTCTCGGTCGTCCTGGTCCCAGACCCGTGACCCCTCGCCTCGCACGGGAATCATGGCGCCGGGGGCGTAGTTGGGTACCATGACATCGTTGAAGAGTTCGCGGGTGACGGGTTCTCTGTTCATAAGTTCCTCTCTGACCTTCCCGGGACCGGCCAACGGACCGGCGTGTAAAGCCCTATCATACGCCAGAGGGGCAGGTGCAGGAAAACTCAGGAGGTCCCGGGCTCCACTCCAAGGATGTCAGGCCTACCCACTGGCGGAAGTTCCAGGATTGTCAGGCCCTTTACCCCCTTCCCGGAGAGTGCCTTGACCACCAGTTTGTAGGAATCCATATCGAAGGTGACGGCGGTGCCGCGAAGGCTGAGGTCCTCCAGTTCTTCGTCAGAGCGCAGGGTGACCACATGCATCCAGTTGTAGATCACCAGGATCTCCGTTCGCCCGGTACCGGGGTTGTGTTCCCGCACGCCCACCGGCCCCTGCCAGGGCCAGGTTTTCAGTCGCAGACTGTGGAAGGCGATCTGTACCCGCAGGTTGTAGCGGATGACATCCTCAAGGCCTTCGCAGGCGCCCTTGCATCGGCCCAGGGTACGCTGGAAGCAGGGTCCTTCCTGATCCGGGGGTTCCAGATCCAGCAGGCGGTTGCACAGTTCGTTCTTGCCGGCAATGCCGGTTAGCGCCCTCTGGGCGTCGCGTTTGCTGCGAAACAGGCCGTAGTAGTCCCCGAGCCGGTGGGGTTCGACCTGCTGTACCAGGCGCGCCTGCAGATAGCCCTGGGCATTTTCGGTCAACTCGATGCTCCAGAGCGTCTTGGCGGGACGGGAACGGCGGTTGTACATCGGCCGCAGGGCCTTGATCTGGCGCAGCTCCAGTAACAGTGCGCCCAGTTCACCGGCGGTTTCCGTCCAGTCCACACGGCGCATGCTCTCGGACAGCCTCACGCCCTTGCTGGAGTTGTGGTCACCTGAGAAATGGGAGGCGACCCTCTGGGCGATGTTCGTGCTCTTGCCCACGTACAGCAGTACGTCGTTCTCGCCGTAGAAACGGTAGACGCCGGGCACCGACGGTATGTCGTCGAGCACATCCGGTGGCATGTGGGAAGGCACGCTGGGGCGCTGGAGCAGGGTGCGGACCGCCTGCTCTACGGCGTCCACACCCTTGTCTTCCAGGGCGTGGGTAAAGAAGTCAACCATCGCGGAAACATCCCCCATGGCCCGGTGTCGCTGCACCTGGGCCAGGCCGTGGCGCTGGATCAGGGCGTCCATGTTGTGGCGACGATGTTCAGGATAGAGCCGCCGGGACAGCTTGACCGTACACAGCACCCGGGCCGAGAACGGTTGCACCAGGCGACGGAACTCCGCCTTGATAAAGCCATAGTCGAAGCGGGCGTTATGGGCAACGAAGATACAGCCCTCCAGGCGCTCCCGGAGTTCATCCGCAATGGCCCCGAACATCGGTGCATCGGCAACCATGTCATTGGTGATACCGGTGAAACGCTCGATATAGGCGGGAATCCTGGTCTGGGGGTTGACCAGGGTCTGCCATTCACCCACCACCTCACCATCACGCCAGAAGCGGATGCCGACTTCCGTGATCCGGTCGTGGCCGGCAGATCCACCGGTGGTTTCCAGATCCAGAAAGGCAAGGGTTGCGGAGCCCAGGAAGGCTTTCAAAGGGGTGCCGTCGTTCATCCCTGCATTATACGGAGGGCGAGACCAACTTCGTTAATGCAGCTTTCGAATACATACTGAGAGATCTCCACAATTCGTCTAAAAAATCATTCATATTCGCCTATCAACATTGCAGTTTCGTTACTTGTTTGCCACGTTAGTGGGGTGTTCTACCGAAGAAGCGGAGAAATAACGGCAAACTACACATGTAACGCAACAGAGAGAGGACGAACATGAAGAAGAATGTACTCGCCAAGGCAATTGGCTTGACATCCGCTGCAATGGCACTGGGCATCGCGTCCGGTCAGGCAGCCGCCGTCGAGTTCGAAGCAGGTGACGTCATGCTCGACGTGTACGGCTACGCTCAACTGAATGCGGTTTACGACATTGATCAGGACATCGGCCTGGATACTCAGGCTGGTCACTTCCCTTACCTGTTTGATAACGACGATGGCCGGGATGGCCATTTTGATGCCGACGCGCAGCAGTCCCGGCTCGGTGTCACCGCCACCCACGCCAGTGGCGTCAGCGTAACCGTTGAAGGCGACTTCCGCGGTGGCGACTTCCGCCTGCTACGCGCCTACGGTGAATATGGCAACTGGATGGCCGGTCGCAACTGGTCTAACTACACCAGTTTCGTGGGCTGGACACCTACCCTGGACTTCGACGGCCTGGCCGGCCTTGCTGGGATACAGGACCGCGCAGCACAAGTTCGCTACTCTAACGGCCCCTGGTCGTTCTCGGTGGAAGACCCCAACTTTCAGAGAATCGCGGATACCGATGACGAAAAGCAGAGTGCTCCCGTGGTTACCGCTCGCTATGAAGACGCTCTCACTTCCAATGTGATGTTCAGCGCTGGCGCTTTGCTGCAATACCTGTCCTATGACGAAGGCGATGCCGGTGACGACGACAATGCCGTTGGCATGGCTGGCTATGTTGCCGCTGATATCTCACTGACCGACGCCCTCACCCTGCACGGCGTACTGAATGCCTCAGATGGCGCCAACGGCTACCTCTACCGTTCCGGTGATAGTGGCTTTGGCGGGAACGATGCCTATCTTGATGGCAGCAGCCTGGAAACCATCTCCGGTTACGGCGGCACAATCGGTGCATCTGCCGATGTCGGAGCAGGCACTCTGAACGCAGGCTACGGCTTGGTCGAGATGGACTGGGACGACTATGAAAGCGATGTGGGCGCCGCAGCGGCGGATGCCCGGGTTGAAACCAACAGCAACGCCTTCGTGAACTATCAGTGGAATCCCATTGAGCACGTGATGCTGGGCGTTGAATACGGTTACTTCAAGTCCGAGCTCTACAGTGGCGATAGCGAAGACGCCCAACGGGTCATGTTCGCATCCCGCTACAGCTTCTGATAAGCCCACCTGAAATCGGCGTCCCCCGCTCCGGGGGACGCCTCTTCTTCCTACCGACCTTCGCCGATCAGGCTACCCGCTAAAGCAGCAACTGCCGGATATCCCCCAACACCTGCGCCAGGTAGTTGGTGAACCGCGCCGCATCGGCGCCATTCACCGCCCGGTGGTCGTAGGACAGGGACAGCGGCAGCATCAGCCGGGGCTGGAAGGCCTCGCCATCCCACACCGGTTTCATCGCCGCCTTGGACACCCCGAGGATCGCCACTTCCGGCGTGTTCACAATGGGCGTGAAGGCGGTGCCACCGATGCCACCCAGGCTGGTGATGGAGAAGCAGGCACCCTGCATCTCTGCCGGCTTGAGCTTCTTGTCCCGGGCCTTGTCCGCCAGTTCCTGGGCTTCCGCCGCCAGTTGCCAGAGGCCCTTCTGGTCCACGTCCCGGATCACTGGGACCATCAGCCCATGGGGCGTGTCCACAGCGATGCCGATGTGGATGTACTTCTTGCGCACCACCTCCTTGCGCTCCATGTCCAGAGACACGTTGAACTGGGGCAGCGCTTCCAGGGCGGCGGCGCAGGCCTTGAGGATAAACGGCAGCGGCGTGAGCTTGACGCCCTTTTTCTCGCCCGCCTGTTTCTGGCCCTTGCGGAAGGCCTCCATCTCGGTGATGTCGGCATCGTCGAACTGGGTCACGTGGGGCACGTTGAGCCAGCTCTTCTGCATGTTGGTGGCGGTAGCCGTCATCATGCGGGACATGGCTTCCCGTTCCACCTCGCCGAACTGACTAAAGTCCGGCAGCTTGATGCCCGGGATGCCCGCACCTTCCACGGAACCACCCTCCTGGACCTTCTTCAGGTTCTGGCGGATGTAGGCTTCCACATCCTCCTTGAGGATGCGGTGCTTCGGGCCACTCGGTTTGACCTTGGTGAGATCAGCCCCCAGTTCCCGGGCCACCTTGCGCACCGCCGGACCTGCATGGACCTTGCTGCCGGGCGTCGGCGGTTGATAGGTGCTGTCGCCCTGCCCTTCATCCGGGGTGGACGCTTCCTCCTTGCCAGCATCCTTTTCACCCCTGGCCGGTTTGCGCTCCTTGTCACTGCGAGGCTCTTCGGACTTGCCGGTGTCGTTCGCGTCATCGGCTTCGTCACCGCCAGCCTCTTCGACGGTCATCTCCAGCAGGTCATCGCCTTCGGAGAGCTTGTCCCCTTCCTTCACCAGGATCTTCCCGACCTTGCCGGCATAGGGGGACGGGATTTCCATGGTGGCCTTGTCGGATTCGACGGTGACCAGCGGATCTTCCTCGGAGACGGTATCGCCTTCGCTGACATTGATCTCGATGACCGGCACATTCTCGAAGCCGTCCAGGGGCGGGACCTTGACGGTCTCCTTGCGACTACCGCCCTTCTTTCCTGAGCTTTTCTGCTTGTCGGTCTCGCTGTCGTCTTTCGACGCCTTTTCCTTGTCACCGTCCGAGTCGGCATCCTTTTCCTTCGACTCGTCCTTGTCCTTCTCGGCTTTTTCCGGTTCGTCGTCTTCGTCGTTGTCCTCGCTGCTGTCACCACCGGCACCATCAGCATCGATGGTGCCGACCACATCGCCCTCGCTGAGCTTGTCGCCCACCTTGACGGACAGCTTGGTGATCTTGCCGGCATAGGGAGCCGGCAGCTCGACGGAAGCCTTGTCGGACTCCACGGTCAGGATGGGATCCTCCTCCTCAACCGTGTCACCCTCGCTGACCAGCACTTCGATCACCTCAACCTCGTCCGCGCCGCCGAGGTCGGGAACCTTGATCTCCTGTTCACTCATGGTTACCTCCTCAGCTCAGCACCGGATTGGGTTTGTTACGGTCGATGCCGTACTTGCGCATGGCCTCCAGCACCTGGTCGTTCTTGACCTCGCCGTCTTTCGCCAACGCGGACAGGGCACTGATCGTCACGTAGTACCGGTCCACCTCGAAGAAGTGGCGCAGTTTCTCGCGGGTATCACTGCGACCGAAGCCGTCGGTGCCCAGGGTGAAGTAGGTCTTGGGAATGTAGGCCCGCAGTTGTTCGGAGTGCAGCTTGATGTAGTCAGTGGCCGAGACCACCGGGCCCTGCTGCTTCTCCAGGCACTGGGTGACGTAGGCCTTTTTCTGGGTGTCGTCCGGATGCAGGTGGTTCCAGCGCTCCACGTGCATGCCGTCCCGGGCCAGTTCGTTGTAGCTGGTGACGCTCCAGACGTCGCTGGCCACGCCCCAGTCATCCTTCAATAGCTGTGCCGCTGCCCGGACCTCGTTGAGGATGGCGCCGGAGCCCAGCAACTGAACCCGGGGAGTCTTCTTGCGGCCCTTGGTTTCCACCGATTCGAACTTGTACATGCCCTTGATGATTTTCTCGGCCAGGCCCTTGGTCTTGGGCATGGCGGGCTGGTGGTAGTTCTCGTTCTCGATGGTGAGGTAGTAGAAGACGTGGCGGTTGTCCTCGAACATCTCCTTGATGCCATGCTGCACCACCACGGCCATTTCGTAGCCGAAGGCCGGGTCGTAGCTGCGGCAGTTAGGCACGACGTTGAACAGCACGTGGCTGTGGCCATCCTGGTGCTGCAGGCCTTCGCCGTTCAGCGTGGTGCGGCCGGCGGTGCCGCCGATCAGGAAGCCCTTGGCCTGCATGTCGCCGGAGGCCCAGACCAGGTCCCCCACCCGCTGGTAACCAAACATGGAGTAGAAGATATAGAACGGGATCAACGGGAAGTTATTGTGGCTGTAGGAGGTGGCGGCAGCCATCCAGGCGGCCATGGAACCGTCCTCGTTGATGCCTTCCTGCATGATCTGGCCTTTCTTGTCCTCCCGGTAGTACATGATCTGGTCCCGGTCCTGGGGCACGTACTTCTGGCCTTCGGAGGTGTAGATACCCAACTGGCGGAACATGCCTTCCATGCCGAAGGTTCTTGCCTCGTCGGGGACGATGGGCACCACCCGCTTGCCGACACGCTTATCCTTCACCAGGGCGTTGAGCAGGCGCACGAAGGTCATGGTGGAAGACACTTCCCGGTCACCGGAGCCGTCCAGCACGGATTTGAAGATATCCAGCTCGGGCACCTTCAGGGGCTGGCTGTCCTTGCGTCGCTTGGGATAGAAGCCGCCCAGTTCCTGCCGGCGCTTGTTCATGTAGACGATTTCCGGGCTGTCAGGCGCCGGACGATAGTAGGGCACGTCCTCCAGTTCGTCGTCCTTCAGGGGGATGCCGAAGCGGTCCCGGAAAGCCTTGAGGGCGTCCTTGTCCAGCTTCTTGAGGGAGTGGGCGGTGTTCTGGGCCTCGCCTGCCGCGCCAAAGCCGTAGCCCTTGATGGTGTGGGCCAGGATCACGGTCGGCCGGCCGTTGGCCTCGGTGGCCGCTTTCTGGTAGGCCGCGTAGACCTTGTAGGGGTCGTGGCCACCGCGGTTGAGCTTCTTGATGTCCTCATCGGACAGGTCTTCGGCGAGCTTGGCCAGCTCCGGGTACTTGCCGAAGAATTCCTTGCGGGTGTAAGCCGGGCCCTGGCTGATGTAGTTCTGCAATTCGCCGTCAACCGCCTCATCCATGGCCCGTTGCATGACACCGTCCTCGTCCTTCTCGAACAGCGGGTCCCACATGCGGCCCCAGACCACCTTGATGACGTTCCAGTCGGCACCCCGGAAGATGCCTTCCAGTTCCTGGATGATCTTGCCGTTACCCCGTACCGGGCCGTCCAGGCGCTGCAGGTTGCAGTTCACCACGAAAATGAGGTTGTCCAGCTTCTCGCGACCGGCCTTGGAGATGGAGCCCAGAGTCTCAGGTTCGTCGCACTCGCCATCGCCCACGAAGCACCAGACCTTGCGATCGCCCATGTCGATCAGCTCACGACTGTGCAGGTACTTCATGACGTGGGCCTGGTAGATGGCCTGGATCGGACCCAGGCCCATGGACACGGTGGGGAACTGCCAGTAGTCCGGCATCAGCCAGGGGTGCGGGTAGGAGGACAGGCCATTGCCGTCCACCTCTTCCCGGTACTTGTCCAGTTGTTCCTCGTCAAATCGACCTTCCAGGTAGGAGCGGGCATAAATACCCGGGGAGGCATGGCCCTGGAAGTAGATCAGGTCGCCCTCACGCTTTTCATCACCACCGTGAAAGAAGTAGTTGAAGCCCACGTCGTACAGGGTGGCGGCGGACGAGAACGTGGACACGTGCCCGCCCAGCTCCCCGGGACGCTTATTGGCCCGTAGCACCATGGCTAGCGCGTTCCAGCGGATCAGCGAGCGGATACGCCGTTCCATGAACAGGTCCCCCGGCATGCGGGCCTCGTCCCTGAGCGGGATGGTGTTGCGGAACGGCGTGGTGATGGAGTAAGGCAGTTCCGTGCCTTCCCGGCTGGCCCGTTCGGACAATCGCTCAAGGATGTACTTCGCCCGCTCGACACCCTCGTTCTCGATCAGGGATTCCAGTGCGTCCAGCCATTCGCTGGTTTCAGTGGGGTCTTCATCCTGGTACATCGAACCCTCCCATGTTTTGTATGGTGCGGCCAGGGCGCCGCGCGAAGGGGTGTTTCAAGGCTGTGCAAACACACCCGAAGAGAAGAGTGGCCACCACAAGCATAGAACAGCCCCACCGAATTCACCGGTATCGGGACAGGTTTGTGGTGATAACCGGGGGCGCCATTGCCGCCGGGATTTTTCAGAGGAACTTCAAGACTATAGTCAACGCGGGACAATGACCACAACCCAACCAAGGTCGAAGGCGGATACGGGAGCACATAGGGGATGTACGTATTACCCCGAGGTCAGGATGCCTCCATCTCCCCGGGGCCACAAAGCTTTTCACACTAAAGATCTCCAGCGAACCGTCCGCCCCTCAAATATTGCAGTTAAAAGTCGTTATTTTTACCAAAGACGCAGATAAATCACATAATCTCCTGAAATCTCATAAAAATAGCCAGAAGAAAACCAGGGTAGGCGGGGATTCTTTTAATTAGACCTGAAAATGTTGTCCCTTTCCGGTATACTTGCCTGCCCGTTTTTTGACCAGTGGTGACTGATACGATCCGGTCAGTCACCGGCCATTTCACTCAGACAGAGGGCGATTCATGAATTCCATCGTCACCTTTCCGAACCGGATTCCGACCGTCGAGTTTGAAGAGCGTCGTTTTCAGGTTTACACCGATCGCCAGCTCGACAAGATTGAGGTTATCCAGAATCTCCCGGAAGAAACCCTGTTCGAAATGAAAGTCGTGGCCAGTGTGCTACCGTTCCGGGTCAACGAATACGTGATCAACGAACTGATCGACTGGAACAAGGTTCCCAATGACCCGCTTTACCAGCTCGTATTCCCGCAGAAGGGAATGCTGAAGGACGAGCACTACGAGCGCATGGCCAGGCTGCACCGGGAAGGCGCGGACAAGAAGCTGATCCAGTCCGTGGCGAAGGAAATCCGCGACGAACTGAACCCGCACCCGGCGGGCCAGATGGAAATGAACCAGCCCATGCTGGACGGCGAGCCCCTGGAAGGCCTGCAACACAAGTACCGGGAAACCGTGCTGTTCTTCCCCGCCCAGGGGCAGACCTGCCACTCCTACTGCACCTTCTGTTTCCGTTGGGCGCAGTTTGTCGGTGACAAGGACCTGAAGATGGCCAGCACCGACGCCGAGAAACTGCACGGCTACCTGAAGGAGCACACCGAGGTTAGCGACCTGCTGATGACCGGCGGCGACCCCATGGTCATGAAGACCAAGAACCTGGTGCAGTACCTGGAGCCCCTGCTGGGGCCGGAGTTTGACCATATCCAGACCATCCGCATCGGCACCAAGGCGCTGACCTTCTGGCCGTACCGCTTTGTCACTGACAAGGACGCCGACGAGCTGATCGAGCTGTTCGCCAGGCTGGTGGATGCCGGCAAGCACGTAGCCCTGATGGCCCATTACAACCACTGGCAGGAGATCACCACCGATATCGCGGAAGAGGCCATTCGCCGCATCCGTGCCACCGGTGCCGAGATCCGCGCCCAGGGCCCACTGATCAAGCACGTCAACGACGACGCCGATGCCTGGGCCAGGCTGTGGAAGAAGCAGGTGAAGCTGGGCATCATCCCCTACTACATGTTTGTGGAGCGGGACACCGGCGCCAAGAACTACTTCGAGGTGCCCCTGGCAAAAGCCTACGAGGTCTATCGGGAAGCCATGAAGCAGGTATCCGGCCTGGGCCGTACCGCCCGCGGCCCCAGCATGAGTGCCGGCCCCGGCAAAGTGGAGATCCAGGGCATCGCCGAGATCAAGGGCGAGAAGGTGTTCGTTCTGCGCTTCCTGCAGGGCCGCAACCCGGACTGGGTGCAGCGCCCCTTCTTTGCCAAGTACAGCGACACCGCCACCTGGCTGCATGAGCTGGAGCCGGCGTTCGGCGAGGAGAAGTTCTTCTTCGAGGACGAGTACGAGCAGATGCGCAAGGGTAACGGCTGATAAAGCCCCCCCCTGACGCCGAGAAGGGCAGCCCGCGGGCTGCCCTTTTTTGTGGGCCGGGATTTTATCGGACCCATAACGCAGAAAGCCGCCCCGGTCTCCCGGGACGGCTTTCAGGTACAGCGTAATGCTTAGCTGAAGTCGGTCGGCTGCTCGCCTTCCTTCACTTCCTTCATGGACAGCTTTACGCGGCCACGGTTGTCCACATCCAGCACCTTGACGGTGACTACCTGACCTTCGCTGAGCACGTCGGTGACGTTCTCGACGCGCTGGTCGGAAATTTGGGAGATGTGCACCAGGCCGTCCTTGCCGGGCAGGATGTTGACGAAGGCACCGAATTCCATGATGCGCTCGACCTTGCCCTTATAGATGGCACCGACTTCGATCTCCGCAGTGATTTCCTTTACCCGGTTGACCGCTGCCTGAGCTGCAATCTGGGTGTCGGCGTAGATCTTCACGTTGCCGTCATCGTCCAGGTCGATGGAGGCGCCGGTCTCGTCACAGATTGAGCGGATGGTGGCGCCGCCCTTGCCGATCACGTCACGGATCTTGTCCGGATGGATCTTGATGGTGGTGATGCTCGGCGCACGCTCGGACAGCTCGGCCCGGGGCTTGGCAATGACCTTGGCCATTTCACCCAGGATGTGCTGGCGGGCTTCGTGGGCCTGCTCCAGGGCAAGCTCCATGATCTCGTCGGTGATGCCGTTGATCTTGATGTCCATCTGCAGGGCGGTAACGCCTTCAGAGGTACCGGCCACCTTGAAGTCCATGTCACCCAGGTGATCCTCGTCACCCAGGATATCGGTCAGTACCGCAAACTTCTCGCCTTCCTTCACCAGGCCCATGGCGATACCGGCTACCGGTGCCTTGATGGGCACACCCGCGTCCATCAGCGCCAGGGAAGAGCCACACACGGAGGCCATGGAGCTGGAACCGTTGGACTCGGTGATCTCGGATACGGCGCGGATGGTGTACGGGAATTCCTCAATCGTCGGCATAACAGCCGCAACGCCACGCTTCGCCAGACGACCGTGACCTACCTCGCGACGACCCGGCGTACCAACACGACCGGCCTCACCCACGGAATAGGGAGGGAAGTTGTAGTGGAACAGGAACGGGTCCTTTCGCTCACCTTCCAGGGCATCGATGATCTGCATGTCCCGGGCGGTGCCCAGGGTAGTGGTCACGATGGCCTGGGTCTCGCCACGGGTGAACAGGGCGGAGCCGTGGGTGCTGGGCAGCACGCCAACCTCGATGTTGATCGGGCGAACGGTCTTGTTGTCGCGACCATCGATACGGGGCTTGCCTTCGATGACCTGCTGGCGAACCACGTTCTTCTCAACCTTGCCGAAGTACTTCTTGACCTCTTCTTCAGAGGGCTGGCCCTCTTCTTCGCCGGCCAGCTTCTCGACGGCGGCGTCCTTGATTTCCTTCAGCTTCGCATACCGCTCCATCTTGTCACGGATAGCGTAGGCTTCAGCGATATCACCGCCGAAACCTTCCTTGATGGCATTCAGCAGATCCGTATTTTCCGGCTCCGGCTGCCAGTCCCAGCGAGGTTTACCGACTTCCGCAGCAAACTCCTTGATGGCGGCAACCGCGGACTGCATCTCCTGATGGGCAAACAGCACGCCGCCCAGCATCTGGTCTTCGGTCAGGCCCTTGGCTTCGGATTCAACCATCAGCACGGCATCTTCAGTACCGGCAACCACCATGTCCAGCAGCGAGGTTTCCAGCTCTTCGAAGGTCGGGTTCAGGAAGTAGCCACGCTCATTGGTGAACGCCACACGGGAGGCACCAATGGGGCCATCAAACGGAATACCGGAGATGGACAGGGCAGCGGAAGCGGCCAGCATGGCGGCAATGTCCGGATCCTGGGTCTTGCTGGAAGACATGACCGTCAGGATGACCTGGGTTTCGTTCATGTACCCGTTGGGAAACAGGGGACGAATCGGACGGTCGATCAGGCGGGAGGTCAGGGTTTCCTTCTCGGAAGGACGCCCCTCACGCTTGAAGAAACCACCGGGAATCTTGCCCACGGCGTAAGTCTTCTCGAAATAGTTGACGGTCAGCGGGAAAAAAGGCTGACCGGGTTTGGCCTCTTTTGCACCAACCACCGTACCCAGTACGGAAATATCGTCGATGGTCACCAGCACCGAGCCGGTGGCCTGGCGGGCAATACGGCCCGTTTCGAGGGTGACGGTCTTACCGCCGAGCTCGAAGGTTTTCTTGGTTGCTTGTGGAATCACAATAGCTCCTGATTTCGCTTGAGTGTCCAATGCACCAGACCAGGATGACGCGGTCCCGAAACCCTGCTACCGGAAAGCGAACAGGCTGTTGCAAAACCCCGGAGCACAAAGCCCGGGCCTTTCAACAACCTGCTATCGGCGCTCTCGGTCATGACAGCAGAAGCACTTCGGTAGTGGCGTAACAACCGGTTCTGGTACCGGTTAGGGTGGAAAAGCATACCCCGATGACAGGCACGGACCGAAACCCGTCCCAGCCATCGGAGCACAGGCCGGCACCAGGATGGCACCGGCCGGCAGGTCGTCCGCTTAGCGACGCAGACCCAGACGCTGGATCAGTTCCAGGTAACGGTCGGCGTTTTTGCGCTTCAGGTAGTCCAGCAGCTTACGACGCTGGTTAACCATGCGAATCAGGCCGCGGCGGGAATGGTGATCCTGCTTGTTGGCCTTGAAGTGGTCCTGCAGCTTGTCGATGTTAGCGCTCAGCAGGGCAACCTGTACTTCAGGAGAACCTGTGTCGCTATCGCCTTGCTGGTAGTCCTTGACGATCTGTGCTTTTTCCTCGGCTGAAAGTGCCATAAATCACCTCATTGTATGCGATGCCTGAAATCATCCGGCCGAACCGCGCATCTCTGCAGCCCGGCTAGGCAGCGGTTTCCCGAAGGCTACCGACTGCTTGAAACCAGACGACGTGGCACGATCTTGATCGCGTCATCGCCATCCGGCTGCCCTTCTCCGAGACCGACGAAAAGGCTGTCACCGTAGAGCCTGACCGGTCCGGAGAAAGACTGACCCGATATTCTAACGGGTTGTCCGTTCAATATCGACCGTAAATTTTGCCCCTCCAGAGCCAGTTCCGGGAACATGGTCAGGGCCTTGTCCGGGGCCACCAGCAGGCCATCCAGGGACTCGCCCTGCTCCCGCATCTGCTCAAGATCCGCGACCTGGTGAACATCGTCCAGCGTGAATCCCGACGCCAGTGTGCGGCGCAATGCGGACACATGGGCACCGCAGCCAAGAGCTTCGCCGATGTCTTCCACCAGGTTGCGGACGTAGGTGCCCTTGGTGCAATGCACCGCCAAGTCCAACTCTCCGTCGCGAACCGCCAGAAGCGTCAGTTCATGGATGGTCACCGGGCGCGCGGGCCGCTCCACCTCAATGCCTTCCCGGGCGTATTCATAGAGGGGCCGCCCCTGGTGCTTGAGGGCCGAGTACATGGATGGCACCTGCTCGATATCACCCCGGAAATCCGTCAACACTGATTCGATATCACTTTCGGTCAATCCGGGCGGTACCGGACGCTCCGCCACCACAGCTCCCTCGCTGTCGGCGGTTTCTGTACGGATACCCAGGCGGGCGGTGGTGACATAGGCCTTGTCACTGTCGAGCATCAACTGGGAGAACTTGGTGGCCTCGCCAAAACACAATGGCAGCACACCGGTAGCCAGGGGATCCAGCGCCCCGGTGTGTCCCGCCTTGGCGGCACCATAGAGACGCTTGACCTGCTGGAGGACACCGTTGGACGTCACCCCCGCCGGCTTGTCGATGACCAGGATGCCGTTGACGTCACGGCCCTTTCGTCTGCGAGCCAAGCGTCAGGTCTCCTCGCCGGCATCGTCATCCCGACCCACCGCAGGCTTCTTGCCAACGGCCTGGTTGATCAGGCTGTCGATGTGACGGCTCTGGCCCTGCAGGGTGTCGAAGTGGAAACGAAGCTGCGGAATCACCCGCAGCTTCATGGCGCGACCGAGCTGCCCCCGGAGGAATCCGGAGGCATTGCGCAGCACTTTCAGGGAGTCCTGCACCTCGCCGGACTCCTCCGTCAGCTCCTCGGTACTCAGCAGGGAGACGTAGATATCGGCATAGCCGAGGTCCCGGCTGACACGCACCGCATTGATGGTCACCATACCCACGCGGGGGTCCTTGACCTCCCGCATGATCAGATGGGACAGCTCCTTCTGGATCTGGTCACCAATGCGGTCGAGACGACTGAACTCTCTTGGCATTTATGATCCCGTGGATTCCAGCTTGCGTTCGACACGAACCCGATCAAACACCTCGATCTGGTCGCCTACTTTCACATCGTAGCCCTTAACGCCGATACCACACTCCATGCCGTTGCGTACTTCCGGCACGTCATCCTTGAAGCGGCGCAGGGATTCCAGCTCACCCTCGAAGATCACCACATTGTCACGCAGCACGCGGATCGGCTTATTCCGGTAGACGGTACCTTCCACCACCATACAGCCGGCCACCTGGCCGAACTTCGGTGAGCGGAACACGTCCCGCACCTCGGCGATACCTACGATATCTTCCCGGAATTCGGGCGCCAGCATGCCGGTCAGGGCCGCCTTCACATCGTCGATCAGGTTGTAGATGATGCTGTAGTAGCGAAGATCGACACCTTCCTGCTCCACCAGGCGCTTGGCCGAGGTATCGGCACGGACGTTAAAGCCGAAGACCACCGCGTTGGACGCCACTGCCAGACTGATATCGGTCTCGGCGATACCACCCACGCCGGAGGACACAATCTTCACCTGGACCTCGTCATTCCCCAGGTCCAGCAGCGCCTTGGTGATGGCTTCCAGGGAACCACGAACGTCGGTCTTGAGTACCACGTTGAGGGTCTTGACCTCGTCCTTGCCCATATTCTCGAACAGGTTCTCCAGCTTGGCCGCCTGCTGACGCTGCAGCCGCTGCTCACGCTCACGGGTCTGTCGGAACTCGGCCAGTTCCTTCGCCTTACGCTCATCGGCCACGGCGAAGAACTCGTCACCGGCGTCCGGGGTACCGTTGAGACCCAGGATCTCCACGGGAATAGACGGCCCCGCTTCCTTAACCTGCTTGCCGGCTTCATCGGTCATGGCACGGACCTTACCGTACCAGGCGCCTGCAACGACCATCTCACCCTGACGAAGCGTGCCGTTCTGGACCAGCACAGTAGCGACAGAACCACGACCACGTTCCAGGGAGGATTCCACCACCACGCCCTTGGCCGGCGCATCCCTGACTGCTTCCAGCTCAAGAATCTCCGCCTGCAGCAGTACCGCTTCAAGCAGGTTCTCGATGCCATCGCCGGTATGAGCGGATACCGGCACGAACTGTACGTCGCCGCCCCACTCTTCGGGAATCACGTCCATGCCGGCCAGTTCGTTCTTGATGCGGTCCGGGTCGGCCTCTTCCTTGTCCATCTTGTTGATGGCAATGACCAGGGGCACGCCGGCTGAACGCGCATGGTCCACAGCTTCCTTGGTCTGTGGCATGACACCGTCGTCGGCGGCCACCACCAGGATGACGATATCGGTACACTGAGCACCACGGGCACGCATGGCGGTAAACGCCGCGTGGCCCGGGGTATCCAGGAAGGACACCATGCCGTGATCGGTTTCCACGTGGTAGGCGCCGATATGCTGGGTAATACCACCGGACTCGCCTGACGCAACCTTGGTGCGACGGATATAGTCCAGCAGTGAGGTCTTGCCATGGTCAACGTGACCCATAACACTGACCACCGGCGCGCGACGGGATTTTTCGCCTCCGCTCTCGGCGGCGATCTCGCTGATCACCTCTTCTTCAAAGGCATCCTCACTGACCGTCTTGGGCTTGTGTCCCAGTTCCTCGGTGACCAGCACAGCGGTTTCCTGGTCCAGGGCCTGGTTAATAGTGGCCATCACACCCATACCCATCAGGGTCTTGATCACATCGGCTGCCTTGACGGCCATGCGCTGGGCGAGATCACCAACGGTAATCGTTTCGGGGATTTCGACTTCTCTGACCATTGGTTTGGTTGGCTTCTCGAAGCCATGCCTTTTCTCTTTGGGTTTCTTTTTCGCCCGCAACGGCTTGCGCAGGGTGGTGTCCTCTTCTTCTTCGGACATCACGATGGGCTCTTCCACCGGGCGACTACGAGGTCCGCGATGACCGGCGGACTTCTTCTTCGGCTTGCCTTCTTCCACCTCGTCGGAGCGCTCACGGGCCTTCTCTTTCTTCTTCTTGGCCTTGCGTTCCTTGTCCTTCGCGGTTTCAGGGTCCGGCGGCGGCATCGGCATATCGTCTTCCGCTGCCGTGTTGGCTGGTTTCACCGCCTTGTTGGTTTCCTCTTTCGCACTTTCCTCGCCAACGGCAATGGGGCCGGTTTCCGGGGTCGGCTCCGGCTTGGCCGGCTCTGACTCCTGAGAGGGCTGCTCCGGTGCCGCCTCAGCGGTCGGCTGCGGCTGCGGCTGTGGCGCTGATTCCGCCTTCTCTTCCACCGGGGCTTCCGGCTGCTCCGCCTCTGCCTCTGGCTGCAGTTCCGTGCGCTTCACGTAGGTACGACGCTTGCGCACTTCGACGTTGACGGTCTTGCCGCGGTTGCCACCACCAGTCTTCAGGGTCGTGGTTGTCTTCCGCTTGAGGGTTATCTTGCTCGGTTCGGCGGCGGCCTCACCGTGGTTCTTGCGCAGATACGTCAGCAACTGCTGTTTCTCATCGCTGGTCACGGAATCATTCTCGGAACGGGCCTCAAGGCCGGCTTCCACGATCTGACGCAGCAAACGATCCACGGGAGCGCCTACATCATCGGCCAGTTGTTTAACGGTTACTTCTGCCATACTGGTCCTCCTCCCGGTTAAGCCTGGTCTTCAAACCAGGGTGCACGCGCCGTCATGATCAACTGACCAGCACGCTCTTCATCCATACCTTCGATGTCGAGCAGGTCATCAACAGACTGCTCGGCGAGGTCCTCCATGGTACGAACCCCCATACCCGCAAGCTTGAACGCGAGGGTACGGTCCATACCGTCCATGCCCAGGAGGTCTTCTTCCGGTTCGTTGCCCTCCAGGGCTTCTTCACTGGCCAGGGCCTTGTTCAGCAGGACATCCTTCGCCCGGCGGCGCAATTCGGTGACGGTTTCCTCATCAAAGCCTTCGATGGCAAGCATCTCCTCCATGGGGACATAGGCCACTTCCTCCAGGGAAGTGAACCCCTCTTCAATCAGGACGCCGGCAAACTCCTCGTCCACGTCCAGGTTTTCCATAAAGTGGTTCAGCAGGCGATTGTACTCCTGCTCCTGGCGCTCGCCCGCCTCCTCTTCGGTCATCACGTTCAACGTCCAGCCGGTGAGGTCACTGGCAAGGCGGACGTTCTGGCCGTTACGGCCAATGGCCTGGGCCAGGTTGTCCTCGGCCACGGCCACTTCCATGGTGTGACTGTCTTCGTCCATGACGATGGACGCCACTTCCGCCGGCGCCATGGCGTTGATCACCAGCTGTGCCGGGTTGTCGTCCCACAGCACAATATCGACACGCTCACCAGCCAGTTCGTTGGACACGGCCTGAACACGGGAACCACGCATACCGACACAGGCCCCGACCGGGTCGATTCGACGGTCGTTGGTCTTGACCGCAATCTTGGCGCGGGAGCCGGGATCGCGGGCGGCACCGCGGATCTCAATCAGGTCCTCGGCGATTTCCGGTACCTCGATACGGAACAGCTCGATCAGCATCTGCGGGTCGGTGCGGCTGAGCATAAGCTGCGGGCCGCGGTGATCGGTGCGGATGTCCTGAAGCAGCGAGCGAACCCGATCGCCCATGCGGAAGGTTTCCCGGGGAATCAGCTGATCCCGGGGCAGCAGGGCTTCGGCGTTATTCCCCAGGTCGATGATGACATTGTCCCGTGTCACCTTCTTGACCGTACCGGAGATCAACTCGCCCACGCGGTCGCGGTAGCTGTCAACGATACGCATGCGCTCGGCTTCGCGCACCTTCTGGAAGATAATCTGTTTGGCGGCCTGGGCACCGATCCGACCAAAGCTCTCGGACTCGGTCTTCTCTTCGTAGATATCGCCGGGCTTGAGGCCAGGGTCGATCTCTTCCGCCTCCTGCAAGGTAAGTTCGGTACCCAGTGCGGGGACGGCGTCGTTGTCCACCACCAGCCAGCGGCGGAAGGTCTCGTACTCACCGGTGCGACGGTCGATGGCAACCCGGATATCCGCTTCTTCTTCCTCAAAGCGCTTCTTGGCTGCGGTTGCCAGTGCCAGCTCGATGGCCTCGAAAATGACGTCTTTCTCAACGCCCTTCTCGTTGGAAACGGCCTCAACCACCATCAGGATTTCTTTACTCATTGAAATGCCCTGCCCTTAAAATTCTCAGACTTGCAGTCACCCGGCCTTACTCGAAAACCGGCACAATGTTGGCTTTATCAATACTTTCGAACGGCAGCAGGTACTCGTGGTCATCCACCACAACCACCACGTCACCACCTTCGGTGCCCTTCAGGACGCCCTGGAACCTGCGCCGGCCCTCAAAGGCCATCCGCAGCCGGATATTGACCTGGTGTCCCGCCCAGTCATTGAACTGGTCCAGATAGAACAGGGGCCGGTCCATCCCCGGTGACGACACTTCCAGGGTGTACTCGTTTGCGATTGGATCCTCGACATCCAGCACACCGCTGACCTGCCGACTGACCTTCTCGCAATCCTCGACGCTGATGCCATCCTGCGGATCATCAATAAACAGTCGCAGTAACGAGTGGCGACCCTGGGAGCGGAATTCAATCCCCCAGAGTTCGTAACCAAGCCCCTCGACCACCGGCCGGAGGATTTCATCCAGTTTGTTCAGCTTCGCAGACAAGTCCGTTGAGACTCCTGTTGTAGGCCACCTGCCCCAGGCGGCACGGATTTTCAGACCACAAAAACAAAAAAAGGGCTGTCTGGCAGCCCTTTCATGCACCAGGGCCCGACGCGCCAGGCCCCTTAATCAAAAAGCCCCGCCTGCTCAGACAGTCCGTGCGCCTTGCACCGGAACTACCTGCCTGTGGGGCTTTTTGTTGCAAGTAATCGCGGAAACCACAGCGGCGTTCCGCCGACAGACACCTGGCCTGTCACCACGACCTGACGGGAACAAAACCCTACGCGCCAGACCGCTTCAATAATCGCCGGAGTATAAGGATCCGCGCGACCATGGTCAAGGACTGACCAAAAAAAACGGCTTGGGGCACACGACTCCAAGCCGTTTCTTGTATGGTGCCGAAGGCCGGACTCGAACCGGCACGGCTTACGCCACTACCCCCTCAAGATAGCGTGTCTACCAGTTCCACCACTTCGGCAATAACTCACTCGAGCTCGGGGATGGCATCGCCATCACCGCTCTCTTCTTCGCTGAGGCTCGGGGCAGCGCCCTCACCGTCACTTTCTTCACCGGCAGCGGACTCAGCGGGCGCAGACTCCTGCACCTGCTCGACGACGGGAACACCGGCCTGACCGGCGACTTCCGCACGCTGCTTGGCGAAGATCGCCAGCGAAAAACTCGTCACAAAGAATACCAGCGCCAGAATACTGGTCATCCGGGTCAGGAAGCTGCCGCTGCCCTGACTACCGAAAACCGTCTGGGAAGCACCGCCACCGAAGGCTGCGCCCGCATCAGCACCCTTGCCCTGCTGGATCAGAATCAGACCCACCAGTGCCACGGCAATCACCACGTGCACGACGACAACCAGTGTTTCCATCCAGTCCATAAATGCTCTCTGTCACCTTGCACAGCCAACAACTGACTGCGGTATTCATATGATCCTGCCTGGTCTTATGCCTTTGCTGCCTGGCAAATCGCGATAAAATCGTTTGCTTTCAATGACGCACCGCCAATCAGGCCGCCGTCGATATCCGGCTGGGCAAACAGCGCGCCCGCATTATCCGGTTTTACACTGCCGCCGTAAAGCAGTGACATCTCATCTGCGGCAAAACCCAGCACCGAGAGCCTTGCCCTCAAAGTCCGATGCATGGCCTGGGCATCGTCGGCGGTCGCGGTCTTTCCGGTGCCGATGGCCCATACCGGCTCGTAGGCAACCACAATGCGTTCGGCGTACTCTGCCGCAACACCTGCCAGGGCGACCTCAGCCTGCCGACAGACCACCGCTTCGGCGTCACCGGCTTCACGCTCTTCCAGGGTTTCGCCCACACAGAGCATCACCTTCAGACCGCCCTCCAGGGCTCGAGCCACCTTTTCAGCAATGACCTCATCGGTCTCACCGAAAAGCTGCCGACGCTCGGAGTGCCCTACCAGGGCGTAATCACAACCGACATCCACCGCCATACTGGCAGACACTTCGCCGGTGTAGGCACCGCCCTGCCAGCGGGCAATGTTCTGGATACCGAGGGACAGACCGGAGCCCGAAAGCTCACCTTTCACCCCGCCCAGGTACAGCGAGGGAGGCATAATAACAACCTCGACGGCATTATCAAGCGCTACCGCAGATTCCCTGATGGCCGGCACCAGCTCCTGAACCAGCTCACTTGAGCCGTTCATCTTCCAGTTAGCTGCAACGATCTGTCTGCGCATGGCATTCCATTATCGAAGTTGCGGTACCGGGGGTCATCCAGAAACGAGCGCGAACTATACAGCAGGGAAAACGGCCGCACAAGTGCCTGGTGACGGGGATTAATCCGGCTTCGAGCCCTGCACCACCTCCGCCAGTTCCTCGGCGACGAGGGCAATGGCATCGGCATCCTCCCCTTCCGCCATCACACGGATCAGCGGCTCGGTTCCGGACGCCCGCAACAGGATGCGGCCCGCCGCTCCCAAGTGGTCCTCCGCCTTGCGCACAGCCCTGGCGATATCGGCACGCCCCATCGGATCGAAACGCTCGGCCACCCGCACATTGATCATGGTCTGGGGCAGCTTGGTCATGCCCTGGCGCAGCTCGCCGATGGACTGATCCGCCCGCCAGCAGGCCAGCAAGACCTGGAGCGCGGAAACGATACCGTCACCGGTGGTAGTGCAGTCGCGAATCACCAGGTGTCCGGAGCCTTCACCGCCAAGCAGCCAGCCCCGTTGCAGAAGACGCTCCATGACATAGCGATCCCCGACCTTGGCCCGCTCAAAGGGAATCCCCCGATCCTGCAGGGCCAGCTCAACACCCAGGTTGGTCATCAGGGTGCCCACAACCCCCCCATGAAGGGTACCGGATTTCTTGCGCTGGGAAGCGATCATGTAAATCAGCTCGTCGCCATCAATCTCTGTGCCGTCGCGGTCCACCATCAGTACACGGTCACCATCGCCGTCGAAGGCAATCCCCAGATCCGCATGCCGGTGTAGAACAGCCTCCTTCAGGGCCTCCAGGTGCGTGGAGCCGACACCGAGGTTGATATTCAGGCCGTCCGGATCGCCGCCAATCACGGACACCCGCGCGCCCAACTCCCGGAACACCTTGGGCGCCACATGGTAGGTGGCACCATGGGCGCAATCCAGCACGATATGCATGCCATCGAGTACAAACTCGTTGGGTACCGTGCTCTTGCAGAATTCCACATAACGGCCCGGCGCATCATCCACCCGGGTGGCCTTGCCCAGATCGGCGGACTCGCAGACGGACACCGGCTGCTCCAGCCAACGCTCGATCTCGGCCTCCAGGCTGTCATCCAGTTTGGTGCCGTCACCGGAGAAGAACTTGATGCCGTTGTCGTAGTGGGGATTGTGGGAAGCGCTGATCATGATACCGGCGCAGGCCCGGAAGGTCCGGGTCAGGTAGGCAATCGCTGGCGTGGGCATAGGGCCCAGCAGCTTGACATCGACGCCGGCGGCGGACAGGCCCGCCTCCAGCGCGGATTCGAACATATAACCTGACAGGCGGGTATCCTTGCCGATAATCACACTATTGGGCTGGCCATCCCGCTTGAAGGCCTGCCCGGCCGCCCACCCAAGTCGCAGCATGAAATCCGGGGTGATCGGCGCTTCACCCACACGCCCGCGAATCCCATCGGTGCCAAAGTACCTGCGCCCCACCGGCGACTTGCTATCCGTCATTGAAATGCTGCTCCTTTGAGATCTCTTGTTGTCTGCGGGCTTTCGGTTCAGATCCCCGGTACCGCTCGGTTCATCGCCTCGACCACCCTGACCGCATCCACCGTTTCCCGCACGTCATGTACCCGTATCACCGATACACCCTTCTGGGCGGATATTGTGGCGGCCGCCAGGCTCGCCGGCAAGCGCTCACTGACCTCCCTGCCGGTGATCTCGCCAAGCATGGTCTTTCGCGACATGCCGACCAGTAAAGGGTAACCCAGCACCCGGAGCTGCTCCAGTGCCGCCAGCAGTTGCAGGTTGTGCTCCAGAGTCTTGCCGAACCCGAACCCCGGGTCCAGCAGGATATCCCCCGCCCCAATTCCGGCGGCTTCGCAGGCACGCACCCGATCCATAAGATAAGCGGCAACGTCACGGACCACGTGGCGATAGGCCGGATCGTCCTGCATGGTTCCGGGCGCCCCCTTCATATGCATCAGGCAGACGGGGAGCCCGGCTTCCATGACCGCCCCGACAGCCCCTTCCCGCTCCAGCGCCCGGACGTCGTTAATCAGCCCCGCCCCCAGGCGGGCGGCCTCACGCATGACAGACGGGGTACTGGTATCCACCGATATAATGGCATCGACTTCCCGGGCGATGGCCTCCACCACCGGGCCCACCCGATCCAGCTCCTCCTGCTCCGACACCGGATCGGCGCCGGGGCGGGTGGACTCCCCGCCAACATCCACGAAGGCGGCACCGTCTGCCACCATCTGCCTGGCCCGCTGCACGGCCAGGTCCAAGGTGTTGTACCGCCCACCATCGGAGAAGGAGTCCGGGGTGACATTCACAATACCCATGACATGGGCACGCCCCATGTCCAGCTCACGTCCCGCAAACGTCATTCGCATTGCAAACCTGCCTGACAAAGAATGTTCGGAAAGGGAAGATAGGGACAATCATGCACCAGAGGCAAACAAAAACGCCGCCCTTGCGGGCGGCGCTTCAGGCTACAGCCTCAAACTGCGGCAATCAGTGCTCACCGGCCGGCTGGCCAGCGGCATCACTGTCACGACCATCATGATCGGACAGGGTACCGGTTTCCGGCTGATCGATGGTGACGCCACCACCGGAGCTGCCGTCACCACCCCAGCCCTTGGGCGGACGAGGCGCACGGCCTTCCATGATGTCGTCAATCTGGAAGCGGTCGATGGTTTCATACTTCATCAACGCTTCCGCCATCAGATCCAGCTTGTCACGGTTCTCGACCAGGATCTGCCGGGCCTTCTCGTAACAGGTGTCGATAATATTGCGAACTTCCTCATCGATACGCTGGGCGGTCTCCGGCGAATATACCGTATGACTCTGACCCGCGCTGCGGCCCAGGAAGGGCTCCTCGCTTTCGGTGTCATACTGCAGCGGACCCAGCTTCTCCGACAGCCCCCACTTCGTGACCATGTTGCGAGCCAATTGCGTGGCACGCTCGATGTCGTTGGAGGCGCCGGTAGTCACACCCTCGAAGCCCAGGGTCAGCTCCTCGGCAATACGACCGCCAAACAGGCTGCAGATGGAACTGATCAGGAAGCGTTTGGAGTGACTGTACTTGTCCTCTTCCGGCAGGAACATGGTCACGCCCAGGGCCCGGCCACGGGGAATGATACTCACCTTGTAGACCGGGTCATGCTCAGGCATCAGCCGGCCAACAATAGCGTGGCCCGACTCATGGTACGCCGTATTGAGCTTTTCCTTCTCGTTCATGACCATGGACTTGCGCTCGGCGCCCATCATGATCTTGTCCTTGGCCAGCTCCAGCTCTTCCATGGTGACCAGGCGCTGGTTGCGACGGGCGGCGAACAGGGCGGCCTCGTTCACCAGGTTGGCCAGGTCGGCACCGGAGAAGCCGGGGGTGCCACGGGCAATGACGCCCGGATCGATGCCATCGGCCAGGGGCACCTTCTTAAGGTGCACCTTGAGAATCTGCTCACGGCCGATGATATCGGGCAGGCTGACCACCACCTGGCGGTCGAAGCGACCCGGGCGCAGCAGCGCCGGATCCAGCACGTCCGGACGGTTGGTGGCGGCGATGACGATAACGCCTTCGTTACCCTCGAAGCCATCCATTTCCACCAGCAACTGGTTCAGGGTCTGCTCACGCTCATCGTGGCCGCCGCCCATGCCGGCACCACGATGACGACCAACGGCGTCGATTTCGTCGATGAAGATGATGCAGGGGCTCTGCTTCTTGGCCTGTTCGAACATGTCCCGTACCCGGGAGGCACCAACACCCACGAACATTTCCACGAAATCGGAGCCGGAAATGGTGAAAAACGGCACCTTGGCTTCACCGGCGATCGCCTTGGCGAGCAGGGTTTTACCGGTACCCGGCGGGCCCACCATCAGCACGCCCTTGGGGATACGGCCACCAAGACGCTGGAACTTGCTGGGATCCCGCAGGAAATCCACCAGCTCCTTGACGTCTTCCTTGGCCTCATCGCAACCGGCAACGTCACCAAAGGTGGTCTTGACCTGGTCCTCGCTCATCAGGCGGGCCTTGGACTTGCCAAAGGACATGGGGCCCTTGCCGCCACCGCCACCCTGCATCTGTCGCATGAAGAACACGAACAGGGCGATGATAATGAGGATCGGGAAGGCCGCCACCAGCAACTGCGTCCACAGGCTCTGGCGCTCCGGCTCCTTACCGATGATTTCCACGTTGTTCTGAAACAGGTCATCCATCAGACGGTTGTCGGGAATCGGCGGACGCACCGTCTCGAACCGGGAGCCATCGCTCTGCTGCCCCTGAATGTTCAGCCCATCAATGGTGACCTGGCGCACCTGGCCATTCTCCACCATCTGGACGAATTCGGTATAGTTGACCTGCTGACCTGTGGTGGTCGGAGAGAAATTCTGGAACACCATCAGCAGTACGGCTGCAATAATCAGCCACAAAACCAGATTTTTAGCCATATCGTTCAAGGATCATCACCTGTGAATTGCAGGGTAACCGGAGTGCGCACCCTCGGCGGCCTGTTACCCGTAACCTTACACTAATTGTACGCCCGACCACCAGAAACCGCTCATCCGCGAAAACCCTTGCACACCTGGTAGATTTCCCTCGAACGGGCACGTGAAGAATCCGGCTTGCGACTGACGACGGACGAGAACGACCGCTTCATGTCCGCCAGCAATGCATCAAACCCTTCCCCCTGGAACACCTTGGTGACCAGGGCGCCTCCCGGACGCAGCACCTGCTGCGACATATCCAGCGCCAGTTCCACCAGGGCCATGGCCCGGGGAATATCCGTGGCGGGGTTACCACTCATATTGGGGGCCATATCGGAAATCACAATGTCTACCGGGCGCCCCTCCAGTACCGCCATGAGTTCATCAAACACCGACTGTTCGGTGAAATCCCCCTGCACGAACGCCACACCCGCTACCGGATCCATGGGCAGGATGTCACTGGCAACAACAACGCCCTTGCCCCCCACCTTTTCTACCGCCACCTGGGTCCACCCGCCAGGAGCGGCACCCAGATCGACCACGGTCTGGCCAGGCCTGAACAGCCGATCCTTGCGATCCAGCTCGATCAGCTTGTAGCTGGCCCGGGAGCGGTAACCGTCCTGCTGTGACTTCCTGACCCATACATCGTCAAAATGTTCCTTCAGCCAGCG
The DNA here is from genome assembly GCF_045449715.1 of Marinobacter shunpengi. Classification (NCBI taxonomy): domain Bacteria; kingdom Pseudomonadati; phylum Pseudomonadota; class Gammaproteobacteria; order Pseudomonadales; family Marinobacteraceae; genus Marinobacter; species Marinobacter shunpengi. Next base: position 183,822 of record NZ_JBJJLA010000017.1, on the reverse strand, counting down.
ATCACTGGATTTCGAGCGTGCCAACGTGCCTCCCGGATAAAACTGTACGTGCAATCGCCCATCCAACCGACAGGCTTCTCTGTTATCATGCCGCGATTATACGGCCTGGCGATCGTAATTTCTCCCGACCTTCGCCGCATACGCCCTACTATCTTTTAATAGCACCGATCAAGAGATTTCATCATGAGCCTTTCCGCCGCCCAGCGTCGCGAATACCGGGCCATTGCCCACAACCTGAAACCGATCATCATTATAGGCGACAAGGGGCTGTCCGATGGCCTGGTGCAGGAACTTGAGAGGGCCCTGGACGACCATGAACTGATCAAGGTGAAAGTAGCCAGCAATGATCGTGATGCCCGCGGCGAAGTCATTGATGCACTCTGCCAGCAGTCCGGCGCCGAACTGGTCCAGACCATCGGCAAGATTGCGATCATCCTGCGCCGGGCGAAGCAGCCGAACCCGAAGCTGAGCAATCTGTCGAAGTAACAACGCCCCGTTTCCGAGCACACCCTCACTCCGCCCTCTCCCGCCAGATGGAGAGGGCAAGACGATCTCCCATTGAAACGCGACACGTACCAAATACCACCCAATCCCCAAAAACCCGCTATCCATCACGTTTCAATGGCGCTAGGATACGGCTAAAAACCAAACTGCTTGTTCGAAGGACCGATACGATGAACACCGCACTCAGGCTCCTTGCCATATCCGCCGCCTCGTCCCTGATCCTGCTTGCTGCGGGTTGCAGCAGTTCGGACGACGCCAGTTCAGAGGCTGCGGGCCATATCACCCGGGCCGAAACCTACGCCGACCAGGGCCAGTACCGGTCGGCCATGCTTGAAGTACGCAACGCCGTTCAGAAAGAACCAGGCAACGTGGAGCACGTAATCCTGCTTGCCGGCATCTACAACGATATCGGAGCAGGCGAGCAGGCCACTGAACTGCTGTCGCCATGGCTGGAGGACCAGCGCCAGCAGGTGGCACTTCCCCTTGCACGGGGTTACATCCTCCAGAACAAGCACCTTTCCGCCCGTGAGGCACTGGAGGGGTTCACCCCGCAATCCGATACCGAAGAACGCCAATTCCAGCTCCTGCTTGCGGAAAGCAAGCGCTTGGCGGGCAACACCGGCGAAGCCATCAGCGACCTGCGCTCCCTGCAACAGTCCGCTCCCGACAACCCGGAGGTGACCGCCGCCCTGGGCAAGGCGCTGCTGGCTGCTGGTGAGAATAATGCGGCGCTCAATGAACTGACCCAGTGGACCTCAGAGCATGGCGAAAACGCCGACATCCTCTACCTGACCGGCCTGGCCCACTATCGCCAGGGCAAGGTAGACGAGACGACAGAAACCCTCACCAGGGCCACCTCCAGCGTTCCCACCTCCGATATTTTCCTGCCGGTACGGCAGCAGATCCTGACCCTGCTGTCCCGGAGCCTGACCGAACAGGGACGCATCACCGAAGCCCAGGTCTACAACAAGATCCTGGCCGAGAACACCAACTCGGAAACCCGGGAACGGGCGGAATCCGCCATCGAAGCCATCAACAGCGGTGATCTCGATACCGCCCGCACCACCCTGGAAGAACTGCTCCAGCAGAACCCGGACAATGAACGGGTGGCCATGATGCTGGGTGCGCTCAGCCTGCACGAAGGCCGTGCCGACGACGCCCAGTCGCTACTGGTGGAGAACATCGACGCAGAGACCACACCGACACCACTGCTGCGTGCGGCCACCATCGCCCAGATCGACACCGGTAAACGCGAGGATGCCATCAGGACCCTGTCCCGGGCCATAGAGGCACGCCCCAACGATGCGGAGCTGCTGGCCCTCCACGGCCTGCTGGCCCTTGCCCTTCCTGACCGGGCGGATGAGGGCGTGGCAAGCCTGAGCAAGGCACTGGAGCTGGATCGGTCGCGCTCACGCCTGAGACTGGCCCTGGCCCGCCATTACATGAAGCAAGGCCAGGCTGAGCAGGCCCTTGCCCAGATGCGGGTGGCGTTCACCGAAACCCCCACGGACTGGTCGGTTACACAGTACTACCTCGCCCTGCTACTGCGCACCGACCGGGAAAAGGAAGCCCGGGAAGTCACTGAGTCGCTGCTGAATGGCTTTGCCGATGAGCCCCGGGCAGTAACGCTTGCCGCGATGACCGAACACCACCTGGGAGACACCGACTCTGGGCAGGCTCGCCTGGAGGAACAGGTCAGCGAACGACCGGACGACCTGCTGGCCCTGGTGGCGCTGGGCACGGTGTACCAGGACAAGGACATGAACGAAAAAGCGGTTGATACCTTCCTGGACGCCGCCCGGGTACAACCGGCGAATACACGCCTGTTGCAGGCAGCCGGGCAGATCTACGCCCGGGACCACGACCCTGACGCGGTAGCAGACTGGCTGACCCGGATCGGAGAAGACAACGACACCATGTCTCCCAGTGCCTACACCCTGGCTGCCCAGATCCGTATTCAACAGGGCCGCCTCGACGAGGCACGACAGACCCTGGACCGGATCCCGGAGGCGGAACAGACCGACCAGTCGCAGACGATCAGGGGACAATTGCTGGTCGCCGAAGCTGAACGGGCCGCCGGGCAGGAAGACTGGCCCACCGCCCGGGCCAAGGCAGCGCAAGCCGCCTCCTTGCGTCCGGATAACCTGGCGTTCGCCCTGATCCCGGTGCGTGTATCCGCCGCCGAAGGCAATTTCCAGGAAGCCCGAACCAGCCTGGATGAACTGGAAGGCACCTTCGGCGAACAGAGTGCCATCGATATGGCCCGGGCAAGGCTGATCACAGCGACGGATGGCGAGAAAGCCGCCTTTGATTACCTGCAACAACGCTGGCAGGACACGGCCAACGCGGAACTGCTCCCCCCCGTGGTGGGACTGGCCAAACAGCATGCGCCGGATAGTCTGGAAGAACTGACGGAGGCCTGGGTGGAGGCCAGCCCGGACAGCACCGCCGCGCAACTGACCCGGGCCGAACATCTGATGACCAGCGGCGACGATCAGGCAGCTATCGCCAGCTATGAGATCGCCCTGGGACTGCGCCCCGACAACCCCATTGCCATGAACAACCTGGCCTGGCTGTTGCGGGAACGCGATCAGGAGCGGGCACTGGTCCTTGCGCGAAACGCCCGGGACCTGGCCCCGGAGAACCCCGCCATACTGGATACCTACGGCTGGCTGCTGCACCTTTCCGGCAATCACCAACAAGCCAAAGCCGTTATGGAAGAGGCCCTGGCTCTGGCACCGGAAAACCAGGAAATCAAGGACCACCTGGAGAGCATCAACCAGGAACTGTGACCCATCGTGGCTTGATCAAAAAGCAAACGTCAGATCCTTTGACACATATTTCCCGCCTCTGAACGGCAACCACCGCTCCCGACCGGTGGTTGCCCGGCTCTCGGCAGACTGAGCTGTCGGAACAATTTACACCCGCCAATCACAGAAACCATATCTCTTTGTTTTTATTGATAGTTCAGAACTGGCCCGATTTTCGCTTGGCATATGAAGTAATGACAGGGCAATCGCCCCGTCAGCCGTTACATTTGGCGAGTGAAAGCGGTACACATAGTCGCACCACCCGTTCCAACCCGGGATGGATGATGCGTAAAGGAATTCATCGGATTGAGATACGGAGAGAACTACATGAATCATGCAATCAAGATTCTGGCAGGCTCGGTTTTACTGACCCTGTCCTCCCTGAGCTTTGCGGTGCCCACTACGGGCGGTGCCAGCTTTTCCACCTACGGCACCGGTGCGGGGTTTGACGACGACGAAGTCTGGTTCGGCACGGGATTTGACGCAACAGCACCGGAGAAAAACGCTCTGGTGACAGATGTTTCAGACGATTTTGCCAACTACTTTACCGCCGGTGACAAAGTTGAATTCACCGACTTCCTCTATGACCCGCTCAGCTCACCGCAACTGGTGTGGAGTGGTACCGGCTCCAGCTCCGGTGAAACGCTGTCCTTCTTCCTGGAAACCATCACGGGCGTTGATTACCAGGGCAACAGCCTGAAGCTTGATGGGGTCGGGTACATCACGGACGGCACCGATTCCTCGGAGCTGACCTGGGTTTACACCGGTAATACCTCTAGCGGAACCTTCAGCTGGTCTGCCTCGTCATCCGTACCCGAGCCCGGCACCATTGCCCTGCTCGGCCTGGGCCTGCTTGGCCTGGGCGCCGCACGCCGTCGCCAGGCGTAACAGCGATCATGCCCGGACCTTCCGGGCAGCAAGCAAAGCCGGGAGCTTAACCGCTTTCGGCTTTTTTCATGTCAACAAACTTTACACAAACTGACCCCGCCGTTCTCGCCCTCCTCACAACTCATTGATAATAATTAACTTAAAAAAGTGGCCCGATCCCTGCTTATCCAGATACTGCTGGACCCAACCCAACTGAAAAAAAGGAAGTGCAGTAATGATCAACAAACTTGGACTGACTCTTGCCACGGCACTGCTCTGGGCATCAACGGCCTCCGCCGGAGTGATCGTTGATACCGTTGAACAGAGCGTCAAGCTGAGCACCTGGCAATCTTACAGCTATAGCCACAACATCAACGACGATGGCTTCGTTCTCGGCACCGCAGTCAGCGGCACCCTGGAGATCGGCATCAAGGACGATCGGGAAGGCTGGGACGAACTCCTGCCTGAGTGGATTGTCTTCACCATTGAAGACTTCGACTTTGACACCGGAACCTTCACCTTCGGTGACGACTTCAGCAATGACCTGGAAGTGGAAGCTCTCGCAGCCCTCAACGCCGACGGCCTCCTTAACGTCAAGGTAACTTCACTGGCTGGTGACTTCTACGTGAAAGACTCCGTCCTGACCGTGATCACCGAAGACGTCCCCGAGCCCGGCACCCTGGCTCTTCTGGGCCTTGGCCTGGTCGGTCTGGGAGCAGCACGCCGCCGCGCAGCCTGATTATCCATCGGCTACAGGCGAAATGACCGGGCCCCTGGGTCCGGTCTTCCTTTCTGGAGCGCCCTGATTCTGCTTGTGGAATAACCCGCGCACCCCTTCCTGTTTTTCGATACACTCATCATCGAACATGTCTTAATCCCAACGAGAAGTCTGGCGCCGATGTTAAGGAAAACATTCCAGCAATTCCCGCTCGCCCGCCCATACCTGATAGCAACCGCCGTCTGCATTCTGCTGTTCTGGCCCACGTGGTTCCGGCTCATCCAGGAATGGCTGAAGTGGGAACAAGTGCTAACTCATGGCCTGCCGACCTTTATTATTTTCCTGGGACTGCTTATCGTTCATCCGCCCCGCCCCCGGACACCCGAGGCCCGGGGTATTCCGGTGGTGGGGGGCTGTCTGTTGTTACTGGCGGTGACCGGCTGGGCGCTGCTGGAACTGGTACGGATCGACACCCTGGCCTACCTGATGCTCCCTGCCGGCCTGTTACTGGTGTGCTGGACCCTGTATGGGTTAAGGGCCGCGGTCTCATTCCTGCCCCATGTCCTGTTGCTTTCCCTGTCGCTACCCATCTGGGCGGACATGGTGCCATTCCTCGTCGAGTTGGCGTCCGTTGTGGTGGGCGACCTGGTTGGCCTCCTGGGTATCACGGCCCTGATCGAAGGTGCGAACATCACCCTGCCCTACGGTCGACTGGTCATCGCGGACGGTTGCTCCGGCATTCGCTACCTGGCGATCTCCATCCTGCTTGGAATGATGACCGCCATCCTCAATGACTTTCGCTGGAAGGGCTGGTTGGCCGCAATCGCAGCCAGCGTGCTGCTGGCCCTGATAGTAAACTGGGTTCGCATTACCGCCCTCGTCCTGATTGCCTATTACTCGAATATGGAAAGTGACCTGGTCCGGGAGCATGAAACCTTTGGCTGGCTGGTATTTGCCGCGTTCGTCATTCCCGTCATGCTGCTGGCCCCGGTGCACCGGCGGATACCGGAACCCGTGGATGCCGCCATGCCCACGTCCGGAAAACCCTTTATCTTCATTGTCGCCGGCCTGCTGATCGGCCCTCTCGGCATCAGCATCGCACACTCCGCAGCAACCCAGTCGCCTCCCTGGGCCCCCTCCCATGGCGATCTGACGACAAAGGACCCAGGCCAACTGCCACTGGCGGTTCACTTGCCAACCCACATGGACCATGAAGTGTGGCGTACCACGGATGGCCATTGGATTTCACTGGCCCAAAGTGTCCGTTCAGCATCGGATGAAAAACTGGTGCCCTATCTGCCCAGGCCGCTCGATACCGGTAACTGGTTTCTGGCAGATGAGCACCAGCAGCCGCCGATCCGGATCTATCAGAACCTGTCGTCCCGACAGCAGGTCGCCGTTTACCAGCACTACCTTGTGGGCCGCTATCGCGCGAACAGCTACTGGGTCGCAAAACTCCTGCAGATACCGGCCACGCTACAGGGCCAGGGACGCTTTGCCTTCCTGACTCTACAGGCGCCCTGCGAGCCCCGTGATTGCACAGACGCCATTAGCCGACTGACACAGCAGATTGACAGTGGAATCGTCACCATAGACGCTCAGAAGGCCAACTGATGCTCGCTGCCTCCAGAAAGCTCATCCTGAAAATCCTGCTGCTTTTCACTCTGACACTCATCCTGGTCCTGGGGGGCGCCTATGCCTGGTCGGATTTCTTCCGGTACTGGGTTCATGACCTGACCGGGCATAACAGAATCGACGCCGTTGCTATGGGCAGCAGCTCCATCCTGTCGCTCCCCAGGGACTATTTCACGGAATGCCAGACCCTGGCCCGCCGGGGTTTCGGCAGCGGCACGCTGGGCCACCTGTCCAGATACCTGGACTACAGCCCCCTGCCGGATTCGTTGTCGCTGGTGGTGGTCTATGCCGGCGAGAATGACCTGGTGTATGGGAACTCTGTCCCCCAGATCATGGACAGGTTTGACACCCTGGCGGATCGCCTGTCACAACGCTTTCCCCAAGCGGAGATCTACATCCTCAAGGCCAAACTGGCGCCGGCCCGGTCCGACTATCACGAGGGAATGACCGCCCTGAACCAGGCCCTCGACACACTGGACTCGATACCCCGGGTAACGGTGGTTGGGTCGACGCTGTCACGGCAGGTAAGCCCACGGTATTATCTCCCGGACGGCGTTCACCTGAACCGGAAAGGCTACGACCTGTTCCTTGAAGGGGTGCCCAGGTCATGCTGAATAATGGTCGCATTTACTACCTGGATTCCATGAGGGCCATCCTCATGATCCTGGGCATCCTGCTGCATACCGCCAATATCTACAGCCCCAGCCATTTCTGGCTGGTGTCCGGCAACGAGACGAGCATTCTCTTTGCCATAATCTCCGACTTCATCAACCTGTTTCGGATGCCGGCATTCTTCATGGTATCTGGCTTCTTTTTCGTCTACATCTACCGGAAGCGCCAGCGCATCGATATCGTCGACCGCGTGTTCCGACTGGTCATTCCCCTTGTGTTCACTGCCCTGACCCTGAACGTGATCCAGGAATTCCTGGTCAAGGCCCACTATGACCAGCCCCTGGACTTCGCCCGGTTTTTCACCGCGGGCGGTTGGGTGTCCCATCTCTGGTTCCTGGTCAACCTGACGGTCTACAACCTGGTGGTCTGGGGCCTTTTCCTGCTGAAGCCCGCACATCCGCTGTTACAACGGACCAGCGACTGGCTTGCCGGTCGATACGTGTACCCGCTCGCCATCCTGGCGTTTCCCCTGATGATCTCGGGAATCTACGGGATGAACAGGATGATGGACATCTATTCCAGTTTCTATGGCGTAACCAGCCCCTTTCTCCTGCTCTATTATTTTCAGTTCTTCGCCCTTGGGCTGCTCTTCGGGTACAGCGCCCGACTGCTGGACCGCTTCTCACAGCCCGGCAAAGTGGAACTCCTGACCTTCGCCCTTGCCTATATCGGCTCTTATGTGGTCCAGGACCGGACAGCGACGGATAGCTTTCTGCATGATGTATCCGGCGCCTACAATCACTCTCTCGTGATCCTGTTCCTGTCGTCGATGTGCTTCTTCCTGTTCCGGCGGTTCCTGGATTTCAGGAACCGGGCACTCGGCCTGATCTCGGATTCAGCCTATTCGATCTACCTGCTCCACCATATCCTGGTTGTGAGCCTCGGCATCCTGTTCGTCGACGCCTCGGTCAACATGTACCTGGCCTACCCGGTTATCGTGGTACTGACATTCACACTGACCATGCTGGCTCACCAGGGCATAGCCCGCTCACAGTGGCTGTCGTTCCTGCTGAATGGCGTCCGGCCGACCAAATTCCGGAAATCATCCCGGAACAGCCATCGCACTGAAGCCGGCGCCCGGCAGTAAACCAGATAGCCAGGGGTATTCGGGGGCTGAAAAATACCGCGACCGGCCTCCAAGTGTTACTTTATGTTACCCGGAAAAGGTCGTATGCTATCGCGTACAGGAGTTGGCAGTAGGCATGATCATGGACCCCATCGCCATTTATCTCAGGGAAGACGCTGGCATCATCCGACAGGATGAGCCGGTCACGGTTGGCGTTCCCCTCAATCAGGGTGCCCTCCCCCCCGGGCAGGTTCCCCAGGTTCGCCTTGTTGATCCGGCGACGGGGCACGCCATACCCTGCCAACCCACCCCCCTTGCACACTGGCATGACGGCAGCGTGCGCTGGCTGTCCGTCCAGTTCCTGGCAAGCCTTCCCGCCAATGACAGCCTGGAGCTCAGGCTTGAGGCAACGCCAGCGTCATCATCGATCCCTGAACCATCACCTGAAGTGTCTCAGTTGCCGGACGGCACCCTGACCGTATCCACGGACACCATGAGCCTGCATTTCATGCCGGACCGGGCTGAATGGACACGGACCAACCACCACAACGACGGGATGGCCGATAGCACATCGGTCGTCCGACATCTGTTGCGATACGAAGATGCCCAAGGCCAGCCTTGTACCCTGGCGATGGACGAACCGTGGCAGGTCGTCAGCCGGGGCAATGTCAGCGTTACCCTTGAGTGCCATGGTCAGTGGCTGACGCCGGATCAGGCCCCCCTGGGGAGACTGCGATGTCAGCTTGAGGTATACCGTGGCAGTGGCCACGTCAAAGTGGACGTGTGCCTGCACAACCCCAACCGGGCCCGTCACTCAGGCGGACTCTGGGATCTGGGTGATCCCGGCTCGCTGCATTTCAGGTCACTGGAACTGGGGATCACATTGCCACAAGCAGGAACCGGCTGGCTCCGGACTGAAACGGATTGCCAGCCGATCACCGCCGATGGGGGGCAACAACTCCACCTATACCAGGATTCCAGTGGTGGTGACGCCTGGCAGAGCCCCAATCATATGAATGCCGACGGGCAACCGATCCCCCGTTTTCGGGGATACCGGCTCACCTCCGAGGGACAGGAACTCACCTCCGGCAACCGGGCACAGCCGAGCGCAGGTATCCGCATAGGCAATCATGGGCTGCAGGCAACACTCTGTGCTTTCTGGCAAAACTTCCCGTCGTCCATCAGCGCAGGCAACAACAGCCTGACTGTGGGGCTTTTCCCCGGTGATACCGCCGAGCCCTACGAACTGCAAGGCGGTGAACGCAAGACACAAACCCTATGGCTAACCGGTTCAGCGGATCCGGAAGCGCTCGCCTGGGTATCCCACCCGCTACGCCCAACCCTCTCCCCGGACCAGTACCAGCAAGCGCAGGCCTTTCCCTGGTTCCAGGCGGACGCGGAACCCGGCCCCCTGGAGGCACTGATCCAGGAGGGCCTGGAAGGACAGAGCAACTTCTTCGCCAAGCGGGAAACAATCGACGAATACGGGTGGCGCAATTTCGGCGATATCTTCGCCGACCATGAAACCCTCTACCAGGCATCGGGAGAAGCCCCCCTGATCTCCCACTACAACAACCAGTACGACGCCATCTATGGTTTCGCCCGACAGTACGCCCTGACTGGCGACAGGCGTTGGTTCGAGCTGATGGATGACCTGGCCCGGCATGTGGTGGATATCGACATCTACCACACCACCGAGGACCGGAGCGAATACAACAACGGCCTGTTCTGGCACACCGACCATTACCTGCCGGCCCATACCGCCACCCACCGGACGTTCAGCCGGCACAACAGCACCAGTTCGACACCCGGGCAGACGGGAGGCGGGCCGGCCTCCGAGCATTGCTACACCACCGGGCTGCTATACCACTACTACCTGACCGGTGCGGAATCGTCCCGTCAGGCGGTACTCCAGCTTGCCGACTGGATGAAAGCCATGCATGAGGGACAGGGCGGCCTGCTGGAACAACTGCTGGCCTTGAAAAAACAGGACCTGCCCAAGGCCCGTGCCCTGATCCGGGGGGAGCGCCCATCCCGCCATACCTATCCGTTCACCCGGGGGACCGGCAACTACCTGAACACCCTGCTGGATGCCTGGCAACTGCAACCGGACGAGGACTGGCTGAGGCTGGCCGAGGATGTCATCCGCCAGACGATCCATCCGGCCGATGATATCGGGCAGCGCCAACTGCTGGACGTGGAAACCGGCTGGTCCTACCTGGTGCTGCTGACCAGCATCAACCGTTACCTATGGTTGAAGTCAGCCTACCATCAGGTCGATGAGAACTACCGCTATGCCCGGAACGCCCTCATTCAGTACACCCGCTGGATGCTCAGACACGAGCGCCTTTTCCTGGAGGACCCGGAGCAACTGGAGTTCCCCAACGACACCTGGACAGCCCAGGATCTCCGCAAGGTGATGCTGCTTCGTATGGCCGCCGGCATCGACCCCGAAAAAGCTGACGACTATTTGCACCAGTCCGATCTCTGGCTAAAGGCAATCTGTCGCAGGCTTGCCGCCAGCGACGAGCGCCACTATGCCCGGGTCCAGATTATCCTGCTGCAGAATCATGGCCCTCACCAGTCGGTCTTTCAGGCGCTTGAGGCATACCCCCTATCGGACCTGCCTGAAACACCGAAACTGACATGGAGCACATTGACGGCAAGGGTCATAAAACGGCTGGCACGGGCATTGGCAACCTTTCGCCCGGCCCGGGAGCGCGCCTGGCTCAACGCAAGGCTGGACCGGCCATGACAACCAGACAGGTGATCAAGAGAACCATCAAAATGGTATTCCTGATACTGGCAGCCCCCCCGTACCTGCTGTTTCTCGGACTGGCCGCCATTACCCAGGAGGACTCAACCTTCCAGGGCTTCTCCCAGGCACTCAGCCTGATACCCGGCAAGATCGGCACCTACCTGCGGGCGGCCTTCTATCGCCTGGCCTGCCCGGACACATCCGATGACATTTCCGTGGGTTTCCTGACCCTGCTATCGCACCGGGATACGACGATCAAACGGGGCGTCTACATCGGCCCCCAGTGCAATATTGGCAAGTGCACCATTGGAGAAAATACGCTGGTTGGTAGCGGGGTGCATATCCTGAGTGGCAGTCGGCAGCACGCGTTTGATGATATTGATCGCCCTATCCAGGAGCAGGGGGGGAACTTTGAAAAAATCCACATTGGCGATGATTGTTGGTTAGGCAATGGGGCGGTTGTACTGGCCCCCATTGGCAACCAGGCAATTGTCGCTGCGGGCACGGTGGTCTCCAAACCTGTACGGGAGGGCGAAGTGGTTGCCGGCAACCCCGCCAGACTCATCCGTAACCGACTTGAGACCGCCTCAGCAACAGAGCCAACGTCTGATCCGGTCGAGGCAAGATAAGTTATGGGAAGCTCTGCTGAACAGCTCTACAACCTTTCTCCAGCCTGGCTACAGAACGTCCTGGTGAGTGCCTACGGGTACCGCCTGTACCGTAAGCGTTATGGGGGGGATTTCCGAAAGATCCTCGACCAGGTACGGGCATCACGCCAGTGGAGCGATGAAGAAATACAGGCGTATCAGGACGAAAAACTGTTCGAGATGGTTCGGCATTGTCGCCAGCACGTGCCCTACTATCAAAGGCTCTTTGCCGAGCACGGGCTCCACGAGAAGGACATCACGTCAACCTCGGATTTGCACAAACTTCCCATCCTGACCAAACAGGAACTGCGCACTGACCCGGAGTCCTTCAAGGCCCCAGGCTTTCCCGGCTTTATGACCCAGCACACCAGCGGAAGCACCGGCACACCGCTGGTACTTGAGGTGAACGCACTCACCTACAGGCTGGCAATGGCCCTGGTCGTCGAACATGAGGAGCACCACGGCGTTCCCTTTGGTGCCCGCCGCGCGACCTTTGCCGGCCGCATGGTACAGCCGTCCACCGACATGAAGCCGCCTTTCGCACGCATGAACAGGGCGGAGAACCAGAAGCTATTTTCTTCCTACCACCTTAATGCAGAGACGTTTCCCTGGTACCGGCGTGAACTGGACCGTTTCCAGCCCAAAGAGTTGATTGGCTATCCTTCCGCAATCTGCGATTTGGCAAACCACTATCGCACCGGCCAAGTCACACCTGAGTTCAAGCCAACAGCTATCATCACGAATTCGGAGACATTGCTCGACTGGCAACGGGATATCATTGAGCAAGTTTTTCGGTGCCCGATATGGGACTACTACGGCACAGCGGAATATGTTTTGTTTGCAGGACAGGAAACCAGCGGTTACCGCGTGAATCCAATTATTGGCGTGACAGAGCTACTAAGAGGCGAAGATCATTCTGAACCACTAGGGCAACTGATTGCAACGTCGCTCACAAACACTTCCATGCCATTGTTGCGTTATGAAATTGGAGACCAGGCCGAACCTTATAACTCCACAGACTCGGACCACTCGATTATCAATCAGCTTGGCAGAATCGCCGGCCGCCTCGATGACTACATAGAGACCCCTGATGGACGAAAGATTGGTCGGATTGACCATATATTCAAAGGTCTTGAAAATATATCCGAAGCACAGATCATTCAAGATGCACCCGATCATTGTACGATTCTCATACAGCAGTCACCGATAAGGCCCGGAGCAGACCAAGAAAAGCAACTCATTGAGAACTTCAAGGCTCGAACAGCAAACCGTATTGGTGTACAAATCCAATACACATCAATGATTCCCCGAGGAGCCAATGGTAAGTTCAAGGCAGTGGTGCGGCAGACTTCATGCGTAAAGTAAAATTTTCAATAGTGCTGCCAGTGTTCAACGAAGAGGAACACATTGACACTTGTCTCAAGTCAATCCTATCCTCCAGCCTGCCAAACGATCAATATGAAGTAATAGCTGTCGACAACGGCTCTCAGGATCGATCAGCTGAGATTATTAAATATCACAACGACGTTATCTATATATCTGCACCTAACTGTAACGTTGGCAGGGTAAGAAACCTTGGTGCCAGAGCCGCTTCCGGAGATTATCTGATATTTCTAGACAGTGATTGCACTATAGGAAGTGCTTGGCTGGAGCAAAAACTCGAGCTAATTAGAGAACATCCAGAAACAGTATTCGGGGGTGGCATCTTGTTACCCGATAGACCGACCTGGATCGAACGATTCTGGACCCTTCAATCCGAAGATCGCTCAGAACTGCCCAAGAGGCTAATTGGAGCCTCAATTCTAACTCCCAAAAGAACCTTTTTTTTAGCGGGCGAGTTCAATGAGACTGTTACCTCCGGCGAGGACAGCGAATTCCATGGTCGCCTGACAGATCTTAAAATTACAGTCAATTTGACCAATGATATGGATGTAACTCACCTTGGAAATGCAAAAACGGCAACCAACTTTGTAAGGCGACAAATTTGGCATTCAGAGAACTACATACAAGACATTCGCTCTTCTATAAAAGACCCGATATTTATCTTAACAGCAACATTTGTACTATTATTCTTTAGCTTAGCCATATCAGTCATTACATCTGGGTCGAAAACAAAGATAGCAGCGATAATCGTTATGCTTCTGATTGTGCCAGCCATACTAACTTTCAAGCGCATTCACAGAGCTCGAAGCTATAAGCTTAGGTTCATAGACCTTCCAAAGCTATATATCATCGACCTTCTGTATCTCGTTGGGAGGGGAATAGGCTTACTGTCTTCGGTTTTTATAACAGCACAAAAGAGCAAGCAACCTGACCCCCATTACTAGAATTGGAAGTACAAAAACTCGGGAGTGTCGAAAGATAAGCCTGAAAATACAACCAACAGCAAAGAGTATCCTACTGCTTGAAAGGGCACAGGCAAGTTCAGGTAGAAGGCCCTGAGCCGCTCCCTTAGAACACGCTGAGGAATAAAGTGCCAAACAAAGGCCACTATCAGCAATGCATAGCAGTACCACGACAATACTGTCCAGTCGAAATCGAACTTGAGAAAGCCAGCCACGAACTCGGTAAACGTTTGCATATCCTGAACCCTGAACAGTAACCAGCCAAAAAGTATCAGATGGAATGTCAGCACGATCAGAAGAACTGACCTTATCCCTGTCGCATTGGCTGTGACTGACCGAAAAGGCAGGAACAACATCAGTATCAAGCCATGAAACGCTCCCCACAAGATGAAGTTCATGGACGCGCCGTGCCAAAGACCTCCGAGCAGCATGGTGATGAACAGGTTTCGCTTAGTAATCAGCGGCCCTCGCCTATTCCCTCCCAGAGATATATACAAATAGTCACGAAGCCATGTCGATAATGAAATATGCCACCGGGTCCAGAATTCGCTAGGATCCTTTGCCAGATAAGGCCTGTTGAAGTTGATAGGCAACCTAAACCCAAGCATCAACGCAACACCAATTGCGATGTCAGAATATCCTGAGAAATCACAGTATATTTGCAGCGCATAGGCGTAAAGTGCTATCAACAGGTCCAAGGAAGAAAAAGCTTCCGGATTCTCGAAGATGTCATCAATAGCTAATAAAGCCAGGGAGTCGGCAATAAGAATTTTCTTCACAAGACCGCAGAAGATCAGGAAGAGCCCCGCGTTAACCATAGCTGAATCAATTTTTATTTTTTTGTGTAGCTGCGGGAGGAAGTCGGAGGCTCGCACGATTGGCCCAGCCACTAGCTGAGGAAAAAAGGAAACAAAAACGGCAAACTTAAGAAATGACCGTTCGGGTTTTATATTTCCCCGATAGACATCAATTGTGTAACTGAGTGTTTGGAAGGTATAAAACGAAATACCGACAGGTAATAGAAATTCATGACGGATAGCATCAACCTGAAACCCAAAAACAGATAACGCATCAACGCCAACTTCGGAAAAGAAGTTAAAATATTTAAATATAGAGAGAAGACCGAGATTAAAAATCAGGCTAAAGGCAAGCAACATCTTTCTATGCCCTTTTCTGGCCTCGTCGGCCATCCTGATTCCCACAAAATAGTCAACCAGGGTGGAACTCAAGATAAGGAACGAATATTCCCAGTACCACGCACCATAGAAAACATAGCTTGCCACCAGAAGAAATCCGTCGCGAGCACGCTCATTCCGATATACAAACCCGTAGATAAAGAGAACTATCGAGAAAAAAACAAGAAACTCAATCGAATTAAATACCATTACCTGACAATTCCCTTTAGCTCTTCCGCTATCATCCCCGCAACCTGCTGATGCCCGGACCTTGAGAAATGAACGAAGTCGTCAAAGTGACCCTGTCGCTCCTCTGAAGCCCAGATTCCATCTAAATCGATGACTTCAACTCCATGCTGACGACCTACTTCACGAATCAATGTGTTGTACTCAGACACCAGACGGTTGACTGTGGTGGGGCTGTATCCCTCGAAATAACGCATTAACCAGGTCTTATACATCCAGCTTATTTCGTCCGGGGAATCTCCATGTGCCGAAACGAATGTCATGAGGATAGGCGTCGATCCTATTCCCTCAACTTCGTGAATAAAACGGATCAGACGGTCACGAAACTCCACCTTTTCAGAATCTGGAAGATCCGATAGTAAAGGAGTGGATAGCAAGAAAGCACTACCCAGATAATTTCGGGAGTAATTCCTGAGAATCGTACTCCTCAGCATCTCGTCAATTCGAAGGCTATTTTTCACTCGATCAGCTACCCGAGGTTCAGCCTGTGGAGTATCAAGCGTGTCTACCTCCGGTGCAGAAGTGGGTGCAGATTTCGCCGAATAATGAATGTCGAGATAAGCCTGATATAGAAGGACGTAATCAGGTTTCCAGTCTGCCCCATTTTCCTTGAGAAACTCGATATTATCCTCTAGCAAGACCCCTGGGGTTGAGGCATTCAATACGTAGCAGTTCGTATTCTTTAGAAAATCACAGAGAAGGTTTGCAAATTGATTTTCTGGACCATGATGATCCGCTGCGTGGGATGCAGAAGAGACCCAAAGCTTCAGCTCGTGGTCCTGATATCCCTTTATCGATACAGGGCGACTGGTAAATGGGAAAGGGACCGCCTCAACAGAGGCCTGTTTCATAGTTCCTTCTTCTTCAGGCTGTTCAGCCCCGAAGAGAGCCTGACCTTTTAGGACCGTTCTCAGGGTATCGAGACTAAACTCGCCCAGAAACAGAAAAACAAGTATGAGAATCCCACAGCCAAGACTTCGAAAATACGAGACCATATCCTTCCCTAGTATGACCGAAAAGCAAAGCCAGCACACTTAATCCCTTAAAAATACTAGCATTATTTCACGCCAGCTTTTAGCTTCCCTGATTAACTCAAAATCCCTTCCTATTATTTGGTAAAAATACCAACAATGCAACACGCTCACCGAGCCGGGACACTACTGATAGCATGCGAACCATCCACCCAAAAAAAATGGGCAGATTCCTGAGGAATCTGCCCATTGGTCATTTTTCTAAACACGCGTTTTTGGAGAGTTAACCTCCATCAGCAGTGACGCCTGATGGCGGATTTGGGCGGCTGACGGCCCCATCGTCAGAACCACCGCTGATAACATCGTCAGGAATCTCGGTAGCCATATACACATCATCAATCGAATACCATTCTTCACGCATTTGGCTATTCGGATATGCTTGCCAGTTGTCATTTCCTCCAATGGCCACCATATTCCATTGCACCATCCGGTTATCAGGATTATCCTTGACCCAACGAATGGTTCTATTGACATAGACTTGTTCGTCGTTAATCCATTGAATTAATTCGCCGTCGTTAGCACCTGGTTCCGAATTCATTTTCAGGAAGAAGGCCACTTTAGTCCAATTCTCTGGTCGTCCAAATAACTGAGCATGCTTGACCGTCTGATTCAGGTTATCTGACAGATATCCCCCATTCACTTGGTCTGGAATTTTCGGAGTACCTCCATCGGCGGCCATTCCAACCGTATCTTGGGTGTAGTTCAACGAAAACGATCCCAAATTATTAACCCCCCTTGGAGTATCATAGATGTCCTCGCTGGTCATCTGATAATAGCTGCCCTCAGGAGGCCCCCCCCTATATGCATGGACATTTCTCACACCATAGTTGTTTTCGTTGTAATCCCACAAGAAGATGGGACCGGAGTTTCCATCATCGAAGAACTGGAATGGGCTACCTTCACCATTCCAGTAATAGGCGCGAAAAAACTTGCTTTGCCCACCAGGCGTCCAGTTCTCCTCAAATCGAATGTAAAAACTGACGTATAGCTGGCTAACACCCTGATCCAATTTCTTTGCCAGGATGCCGTCGCTATTCCATCGTTGCCACCCTGGATCATAGGACTCCCGCCACGCAACAAATGACTTTCCTGTACCACCACGTGCTTTATCCGCATTAGATTCCAGGATTTCAAATGCATCGTGTTTATCTGGGTATCCGTTACTTGGTGACCAGTTTACTTCTCCGTTCCTTCGATGATCCCATCCTTCGAGGTCCAGTTCTTCAGAGCTGGTGTAGTCAGGTAAGTCATCAAAAGACTCCTCGAAAAGCACACGGGACTCAACGACAGCCGGAACCATTAGCGAAACAATAATCGATACGACTAACGGGTTGCGTGCTACTTTTCGTTTACTGCTTACGGGGTGAAGACTTTTAACTTTCATCTGACAGCCTCAATGCTCAGGGTCATTATCGTTTTACCGGCAACCGATATCTTCTGTATCGATCAAGGCTAGATCTTACGCTACCTCTTTGCCGGACTAACATCTCATTCCTGCAATTCATAACAAACCGTAACGCTGGCCCCTGTTTAAGGAACGCTGTGTGTTACGACTTCCGACGGTTCACTAACTAGGCCGCTGGTGTCCACCACCTGGACAGTGAAGTGCCAGGTTCCGGATTCCAGGTTACTGAACTGATAACTGGTATCGGCACTATCCACTTCGACCTGTTGATCAAGGGCCCCCTCCTGCTGGCCGTAGCGCACGATGTAGGAGTCGATTTCGCTCAACGAGATTGATTCCCCATCCACCCGGGTTGAAGGCGCTGTCCAGGTCAGCAGGACACTGCCCTCACCGGTCGCGGGCTCTTCCTCATCCGGAAGGACGCCCGGCTCTCCGGCCGCGGGCTCCAGGGTTCGCGGTGCCAGTCCGCTGGCGTAGGCCTCCAGGTTGGTGACTTCCTGATCATTGAGCACCTCTCCCCCATCAGCTACCCAGGCGTTGGTCCCATTCGCCAGTTCCCAGGTGTCCGGTATACCGTCGCCATCGGTGTCTACCGACGATGTGGTTGTCGGATCCGGCGCCCGGAACGTTTCTGTCAGGTTAACACTTGTCCCTTCGGCCAGATCCGTCACGTCCATTTCAATAATGGCATCGTACCGTCCCTCGAAGTACTCAAGGGTCACCGCCACGGGCTCTCCCGCGGCCAGGGAGGCCGTATGGGTAAAGGTGGTCACGGACTGTCCCTGCCATTCATCGATAACCAGATCGCCGTCCAGGTAGAGTCGGGCCCCATCGTCGGTCCTTACCGTAAACCGGTAGTCACGGGCGCCGGAGCCATGGGGCGGAACGAACTCGCTGAACCAGCGGACACTGAAATTGTCCTCCGGAAGACTTTCCGGGGCTCCACTCCTGCCCCAGTCAAAGTCAACGGTGTTGTCCGTCCGGACGTACACCAACTCATCAAACCCGGTACCATTGAAATACTGGCCAACAAAACCGGACACAAAGGTGGTTTCCGGCTCTTCCGGCCTGTCGTCCGCTGACCGGATGTCGGTGCCGGCCTGGTATTCCTGGAGGTTGGTATAGCCATCGCCGTCGAGATCCTCCTGGGCATCCGCCGGGTCGAGCGGGTCCAGTTCCATGGCAAACTCCTCGCCATCGGGAATACCATCACCGTCGGTGTCGGGGTTACCTTCCTCGGTGCCCAGGAAGAACTCCTGGGAGGCGCTCAGGAAATCACCGTCCGGGTCTGACCTGGCGTCGTCGGGGTTGTTCGGGTCCAGGCCGTGGACCACTTCCCAGTTGTCGTAGATACCATCTCCGTCATCATCCCTGGGAGGATACTCCGGGTTGAAGCCTAACCCTTCCTTGCCGTCGAGATAGCCTACACGATAGCCCAGATTGTAGGCCTCGCCTGATGCCAGGCCGGTGCCGTCATCTATTTCGGATGGCGGCGCCCAGGAGTGGAGAGCGGACCCGGGTACCGTACTGCGGGCGAACCCTGGGCCTTCCCAGGCCACAATAAAGTGGTCACCGCTCCAACGTTCCTTGAACAGGATTTCAAAGTAGTAGCGCTTGTCCGCTTCCAGGTCGATAACCCCGGATGCCTGGGAAGCATATTTGTCGAATTCCCCGACGTTGCTCCAGCCCGTCACGGCAGCAATCAGTTCCTTGTTATCCTCACTGATATTGGAGCTGAGATAGAACTCGGACTGGTCATCACTGCTTATAAAGAAACGGTATTCGCCCGCCAGAGGCGGTTCGATAAACCCCCTGACCCTGGCACCGTATTGACTCCCCCGATCCCTGGGACCATCCAGACTATTGATGGGTACGGTTTCATCAGGATCATCCGGATAGCGGGGGGAACTGGTCAGATCGGAAACACTGACGCCCTCGATGTTATCCCAGTAGTCGACATAAACGACCCCGGGCTCACTCACCGCTGCCGTGGGTTCTTTTTCATCCAGATCATCACGCCAGACCTGACATCCAGTAAGAGTGACAGCCAATAACATCAATGCCGATATCTTTGTGACGGACATAATCCACCTGTATCCATTGATTAGAGACTGTCTTTAAGTATTGGATCTGTCCGCAGCAAACGCTAGCCGGGGTATAAATCGTTTTGGCATGTTATCCATTCTATTATGCCCCGATCACATGTGATCCACTTTGCTAGTTCAACATCTTTAAAAATGCAACCAGGGCATTCCGTTCTTTTTCGGTCAGATCCATATCCTGTAGTTCATGCATCCTGTTCGGACCACTGTCTGGAGGGTCCTGGTAATAGTTGATTACCGCCTCCAGGGAACTGAACCGGCCATCATGAAAATAGGGTCCCGTTTGCTCAAGGTATCGCAACGTGGGGGTCTTGAAGGCTCCATGCAGGCTCTGGTGGACATCCTGTGATACATGATTGAGAGCATTGCACTGGTCGGCGCTGGCGTCACTGTAATCCCCCAGACAGTTGAACTCATCCATAAGCACGGCCTGCAGGCCGAACACCCGCCCGAAATCCATGTTCTCCCCTGAAAACCTGCCCGTGCCGATATTATGGAAGCCGCCATTGCTGAACATCGGGCCATTGTGACAGCGAAGGCACTGGGTACGCTGGTCATCGGTATACAGTTTGATGCCAGCCAGTTCCTGCTCGGTCACCAGCTCCCTAGCCTGCACCATATTGCCCTGGTTCAGTGCCGACACAAAGCGGTCAAACCGGGTCTCCGGGGGATGAAGGGTGCGCTGGAACGCTTCCAGGGTCTTGCCGATGTTGGCGAATACGGCATTTATCTTCCGCTGGACCGGACGAGACAGGCGGTACCACGCATTCTGCTTTTGCACTTCACCAATGGGAGTTGCCTGCTCCGGCAAGGTATCCCAGTCCAGATCCGGCGGCGCGCCAAACAGTGCCTGATAGGCTTCCCGGTACTCAGGATCGGAAAGCACGCGATGTACGACGAACACCCTGCTGCCCCCCATTTCACTGGGTGCTTCGAAAGGTATCAGCGCCTGGGACCAGAGCGAGTCCCTACGACCGTCCCAGTAGAGCCAGTCGAGGTAGGCGGCGCCATACAGGGTGGGGGTGTTGCGAGCCGTGCGCCCCACACCCTCTGCCAGGGGTTTGCCGTCGGTATACGCCTTTTCCGGTTGATGGCAACTGGCACAGGAAAGGGAGCCGTCCAGGCTGAGGGAGGTATCAAAGAACAGGCCCTTTCCCAGGGCCGCGGCCCGCTGGCTGTCCGCCACCCGGTTTGACGGACTGGGGGGAACGGGGCCCAGCTCGGCCAGGCTCAGGGACTGGAGGATGCGAAGGTCACGATCCGTGAGTCCGCCCGGCCGTTCCGCCAATGCGGCGGGGGACGGCGCCATGAGGATCAGTAGCAGGATAAGGGCGCGACGGACAACCATCAGTAATCCAGGGTCAGTTCCAGGTCCGCGACATCCTGGACCCCCTGCCTGACCAGATGGAAACGCAGTGTCCAGTCGCCATGCATATTGAACAGGACCCCAGTCAGCCGGTAACGCCCTTCCCCCAGGTACTCCGAAACCCTGGGCTGGCTGGGCAGCCCGTGGCCATGGCCAGGCATGCCTCCGGTCACGGACAGCCCGTCCAGTTTCACCGGGTTGTTGTTGGCGTCCCACACGTCCAGGATCCAGTCATGATGGTTCCGGAGCGGCACCTCCCCTTCAGCCGGGGCGACGGAGATCCGGAAGTGTCCGTCCCTGGTGACAGCCTCGCAACCGCTAGTGCAGTCCCCGGCGATAGCGATGACCGGGAACACCATGACAGCAATCAGGCACCCGATTTTCAATCGCTCCAGGCACCTGACCAGAACACCATGGGTGTATCGCACGTCTGCTTCCTTCTTTTATCGTTTTCTTCCATTTCGATGGGGGCGACCGCATCCATCACGGTCGTCCGGCATCACTCTCCAGCAGGTAGAACTCCAGTTCCACCGCTTCCTGTTCCGTCACAGTAAGGTTGTCATGGGCCAGTATGGCCTCTGCGATACTCAGCGCAGCCCCGTTGTGCAGGTAGGGCGCGGTCGCCCAGAGGAAATCCAGGGTGGGCGTATCGATGCCGTACACCGGACCCTGACTGCTGGAGCCCGTGGCATCCGTCAGTGTGCCGATATCGTGCACCACGCCGGAGGCTGAATCCGTGCGGCGATCCCCGCTATGGCAACCGGCGCAGTTTTCCCGCTGGTACACCGCCTGCCCCGCCGTTGCGGCCGTTGACAGGCTGCCGTCATTGAAGGGTGAGGCCGGATGCCCGTCAAGCGATGCCAGGTAACTGGCGAGGGCATCCAGGTCCGTACTGAGCCCGGCACGATCCGTTGACAGCGGGTCGTCACCCAGATCGAATTCACTGTCGTCGACCAGGCCGGTGCCACCCGCCAGAAGGCGGATCTGGGATTCGAAGTCCTGGACCTCGTCGAAGTTACCGGTCCAGTGGATGCGGCCATGGCCCACGCCCTTGCCGGTCAGGTCAATGGTATTGCGCACGCCCTCGCCCAGGCTGGCCAGATCCCAGACCCGTCCATCGTGGCCACCGTCGTTATGGCAGGACGCACAGCTCATGTAGTTGTCCCTGGCCAGCCGATCATCCGCGGCGTCGTAGAAGAGCTGTTTACCCAAGAGCACGTCCGGCGCCAGGGCTTCGCTGGACACCAGATCCACCACGTGCAATGCACTGGCCTGCGGCAGGTTATCCAGCAGGATCGGGGCCAGGTCGTAGCTCTGCAGGCTGCGATCCATGAAGTTGTGGATCAGCAGTCGCTCACCATCGGCGCTCAGGGCCAGCCCCTGTGGCGCAATGCCGGTGGCCAGTCTGGTGAGCTGGTAGCCCTGCTCCAGGTTGTAGACCGCCACTTCACGGCTGGTTTCCAGGGCGACGAACAGGTACCGGCCATCCGCCGTTACCACCGCACCCGTCGCCATACTGGCGTTGTCGTGGTCGATGCGCGCCCCCGGGTTCTCACTGCCGGACACCAGGTCCACCCTCGATGTCACGGCCCGCACGGTCTGGTCAAAGGTCATTCCGGGACCACCACGGGCCGCGCCGGCCAGGATGTTGTCCTGCTTCGACGGCACATAGGCCCAGTCGCCGTCGGGTCCGAGGACCGGGGCATTGAGGTAGTTCGGCATCCCCGGGCCGGTGCTTTCGGACACACCCCGGTTCCGGTAACCCAGTTGAATGGTGTCCACCACCGACAGGCTCTGGGCATCCACCACCCACAACTCACCACCACCGGCCGCGACGTCCGGTGCCAGGCCGTCCTCTCCCGGCAGGGGCGGCGTAACAAAGTTGGTGACGTAGACGGTGCTGCCATCCTCGCTGATCGCCAGATGGCGGGGCCGTCCGCCCAGGGCTCCGGTGGCATTGACCTGACCGGTGTCGGTATCCACCCGAACCAGTTGCGCCGTAGCCTCCAGCACCACCAGCAGATCGTCACTGCCAGGCACTCGTACCAGGCCGTGGGGACGACTGTCCGCTGGCAGGTCAATGGTATCCACGACGACCTGGCTTGTGGTGTCAATGGCGCTGACAGTGGCGTCGGCCTTACTGGTCACCCAGGCCAGGGAACCGTCCGCCGCCAATGTGATGGACGATGGCTTGCCACCCACGGAAACTTCGGCAACCCGCAGATCGTCCACCACCAGTGAGACCGTGTCGTTATCCGGGTTGGCAACCCACACCCGATCCTCACTGGTCGAGCTTTCCACGGCCAGGGTGGTGGAGTTGAGTACCGGCAGCGGCGGCCTGGCGTAGAGGGACGGATTCGCCGGATAGAAGTCCGCATTATCTCCCACACCGTCACCATCGCTGTCAGCCCACTCGGTGGCATCGTCGGGGAACGGATCGCTGTTATCCCCCACCCCGTCGCCATCGGAATCCACCGATTCGTCCGGGTCGTTCGGGAAGCTGTCGGCATTGTCACCGACGCCGTCGCCATCGCTGTCGATGACCTCCCCTGAGTTTTCAGGGAAGGCATCCTCGTCGTCGATGACACCGTCGTTGTCGGTATCCGCCGGTGCCACCCGGGGGACGAGTCCCATCACTTCCTGGCTGGCCAGTTCGGTGTTGCCGTCACGGCCTGTCACGATGAACAGCTCATCACCAAAACCGGCGCCACCGGGGGCATTGCGACCTGAAATCAGGCTGGGCAGCTCCCGCCAGCTTCCGGTGCGGACATCCAGCGCTTCCACGTCCGTGTGGTCACCGGCTGGGCTCTCACCCGCTGCCACCACCAGTTCCGGCCCGTGCTTGATCAGGGCCACACCGGCACGGGGGGTGGGAATGTCGTTCTCCAGGGTTGTCCACTGGCCGGTGTCGAAATCGTAGACATCCACGCTCGCTTCGGTATCACCGATGGCGTTACCCAGATTGACGCTGGAGCGGCGTCCAGCCACCACGTAAAGCTTGCCATCCACCACCGAGGCACGGTGGTGGTCACGGGCATGGGGCGCATCAGGCAATGGGGTCCATGTCTTCGCCACCGGGTCGTAGACGTCGAACCAGGATACCCAACCGGCGTTATGGCCCTCGGTATTGCCACCGACCACGTAGATCTTGCCGCCATAGTTAACCGCCGCGGCGGCACCACGACGGCGGTCTTCAGGAATCACCGCTTCTTCACGCCATTGTGCCGGCTCACTGGGATCAAAGCTGTAGATCTCCGCCACCGGGGTCTCTGACGGGAAGCCGCCACGGAGGGCACCGACGATGTACACCCGGCCGCCCACTTCCACGCTCTGGAAGTGGTGCAGCTGTAGCTCGTTGAAAGCGCCGTCCCTGGGTACGCCACGGTCGGACCAGCTATTGGTGAGGGCGTTGTAGACGTTTACCGCCCGGCTGTCCCGGCCACCGATCAGGTACATGCTGTTTTCCACAGCGATGTAGTCGCCCTCGTGACGGGCATCCGGTGTGCCGAAATCGGGCTGGCGGACAGACCATTGGGTCGCGCCGTCGCCCCACTGGTTCGGATCATTCGGATAGACGTCGGCATTGTCACCCACCCCGTCGCCATCGCTGTCGGCCCATTCGGTCGGGTCGCCGGGGAAGGCATCCTGTTCATTCGGGTAACCGTCGCCGTCCCGGTCCGGGTCGCTGTTGTCGCCAATGCCGTCGCCATCGGTATCGGCCCACTCGTTGGGATCGTGCGGGTAAACATCACCGTTGTCGCCCACGCCGTCGCCATCAGTGTCGGTCCATTCAGTCGGGTCGTTCGGGAAGGCGTCCTCGGTATCGACAACGCCATCGCCATCGGTATCCAGGCCGTCGCCCTCACGTACCACCTGGATGGCAAAGCCCTCCGACGGCACGCCTTCGTCATTGACGGCAAACAGCCAGTAGTATCCCGGAATCATCACGTTCGGGTTGGGATTGACCTCAACCGAATAGGAGCCGCTGCCGCCGTCGAAGGCCAGGGGCACGAAGCGCTGATCCGTGTTGATGGAGTGGGTGGTTCCCTGCAGGCGAATCATGTTGAACTCGGCGATCGCCTCGCTGGTGTTGATCGTCATCTGGGCGCCGGCGATAACCTGCAGTGGTGCCTGGAGGATCTCGGGGCGGCTGGCCAGGGAGCCATCCGCGTTGAACAGGTAGTCCGGCGAGTAGAACTGGGCATCCTGATGGTTGGCATCACAGGCGCCACAGGCGCCACCACCACCGGTGAAGACCCGGCCATCTTTCATAAGCAGCGCGGTCGAATGGTAATTGCGGGGCACGGTCAGGCTGTTGACCGGTGTCCACTCCCCGGTGTCCGGGTTCCAGATCTCCGGTTGCAGGATGCTGCCCTCATCATTCCACAGTTTTGCGACCGTGGTGCCACCGATCACCATCACACGACCATCCGGCAGCACTACGGAATCCTGGAAGGTACGCCTGTGTTGCATGGGCGTGGTTTCCTGGATGACCGGGGCAGCGCCGTTCAGGTCCACGGTGATGGCCTTGTTGGAGGAAGGCTCTTCCTGGGAGGCATCGTTGCCGCCGGTAATCAGGATCTTGCCAATGTCGTACATCACCGCGGAGCCGAACATCCTGGCCTGGTCACCGCCCAGGCGGGCACCGATTTGCTCGATATCCCCCTGTCCGGCGGTATCAAACCAGTGCATGGTCTGCATGGGGCCGGACTGGAACACCCGGCCATTGGGCGCCACATGCATGAATGCATACCATTGCATGTCGGTGCTGCCATTACCGGACTGGTTGCTGTTGATCAGGTTCTGCTCGTCCACCAGGCTCTGCATGGTCGCTCCCGGGGTATCCAGCCATTGCTGCTGCCCGGTGGCGTAGATTTCAGAGGTGTTGCCCGCCCCTTCCGCGAAGGCCGTGAAAATACGGTTGTCCGGCATGGTCAGGGTGGTTGGGTACCAGCGCGGATAACTCATCTCGTCCAGGGTGACCCACGACATGGTTTCGATATCGAAACGGCTGGTCTTCTTGGTGGTGGGGTTACCGCCGGAGTTGAAGATGGATCCATCCTCCATCTGGGCGATACCGGAACAGAACTGGTTATGGGTGGCGTGGTCCTTCGCCAGGAACGTTCCAGTCTCCGGATCATAGATGCTCGCGGTGGACTTGTTGCCGGTATCGGTAATCTCGGTACCACCGACCCAGGTCAGCAGCTTGCCATCCGGCAATTGCGCGGCGGACACGGGGATTTCCGCCCACTGGACCACATCACTCCACTGCCCGCCGATGTGGCTGGCAAACTCCGTCGGCGGTGTCAGGATGGCGTCCACACGGTCGGTGATCGCCGCCATATCCTCGACACCGGAGAAGTAGAAATCGTTCTCGGTTCCCCGGGCGGCGGCCAACTCCACAACGGCACCACCGGAAGCTTCGTAGTAGAGGATTTCCACCTGCTTCATGCCCGCCTCCAGATAAACGGTAGCGTCCGCATGGTTGACCGGGTGAGGCTCGTCATCATTGATCACGACCTGCCCATCGATGATCAGGCGCACGCCATCATCACTGCGGGTCAGGAAGGTGTATTCCCCATCCTCGGGAATAAAGACCGAGCGCGTGGCGACCATGGCGAAATGATTGTCAAAGGGGAACGCCGCGGAGTCGGCAAAGATGCCGGTGTTGCCCTCGCTGCCGTCACTGAAGCTGATGATGTCCGAGCTCATGGAGACGGTCTGGTACTGGCCCTGGTTGTCGATCAGTGCCTGGGCCTTGGCCATGGTATTGATCGTTTCCGTGCCCTTGACGAACAGCACCTGGAAGGGCTCGCTCAGCAGCCAGCGGCTGGCGTCATTCGGATGGGCGTCGGAATTGTCACCGTAGCCGTCGCCGTCGCTGTCCACCCACTCGGTGGGGTCCTGGGGAAAGGCGTCGTCGGCATTGTTGTAGCCGTCACCGTCGGAATCCAGGGCCGGGTCACTGTTGTCCCCGATGCCATTGTTGTTGGTGTCTTCCCAGTTATCGGGATCGTCCGGGAACAGGTCAATATCGTTGGCATAGCCGTCGCCGTCCCGGTCCGCATCGGTGTTGTCGCCGATACCGTCACCGTCCAGGTCGGACCACTCCGCAGGATCCAGCGGGAAGGCGTCGTCTTCATTCAGGTGACCATCGCCGTCGATGTCCGGGTCGGAATTGTCGCCGATACCGTCGCCATCGGTGTCAGCCCATTCGCTGTCATCCGAGGGGAAGGCGTCGGCGTTGTCACCAATACCGTCACCATCGGTGTCCTGCCACTCCGTCGGATCGTTCGGGAAGGCGTCGTTGTTGTCGGGAATGCCATCGCCGTCGAAGTCGCCGTTGCTGTCATAGACGCACAGGGCCGACAGCTTGGGAGCGTCGGTAATGCTGCCAAAGCTGACCTGGACACTACCGTCATCCACTTCCGCCAGGTAACGCTCAACGATGGCCGTCTGACTACCGACTTCGGCAAGAATATCAAACCCAGCGTGAACCAGCTCACCCTCAATGTAGACATCAAATACCCTCGAGCCCGGCCCGCCGGACGAGCTGGCCGCCTGGAAGTATATCTCGGCGAACATCAGCGCCACATTGTAGGGGCCATTGTCAGGTACAGGGATGCTGTAGCTGAAGTTGCCCCAGCGTTCGCTGTGGTAGAGCGTGTCGTCGTCGGTGTCGGCTATCTCGACTTCATAACTGGCGGACCGGCCTCCGGAATAGTGCTGGTCCGCCAGGTAATCAACACCACCGGTACTGGTGTAGGCCTGACCACCCACGTTAATACACATCTCAAAGTTGTTCACCGGCTCGTTGGGGGTCGGGTCGGCATTGTCACCGATGCCATCCCCGTCGCTGTCGAGCCATTCTTCCGGATCATTGGGGAAGGCATCGTCGTCATTGGGGTAACCGTCGCCGTCCCGGTCGGTATCGGTATTGTCGCCAATACCGTCTCCGTCCAGATCGGACCATTCGTCCGGATTATTGGGGAAGGCATCGGCATTATTGCCAATGCCATCACCGTCGCTGTCCTGCCATTCGGCGGCATCCAGCGGGAACTGGTCACTGGTGTCCGCCACGCCGTCACCGTCGGCGTCGCCATAGCTCTGATGCAGGCAGACGGCAGAGAGCTTGGGCTGGTCCGATTGGCCAACAAAGCTCACCTTAAGGGAATCGTCACTGACCGGCACCACGTAATTCCGGGACAGTGCGGTCTTGCTGGGCACCTCAGCCAGGATATCGAAGCCCTGCTCGACCAGGGCGTCTTCCAGATAAATATCGAACACCCGGCTGCCCGGACCTCCGGCACTGGTCGATGCCTGGAAATGCACCTCGGCAAAATGAAGGGTGGCGATGTAGTCGCTTGCCTGGGGAACCGGAATCTCGTATACAAAGCTACCCCAGCGCTCGGTCTGGTACAGGGGGTCGTCCTCGGTTCCGGCGATGTCATGGGTATGAACGCTGGCGGTGCCGCCGGAGTAATACTGGTCTGCCTGGTACGTCAAGCCACTGGCGGAGACCAGCTCCCCGCCACCCACGTTGACACAGTAACCCCAGTCAGAGCCCGGCTGGGGTGGCTCTTCCTCCCAGCGCTCCGGATCATTCGGGTACACATCGTCTTCGTTGGCAACGCCATCACCGTCGCGGTCCGGATCGCTGTTGTCGCCAACACCATCGCCGTCCAGATCAGCCCACTCGTCCGCATCATTGGGGAAGGCATCCGCGTTATCGCCAACACCGTCGCTGTCGCTGTCCGCCCATTCGTCCCCATCAAAGGGGAACACATCCTCGTTGTCGGCGACCCCGTCACCGTCGGTGTCACCGAGGCTTTCCCGCACACAGAGTGCCGACAGTTTTGGCCAGTCCTGAATAACACCAAAGCCGATGTCCACCATGCCGTCGTCGACCGTGGTCATATGGATCAGGGTCAGGGCGGTGGTACTGGGCACCTGGGTCAGGATGTCAAAATTATCGGCAATCAGTTCGTCTTCCACGAAGACGTCAAAAACCCGGGTACCCGGACCGCCACTGCTGGACGTGGCCTGGTAATAGATCTCGGCGAACTCCAGCTCGATGGTGTAGGTGCCGGGCTCCGGCACGGGAATTGAGTAACCAAAGGCCCGCCAGCGCTCCGACTGGTAGATCAGGTCGTCGTCGGTATTGGCAATATCATGAGCATGGGTGCTGGTGCGGCCACTGGAGTAATAGCCGTCCGCCTGGTATTCGGTGCCATCGACGGCGGTGTAGGCAGGCCCGCCGGCGTTGATGCACATCTCATAGGCGGAGACTGCCAGCAGTGGGGTCGGATCCGAGTTATCACCGATGCCATCGTCGTCGCTGTCCAGCCACTCGTCCGGATCATCCGGGAAGGCGTCCTCGTCGTTAAGGTGGCCATCACCGTCGCGGTCGGTGTCACTGTTGTCGCCGACGCCATCGTTATCAAGGTCCGCCCATTCCGACGGGTCGTTGGGGAACACATCGGCATTATCGCCGACGCCATCGCCATCCGAATCGGCCCATTCCTCAGGGTCCAGGGGGAACAGATCGTTGGTATCACTGTAACCGTCACCGTCGGAATCGCCGGTGCTAAGGTGGACGCACAACCCCGAAAGCTTTGGATAATCAGCCACCCGGGAAAAACTGATCTTCAGGTCGTCATCTTCAACGGTGGTCGCATAGGTACGTGACAGGGCCGTCTTGCTGGGCACATTGGCAAGGATGTCAAAATTGTCGTCAACCAGCTGGTCTTCCAGAAAAATATCGAACACCCGACTGCCAGGCCCTCCGCTGGAGCTGGTCGCCTGGTAATAGATCTCGGCAAAGTACAACGTCACAAAATAGTTATCGGGGCTTAACGGGATGGAATAGTTGAAGCCGCCCCAACGTTCGCTCTGGAACAGGAGGTCGTCGGTCGTCTGCTCAATATCGTGAGCATGGAAGCTGGTACGCCCTCCCGAATACAGGACATCAGCCTCAAACGTGACATCGTTGGCGTCAACGAATTCGTCACCACCCGCATTGATACAGATCAGTGCATTATCGCTGGACAGGGTTTCCGACGCCGCCAGCGGGGCGATCAGAAGGGATGCCACTCCCAGGAATACAGACCAATACCGTCCCTGATTCATACCTGTTGCCTCTGCACTCTTACATATCGATTAAAGCAGCAGCAAATAATGAACCAAGCATTGATAACTTATTAAAATTCGGAAACAAACGCGCTCTCAGCAACGCATGTAACCTCTGTTTAACACTAATCGTGTAAAGGAAGCCGACATCCACATGCCGACAATTGCCCGAGGACTCGGGTAAGGCAATCCCAAATCCTTGACTTGGTTGCAGGAACTCCATTAATTTCCACTGTAAGGATTCGTTTACAGGAAACTTCGCCAGGAATGGTGGCAGGTGAGGAATGGCCAAAGTCAGTGTGGTGGTACCGGTTTTCAACGCCGAGGAATGTCTGGATGAAATACTGACCAGCCTTTGTCGTCAAACACTGGATGATATTGACGTTATCTGCGTGGATGACGGTTCTACGGATCGATCCCGGGATATTCTCCGGGCAGTGGCTGACAGGGATCCCAGGTTCCGGGTGATCGAAAAGACGAACGGCGGTGTCGGCTCTGCCAGAAATCTCGGCATCGAAAGCGCCACCGGCGAGTACCTGTCATTTATTGACTCGGACGATGTTGTCAGCGACGACTACCTGGAAGAACTCTATTCCAGCACTTCTCCCGAAAAACCCGATATCGTGGTAACCGGGAACGTGCTGGAGTACTGGCCCGATGGTCGTAAAAACTCCCGCAATGTCGGTGTTACCGGCGACGCCCTGCTCACCACCCCCGACGAAAAGGCTCCCCTGATCACCTCCACCGGGCTCACCCAGAACAAGCTCTACAGGTCCGCGTTCATCCATGGGATTGGGTTGAGGCACTACACCGGCAAGAGCGTATCGGAAGACAACTACTTCACCATCTGCGCCGTTGCCCTGGCGGAATCCATCAAGACCGTACGCAAGGGCACCTATCTCTATCGCCAGCGCCCCCAGTCCATTACCAAGTCCAGAAAACGGCCGGACGACGTGTCCATGTATGATGTCTATGAACAGGCAAGGGCCTTTGTTTCAGCAGCGACGGGTAGCGAGAAGTTTGCCAGCGAATGGGAGCCGATCATCCGCACACGACAGCAGACGGATCTGACCAACTATCACTTTGAACTGGCCCCGCCCGACCGGGCCGGATTCCGGGAACAGGCCGTGCGCCTGACGGGGGGCAGAATCCGGATTCCCAGGCCTGACAACGAGCGCCTCGCCATTATAAAGTTCCATATAAAAAGTGCGCTGACATCGATCGGGTTATATCATCCCTCCCGGTAGCCGGAGGATCTGACACTCCCAGATCATGACTCGTTGATCACATTGCCGTGATCGCCACTCTCTCAACCATTGACCGCCATCCATGTCGACGACCGCCAACCGGGTGCTCAAGAGTTCCGCATTTCTCCTGATGGCAAAGGGCGTCCAGCGATCCATCGGGTTGGTCAGCATTCTGGTGCTCGCCAGGATACTGACCCCCGACGACTTCAGCATCGTCGCCATTTCAGCCCTCCTGCTGTACTTCTGCGAGACACTGGCCGCCACCGGTAGCGAGTCCTATATTATTCACAAAGACGATGTCGCCTCCTCGGACTTGTCCACCGCCTGGACGATCGACCTGATCATCAAGTCGGCCATCTTCCTGCTGCTGGTGATCGCGATTCCCTTTATCGCTGACTTTTACGAGGACCAGCGCCTGGTCCCCGTACTCTATGCCACCTCGTCGATTCTGCTGATCAACGCCCTGAAAAGCCCGGGGCTTATTGCCCTCAAACGGCAACTGGACTATCGCCGGATCTTCTTCGTCATGATCACCCAGAAGGTCTGTGCCTTCACGGTCACCCTGTCCATTGCCCTCACCACTGAATCCTACTGGGCCCTCATCATTGGCGATATTACCTCCGCCAGCGTGCTCTGCCTGGGTTCCTATCTGATCCACCCGTTTCGTCCACGGCCCTGCCTGGCCAACTGGCGCAACCAGTGGCGCTTTTCGAAATGGATACTGTTTCGGGCAAGCGTGGGATTCAGCAAATCGCAGATGGACTCGCTGCTGATCTCAAAGTTCTTCTCGGCACAGGAGTTGGGGGCGTTCTACATGACCAAGAATCTCTCGGTGCTCCCCAGCACGGACATCATCGGCCCCGCCGTGGAACCCCTGCTGGCATCACTGTCCCGGGTCCGGGACGACCTCCAGGAGTTCAACCAGCAGTTATCAAAGGCGATTTTCGTGATCACATCGATAATCATGCCGATCGTGGTCTTCATGTGGTGGTTCCCTGATCACATCATCAACTTCTTTTTCGGGCCAGAGTGGGCCATCGCCTATCCGATGCTACCACCGTTGGCGGTCGTGCTTGCGACGATCGCATTTGGCCAGATAATCAATCAGGCCATTATGTCGCTGGGGCGAGTCAAGGCGCTCTTCATTTTCGAGATCATTGGCCTTGTGATGCTGACAACTGCCCTCTTTCTGTCACGCAACCTGGAAATTCGGCACTTCATAGAGGTACGCTCACTGTTCGCAGTAGGCCTTGTCTTAGGCATAATTGCCTTTCTACGGTACTGCACGGGAATCCGGATTCTTCGCCTCGCGGCCCTGATTTCACCAACTATCCTGCTGGCGATACTGGCTGCGTGGTTGACTGGGGAAGTAGAAACCCGACTAGC
Source organism: Marinobacter shunpengi (assembly GCF_045449715.1). Classification (NCBI taxonomy): domain Bacteria; kingdom Pseudomonadati; phylum Pseudomonadota; class Gammaproteobacteria; order Pseudomonadales; family Marinobacteraceae; genus Marinobacter; species Marinobacter shunpengi. The sequence continues at coordinate 150,713 of NZ_JBJJLA010000017.1, read as the reverse complement.
CATAGAGCTCAACAGTTTTTCTGTCTTTCCAGTAGCCGTGCTTTACTTTGGCCTGTTCATTCCCGCATTCCTACTGATATTGGTTACGGTATACCAACGTTATGATGAAGGGGCATTTGCCCTGAAAACATTGGGCAATATAGTGAGAGGGCTCTGGGCGCGAATACTCCACAAATCGGGATAGAGGTACAAGAGCGTTATATCGGCTGGTGTTCCGGTGGCACCATACGCGATGCGTCAGAAGAACGATCCCCTGTGGCCAGAACATCGTTAACAAAACGAACAACATGCTCATCGCCGCTTTCGGCTTTGAGTTCCTCCGACAATCGCCTTGCATTGGCCACAAAGCCCATATTGGATAAAACGTCAGAAATGACCTCATGGAGATCATTATCACTGATCCGGAATGTCCGAATCATACGCCCAACGCCCAGGGATTCCGCCGCCCACGCGCAATAGAACTGGTCCCACAGCAACGGGATACCCAGCACCGGCTTGCCAAACCACAACGCTTCCCGGTAACTGGTTGCCCCCATGTGGCTAATAAATACAGTAACCTTTGGACTGGCCAATACCGACGCCTGGGGAGCCCAATCCACCCAACGAACACTGTCATCTTCCCATTTTCGTCTTGTTCCTTCAGAACCAGTTCCGGCAGCCACCAATACACGCTTTCCCAATAGCCGTATGTGATTAATGATCCTGTGCACGAGTCGGTCTGGCGGCGAGGCCAGAGTACCAAAGGAAAGATAAACCACGCTATTGTCTTCACAACCACTAAGCCAATCCATCACACTCTGACCGGCGCCCCAGTCTGACTCCGGATCCAGGGAGCCAAGTCTGATGAATGGATCCGAGTTCTGGGCTCCACCAAACAGGTACTTGTTTTCGATGTTAGCCGTCCCCGTCGTTATTCTATGGACTGCACCTGGCCTGGCCCGGGAATAGGACGCCCTGTGCTCATTAACGAACCGGCTCATATCGCCCCAGGCCTTGAACCGGCGTCTGCGAAATACCTTGTTAAAGCGATAGTGCCAGGCCGGCATGAATTGCAACGCGAATCGTTCCAACAACTCGCCACTCCATGAGCGTTTTTCCAAGTGAGCCCGCCGGTCCTGCAACCGGTAGAGCGTTCCCGTGGCCTCATGGACAATGAGGGGGACCTTCAGCACCGTCGCCATCAGGCCATACTCCTCGAGAAAGATATGGGGATCACAGAGGAGTGCGTCACAGCCTAACCCCTTCAGTTTTTCCATGATGTATCGCCGATGCTGCAATCCGTTATAGGTCAGCGTAAGAAAGTAGCGTTTCTGCGCTTCCAGATGTGTAAAGAACACATGCTTCCATCTTCCGGACCGAGACAGAACCTGCAAAAACTGACGCCCATCTTCCGGCACTACCGGGCCAATCAACTCATAGGGAAAACCAAAACTTCGTGCCTGGATCTCCGCTTCATCAGGCACCAGAACGTAAATCTCGGCGCCAGCATCCTCCAGGTTCTTCAGGATGAGAAATAGACTTTTCAGGTGACCTGCGTCAGGTATCAGGCTGACCATTACAATGCGCTTGCCTTTCAGACTGCCCACTCCAACCTCACTGAATACTGCCTTTGAAATAGACTACTAGAGGCTTACAGTTCATCCGACACATGGTAATGATGGCTGGTTATCTGAATTAGTACCAATGACCATCACTCCAATACGCGGAGGCATCCCGGATGAAACGACTAAGCCTGGCTAACATCTTGCAGACGGCTTATTAATCCGTAGCGGGAAAACACCGCAGCCACCTGCCGATCATTATGACCCAGCGTATTATTGACATGATGCAGTGACTGATCTTCCGCCTGGCTGCCCCAGGTACGCGGGAAATCCTGGTGCCTTTCAGTAATCTTCACATGGGGCACGCCGTTGTAGAGCGCCATGGCCTTGAACCACACGTCATCGGCAGTCGGGGACAGCTCCATGAAAGCATCCCGGTTATGGACTTCGGGATGAAGGGAGCCAGGGGGGTACAGTATGCCCTCGCACCCCTGGGCAAACAGCAGATAGCTGGGTTTATTGCGTTCCGTGAACTCCGGCCACTGGATGTACGGCGCCAGGCTACCCCGTTGCACCAGCATTCTGGTCCCCCGGTAACACACAACCGCTTCGGGATGGTCACTGTGAGCGGCCAGCAGCTTTTCAAGCCAATTACCGGGATAAAGCGTGTCGTCATCCACGGTGATGATAATGGCGTCCGGGTAACGTTCCAGCGACGGCAGCAGCTTCCGGTAGGAGCGAATGTCATCGACAAACGCGATCTCAATCCCCTTGCGCTGCATCCGGCGAAGGTTTGCCGGCAGGTTTTCGGGGTCGATGACCTTCTCCCCCTTCTGATTGTATTCCGACAGCCAGAGGACAACCCGGTCCGGGCGCACCGTTTGCCAGAGCAGGCTCATGAGAACCGCATGCAGCTTTTCGAAGCGCCAGGGGATGGAGGTCATGCTGACCACCACTTCCCTGTCCAGGTCATGGGAGCGCCCCCGTTTGAGCCCTGGCAGGTGACTCAGGAAACCGTAGAAGCCCTCCAGTGACAGAAACTCGTGTTTGATCTTCCTGAGTGTTCCTAACATGTCCTTCCCCTTTCATCCGAAACAAGCTCCAGGTAGTGAATGGCGATCTGCTCCCAGGAGAATCTGTCCCTCACCAGGGCCGACAGCCGATCCCGGTACCCGGTATCCGCGCCCGGCTCACCAATCCGGCGAATGGCGGCCACCCAGTCGTCCAGGTCCAGGCCCCGGACGACTTCACCCGCCTGGTTGCCGCCGATGACGTCGATACCACCCGCAGTGGCGGTTGTCACGCAAGGCACGCCGAAATAGAGAGCCTCCAGCAATACCATGCCGTAGATCTCGTAGTCGCTGGGCAACAGGAACACGTCGCTATGGCGGTAAATGGCTGGTAACTCCTCCTGCCCCAGGGCCCCGGTCATGATCACATTGTCGAGCCCCTGTTCAGCCACGCGCTGACGGACCGCCTCTTCCATCGGCCCGTTGCCCACCAGGATCAGCGCGGTGTCATCACGCATGGCGGCGGCTATATCAACCAGCAGCATCGGATTGCGTCGCTGCTCCAGCCTGCCCACGTACAGCAGGATCCGGGAATAACGGGATCTCAGTTCCTGCAACATTCCTTCATGGGGAGAGGACTCGGTCATGGCTTCAAACCGGGTGGTATCCAGCCCCACGGGCAATACCTGTACGTCGTTGATCCCCCGGGACCGGAGGAAGTCGCGGGCGGTGGTGGTCTTGGCCAGGAAGGCGCGGACGTTGCGGCGGATGGCCGGCGCCAGCAGATACCCATGCAGCCGGTCATACCAGGTTCTGGCGCGACCGGAGGGCACCACGTACATGCCGTGGTAGATCACATAGGGAATGCCCAGTCGGCGGCAATTAAACGCCACCATGGTGGCGGCGGGGTTGTTCTCCTCACTGACATGAACGAGATCGTACTGCCCCTTGCGCAGCAGCTTCCAGAGGCCCGTGAGGACACCGTATTCCAGCACGGGAATGCGGCGGTAGCCGGTGCGGATAATGGTAATGGGGCTGCCTGATTGACTGTCGATCACTTCCACCGGAGGATTGTCCGAACCTCCCTCGGCGGTAATGATGTTGACGGTATGGCCCTGGCTGGTCAGGCCCCGTGCGAGCCCGATCTCCTGGCTGTTGTATTGACGATGGTCAACGTCGCTGCCATCGGTCCTGAGGATCGCTATTTTCATGCCCGGCTACCCGCCACATTGTTATAAAGCCTGTTGTATTCCCCAACCATCGTGGCCACCGAAAAACGGGCCTCGAAAGCCTCACGGGCCTCACGGGCCATACGGTCAATCTGATCGGGCCGTTCCAGCAATCCGGCAAGCGCCTCAACCAGGGCCGGCTGATCATCGTTGGGCACCAGGCAGCCGCTCTTTCCATGCTCGATGATCTCGGGGTTGCCGCCCACATCGGTGGCCACCGGCGCAACTCCCAGGCTCATGGCCTCCAGCAGGGTCATGGAGGTGCCTTCCGAGTACGAGGTCAACAGATACAGGTCCGACAGGGCCATGTACTTCTCAGGGGACGCCGAATACCCCACCAGACGAACCCGCTCCGACAGGCCCAGTTCCCTGACCTGCTCTTCGATGGCGGCACGTTCGGGGCCATCCCCAACAATCACCAGGACCAGGTTGTCGAGCCGGTCGCACAGGGCCTGAAAGGCCCGCAAGGCCAGGCTGTGGTTCTTGATCGGATCCAGCCTCGACACCATGCACAACACCCGGGCTCCCTTGGGCAAGGACAGCTCGCCGGCAAGGGATCGCTTCTGGTCTTCGGTTACCGTCTTGCCCTGGATGCCGTTGTAGATGACTTGGATCCGGCGCCTCGGCATGAACTCATACTCCGCCAGGGCATCGGCCGTGGCCCGGGAAATGGCTACCAGGGCCGCGGTTGTCCGGGCCATCCACCGGTTCAGCCATTTGGCCTTGGTCCGATACCGGTCCGGGTGGAACCGGCCATGTTCGGTGAAGACCACCAAGGCCCGGGTCATCCGGGCCGCCAGCCAGCCGTAGAAGTAAGGGGTGTACTGGTGACAATGCACGATGTGGATATCCCCCTCGCGGATCCGCCGGCGCAGGTCCCGGGCCAGTCTCAGGTCAATACCCGGTCGCCGGCACAAAGCCGACACTTTGATTCCCTGGTTTGCCAGCCGCTGCCCCATCGGACCGACCTCCCCATCAATGCAAAGTACCTCCTGACGGAACCGCTGGGGATCGCCGTTCTCCACCAGTTGGGTAATAACCTGCTCCGTCCCACCAACGCCCATATTGAAGGTGACATGGAGGATATTGAGCTTTGACACAAAATTGCCCATAAAACGATCAGTCCAGTAATCAGGGCTTTGGGGCGCGACGGCGCCACAGGAAATAAATACCGGAAAAAGCCAGCAGGGCCAACGGCAGGAGCCATTTCAGGATATAGCTGACTTCTTCAAAGATGTAGCGTTTGGTCATGAAATGGTAGGTGTCGTCGAATATGGCAAAACGGGATTCATAGGCCTTGAACAGATAGTCCACCTCGTCAGGTGGATAGCCAGCTTCAGAGTAGTGCTTCCTGAATCTGTCCGGATCTCGAACCAGTTGCTCCAGATTACCTTCAAGTTCAACACCAAAGTCCGGATCTGCCAGGTAACGATTTCCTTCCTTGTCCTCATACTCAACGATGACATGGCCATGGAAGGATACAATACGATTTTCAATTCCATGGTTATCGAGAATACTGGACAGCACCGTGGATGCATCACCACAGATTCCTATGCCCCGTCGGATATTGCGCTTGTAATTGGCATAGTGGTAGCGCTCAAACTGGGGCAGACCAGAAAACTTGCCAATGCCCCACAGGAAGTAGTTCTCCCATATTGGGACCAGTTGTCGGTACTCTTTCGGATCGACATCTACCCAGTCGATATGGATAAGACTCTGGTTAACAACACGATTAGCTTGACCGACCAGGCTCCTCGTCGACCCTCCCCCCAACTGGTCAATAGCTTCCAGGCTTTGTTCGTAAGACCAGACCTCCTCTGGAATAAATCTCAACTGGTCATGGTCGTTGATCCCCAGACCCGGTTTCCGTATCGGCTGGGTCAAGCCGTAAGCATTGATGAGCATCAACGCCATACCCGCCAACGCCAATAACAGGAAAAAAGCGTCCAGGAAGACTTTCTTTACCGACCTTGGTGTACTGGTGCGAGCCGTCATGTCACTCTTTGCCTCATCCTTTCCGCAAGCTCAAGTTGCCAGCCGGACCTTGGATCTCATATTCATGAAGGGTAGCTCCACCGCCCTGTACAATGCCTCGGCGGCTAATGCCGACAGCACAAGCACCAACGACAGGTAAACGACAAACGGCAGCTCAATGGGCAGCCTGTTAGCAATGGCAATAGCATCAGGATGCAGCAGGTAAATAGCATAGGACCTGGTGGCCACGTAATTTGCCCCGGGGAAATATAGGTTCCAGCTTACCTTCGGGCTGGAATTCGCATACACCACCCAAGCTCCAAACATCAAAGCCCTGGCAACGAACCCCGGCTCGTCGAGCCAACTCAGCGGAAAAAAGCGCTGATAGAAGTAAAGTATGAAGAAGCCCGTTGCCAGTAGTGCCATGTGCCCGGAATACTTCAGCATCTGATTCCAGATTGTCCGGTGCTGGTATTTAAGGCAAGCCAGAAGCACCCCCATAATACAACAGTCGAGTCGAACATGAGTCTCGGAGGTGGTTCCGTACCATTCGAAATACCGAAATACGGACGGCAGGATGAAGATCAACAGTAACATTGCCAACCGTGTATTCGGGCGAAAATAAATCGTAAATGCAAGGAATGGTGCAATGAATAGGTAGAACTGCTCTTCGACTGCGAGAGACCAACTGACTGAAAATATCTCAAGTGGATAATCGTAATTCTGGAGGAAGAAAAAATACGTCCAGGGTGTCGCTGGAGACTCTTTCGTAAGCACTTGCTGCGCCATGGTGTACAGGAGCACCACATAATAGGCCGGCAGTGTCCGCATCCAGCGCCGGATCCAGAACCGCTGGACGTTTATCTCACCACTCTCCATTTCCTTGAAAAGCTGGCTTCCTAAAAGCCAGCCCGACAGGACGAAGAACAGATCCACCCCCATGCCTCCGAGCTGGAAAGGCGCAAGAAGCGGCGGCGAACCGAACCCAAGAATCGAGTGCGCAAACACCACAATCAGGATGGCGACGCTTCTCAGGGTATCCATTGAGCGGATACGGCCTCGGCTTCCTAGCATGGCGCATACCTCTGCCACCAAAGACCAAAGACCACCATACTCCAAAGCTCCTGAGTATAGCGATCATCCCCGTTAATATGAGCCTGCCAGAGTTCTGCGACCCGGGACATTTTGAAACAGTAGGACAACCCACCATCCTGGTCCGTCAAAAGGCGATTTGCCACCGGATACAGCTCATGCCTCAACCAACTGGCCAACGGCACCGAGAACCCCATTTTTTTTCGGTAAAGGATGTCATCCGGAAGCATTCGTGAGAATGCCTTCTTCAGGATGTACTTCTTTTCCTTCTGCCGGAGCTTTAGGGCTGACGGAATGGTGGCGGCATACTCAACCACCCGATAATCCAGCAACGGCGCCCGGGTTTCCAGGGAATTCGCCATACTCATGCGATCAACCTTCACCAGGATGTCGCCGGGCAGGTAAGTCTTGATATCAGTATAGAGAATTCGGGACAAGTGATCCTCGGTATCCGCAGCCTCAAAATGGCGCCGAGTGGTATCCGCAGGATCATAGTCATCAGTCGACTTTCGGAAGCTGTCGTTGACCAGTTGATCCCATAGCCATGGCCTGAAGAAACAGTTGGTCAGGTAGAAGCCTTCATCAGCGGGTCTCATCAGTGTCTGACACAAAGTCTGGGCCTTGCCCCCAAGCCGCCCGGGAACCCCCGCTGCCACTGATGCCAACATTGGGAACAAAGAGCGTCTTATCGGAAGAGGGAAAAGCGAGCGTAAACGGTTCTCAACGGCATCTGTTCGATACTTGCTGTAACCCGCAAAGTTCTCATCACCACCATCGCCCGCAAGAGCGACCGTAACTTCCTGACGGGCTAGTTGCGACACGAAAAACGTTGGCACGAATGAGGGATCGGCAAACGGCTCGTCAAAGAAACGGGCGATATATGGAAGGCTGTCCGCCACCCGCTCCTTTACCGTGAACTCGTAATGGCTGGTTTGAAACTGACTGGCTACCTGGCGAGCGTACTGAACCTCATCAAATTTTTTCGAATCGAACCCGATTGCGCAGGTGGTTACGGCCTGATCCGCATGCGATGCCATCAAACCCACGACAGCGCTCGAGTCGACTCCGCCGCTCAGGAAGGCTCCCAGCGGCACATCGCTCACCATTCGCAGATGGACAGCATCATCAATCAGACCATAAAGTTCATCCTCAATCTGACCCTGGGAACGCGAGCTGATATTGCTAAAAGACACATCCCAGTACTTGGCCACTTGAACACTGGTACCATCCGTCTTGAGCCAATGGCCCGGTTCCAGCTTATAGGTATTCTGGTAGATGGTTTTCGGATCAGGTATGTACTGATAGGCGAAGAAATCCTTGACAGCATCCGGTCGAATTTCTCGCTTAACCAGCGGCATTTCTATCAATGCCTTGAGCTCAGAGGCGAATACGAACTGCCCATCGGCATGGTAATAGTAAAGCGGTTTCTTGCCTAAACGATCTCTTGCCAGGAAAAGCGCACGCTCCTCCCTGTCCCAGATGGCAACCGCAAACATGCCATTTAACTCATGCAGGCACTCAGCCCCCTGCTTCTCGAACAGAGCGAGCAGCACTTCAGTATCACTGCGACTATGAAAACGAACACCCTCCGATTCGAGCTCCATGCGCAGTGACTGAAAGTTGTAGATCTCGCCATTGAACACAATCACATATCGACCCGATGCAGAAACCATGGGTTGATTACCTTCATCGCTCAGATCCAGGATGCTGAGCCGGCGATGCGCCAGGGCAACGCCTTCATCCAGAAACACAGCCCCGGCATCCGGTCCGCGATGGCGAATGGATTCGCCCATTGCTGTCACCCAGGTGCGATGGGCATCTGGGTACAAGGTTTTTGCAGTTCGACAAAATCCCGCTATTCCGCACATATCAGCCTGCCCCGTCCGCAGATCGCACTGATGCAACAGAATTTCGACCTGTCAGGTGCGCAAACAACGACTGGTATTCAGAGGCCATACGTCGAGATGAGTAGGTACTTTCAATCTTTTCCCTGGCTGCCTTTACCAGCTTTCCAGCCAACTCTGGATCTTCAAGCAGTCGTCGGCAGCAGTCCTTCAGAGCCCTCTGATCGCCCAAGGGGGCAAGCAGTCCAGTCACCTCGTGTTCAATCAATTGATCGACCCCCGGGATATCGTAGGCTGCCACAGGAACGCCCAAGGCCATGGCCTCCATCAGGCAGCGCGGGATGCCCTCCAGGGTCGAGGTCATCACAAACAGGCTGAACCGGGACACCAGTTCCAGTCGATCTGGCCTGAAGCCAAGGAAGTCGATGGCATCGGCACTTGGCATCGCCGCCGCCTGAGCTTCAAGTTCTGCACGTTGACGACCATCCCCCAGAATCTGGAGCTTAAGTGCAGGATCATCCCGATGAAGCCCGTCAAACACCTCCAGCAGCTCCGAAATGCCTTTACGGGGGATCAATTGGCCCACAAAGCCGACCACCCTGTCATCAGCTACAACCGAAGGTGGCGCCTCACTCCCCATGTCCCGGCTAAGTTCAATCTCATTCAGATCCACGCCATTGCGGATAAAATGGACTTTTCGAGCCGGCACCTTGAAATCGGCCATATTATCGACCAATTCCTCGGACAAGGGCGCAACCGCATCGAAATAGCGCAGCATAAAGGTTCCCATGCGGATAAATGCCTTCAGTTTGAAGCCGACATCGCCAGAGAATCCATGAGGAGTGCTGAGGCATTTAACTCCTGCCCTACGAGCGGCTATTAATCCAAGGATGTCGGATTTGTATCCATGGGTGTGCACGATCTCGATCTGGCGGTCCTTGATAACCTTCACCAGACTGTCCACCACCTGAATGTCAAACCTTCCCGACATGGACAGATAGTGAACTTCCCCTGCTTCTCTTGGGTAAAGCTCGGCAACCGTCAGATCCTGTTTATCGCTCTCCTGTGTCACAGCCAAATCGCAAATGATATTGTCTTGATCAATATTATTCGCCAGTGCAAGAACCCAGCGCTCAGCACCGTAGAATCCTGAGGGTGTAATAAACTGAAGTATGCGCATCTTACCCACTTGAACCACCCCCAATCACGCGTCCTTTCCTTCGCAACATGTCACCTCTAGCTTCTTGGAACTTAAGATAAAAAACGTTAGATGAAATCATCACAAAAAGGATGGCCCACCAGAAAGCCTCAGCCCTGATCCGATCAATAAAGGTCGCAGCTATAAAGTAGGAGATAAGGCCACATTCGATAGCCAATATCTTAAAATAATGGTTATGATTTTCCTGGCTTAACACATATTTTTTGGCTTTCCTGGACGTTGATGCGAGGCTTACAAACAAGAAAAAGAAAACAACAACACCAGGCCAACCAACGTCCGACAACAACTGGAACCAGCTTGAGTGAACCGATCGCGACGTCATATCCCCCATAAATTCGGGAGGTATATAAGTCCTACTCAGTACGTTATAACCGGATATGCCCATTCCAAACGGGTTGTCCCCGACCATATCAAATGTGGCCCACCAAAATTGCATCCTATAAGCACCGCTGGTTCGCCCCTCGTCTTCCTCGAAAGACTTGAGTGTCCCCATTCGTTCCCAGAACAAATCATCGGTCACATAAAGAGCACCTGCCGCACTTACAACGATTACAAACACGGCTGCTGCGCGCTGGCCCTTTTGCTGCCATTTGGAGAAGATCATGAAGCAGGTGAAAATTCCGGCACTCAATGCAACTGCAAGAAAGGCACCCCGACTGTTGATCAGCACCAACGCATTGGCGATCAGCGCTCCACAGAATACAGACAGCAATTTGAGCTTCTTTGATCCTTGCCAGAAGTAGTAGAGCAAGAGAACCAAGGGCGGAGCTAAGACAGCAGCGACGCCATTACCATCGGTTCCATCAGCAAATCCGATACCTTCCACCCTGCCACTGGCATTCCGCCCCGTCCCCCAAATAAGATAGGACACATAAGTGGAGCCAATACAATACACCCACAGCGAGATATCCAGCTTTTTTTCATCATTAATCAGCTTATAAGCAACAAAAAATATGACGATCAGCTTGATGAAGTTAACGAGGAAAATACGGTGTGTATTGGGGGCAAGGGCATAACCCAAAGCCACAACATATAGAAGGAGAAGAATGACAATCCATTTGAACGACGGATGACGAGACCAAGGACTAACCGACGTCAACGCCCGATAGTTGAGCATCATGACGAATAGCATTAACGCTGAGGTGACGAAGGAATAAGGCAATCCAGGAATGACCGCCGCCCACCAGCGATCATCCGGATTCAGTAGATAGACGAGCTGGTATAACCAAAATGCGGCAGCACTACTGAAAAACAAAGCCGCAAAGATGCCGCCAAAAAATATCAACAGGAACAACAGCGCAAACTTCGACATCAGTCCTGCTCCCGCCCCGGCCTGGCACTGTTCCAGGTCACCTGGGTTTCACCCCGAAGGGCTTTCACAATTCCCCGCAGGGAATACAGGTTCACCATCACGAAGTAGTAGGGCACCGAGATAAACAGCGGCAGGGCATTCCTGTCGGAGGCAAGGTGCCCCACTCCGGCCAGTAACAGCACCAGCAGGACGCCGGCGGCGATCAACTGGAACACCCCGTAACCCGCCAGCGCAAGTAACAGGCTGCCAATGGCGCCCACCAGAAGGAAAAGAGGAATCAGCCAACGCAGCAGCTTGTGGGAAACCACCTCCCAGGCAAAGAGGCCCACCCGGAAGGGGTTCATCACGCTCTTGACCCGCATCAGCCCGCGAATGCTGCGATTGACGATCCGCTCCTTGCGGGCGATTTCCCGCCCGAAATCACCAGCGGTTTCCTCGTAGCAGCGGGCTTCCGGATCAAAAATGCCCCGGTATCCCCTGGCGATGATCTGCAGCGGATTGACGAAGTCGTTGATGTCCTTCTGCTGGAGCGGTTCCCACAGATGCGAGCGAATGGCATAGATGGCCCCGTCGCCGCCCACCACGGAATGCAGGCGGGACTCCATGGCCTTGATGGCCAGTTCATACCGCCAGTAGAGGTTCTCGTTGTGGGCACTGGCGCCACTGTCGCTATCGGTGTAGAGCGCTGCACCCACCACGTACCCCACCTGCTCGTCGGCAAAGTTGCGGACCAGCTTGCGAATCGCATCGGGGGCGTACATGGCGTTGGCATCACTGAACACGGTGATCTCCGAGGACAACTGCTCCATGGCCAGGTTCAGCCCCATGGTCTTGCCCAGCCGGCCTTCCTGCCGGATCAGTTTGACACCGATCAGGGCGTACTCCCGGACGATGTCGTCGGTGCCGTCATCGGAGCCGTCGGATACCACCACAATGGTCAGCTTGTCCCGGGGATAATCCAGCTCCAGGGCATTTTCGAGCTTGTCGCGGATGACGTCGGCTTCGTTGTAGCAGGAAATCACCAGTGCCACCGTTGGCCGGGTTTCCCAGACACGATGGTTTGGCCCGGTGCGCCCCAGGGTCAGCAACCACAGGGCACATGGGTAGCCCGCATAAACGTAGGCGGGGATCAGCAGGCTGGTCACCGTCACCAGCAACATCAGGGTCGTCATAGGCTGATGTACTTCCTTACCGGTGGCCCCAGAAGGTTTGCCACGGATAACGGCATTCGCTGCCAGAGGGATTCAACCGTGGCCCGCAACCTGCCGGCCTGGCCCGACGATACGGTTTCAGGGCTCGGGCGGCCATCCGGCGTCATGTCGAGCCAACGCAGTTCGTGGGGCCTGGCGCCCCATTGTTTCTTGAAGCGGTAGGTGCCCTCGCCGGGGGTGGAACGGCCAAAATCGAAAACCCGGCAGCCGGCGTCGGTCACATCGGCCAGCAGTGCCCAGTACAGAAGCATGTTGGGTGCCAGCCGGTTGTACTCGGCCAGGGTGGAGGCCCAGGGAATGCTGGCCCTGACGCCGTTCACGAGAACAACCCCGGCACCGACGACCCTGTCGTCCAGGAACACCAGCCCCACCTTCATACGATCCCCGAATGCCGCCTGCAGGTCGAGGAACCAGCGCAGGCTGTGTACCGGCGACCCCAGGCGGTGCATATTGATGGCAAACACACGATAGAACTGACGGATAGCCTCCGGACCGGATTGCACCTCCGCCCGCAGGCCGTTCTTTTCGGCCTTGCGGATCTGGCTTCGCAGTTTGGGCTTGTAATTGCTGAACAGGGCCTCACTGGTTTCCGGCAAATCACAGAGCATGCTGACTTTCGCCAGAGCCTCTTCCTCATGCCCTTCAACAACGGCTCCCGGTAAGCGAAGCTGCAGGCCCTTGCCGCCACGTTGCTGAACCAGCTCCTGGGCCCGGTCACGCAACGCGGTCTCGGCCGTCTGGCTGCTGGCAAGCGGCCCTCCCAGGTCACAATAGGGCAAGGACACCCAGCGAGCCCCCAGCAACGGCACCCGAAACTCGCAAATGGGCATCACCCCAGACAGGTTACCCCCCGGAGACAGCGCCACCAGACACCAGGGACGATGACCATAGGCCGAGGCGATGCTCTCCAGCCACGCCAGGTGGTGGTAGCCGGTGCCGTCCGGGTGCCGACTGACATAGTCGTCCCATCCCGCGGCCCGGGCCTCCCTGAGACCTGTCGAGACGACCTCAACATCGTCCGTGCCCGACATCATTTTCTCCTCAACGCCCATAGCCCGCTCCCGGCTCCCCGAGCCAGTGGTTCCTGGCTTCCCGGAGCGCGTTCTCAAGCTTCAGCTTGAAGCGAGGCCGCTGGAGGGCAATCTGGACCAGTTGACGATGACACTGACCAAGGTTCGACTTATAGCGTTCATCCCCGCCCATGAAATCGTAGTAGTGAAAACCGTGCTGGCGGTAGTCTTCGATACACAGACTGTGCCCGAGCAGCCCGGGTTTCAGTTTGTTGTCCGACTCCGTCATCATGCCACCGAGATAGAAGTACACCACTTGGTTGTGAAGCAGGTTATAAAAGGATGCGATGACATCATCCCCGGCCCGTACCGACACCAGATCCACGCCCCCCTCGGCCCATTGGCTGCGGATCAGTGACCGGTGGAAGCGGACAAAATCCGGATTGGCAAAGCCACTCTGGTCCGGACCGCTGCCCCAGCGCTCCAGGTGACGGGGGCCGATACTGTCGAACACCGCAAGCGCTTCCTCAACGCTGTCCGGCCGGACCAGCTCTACGTCGCCCCGTTTTTCGTACAGCCGGTGTGCCCGGTTGATCTGATACCGGGTATTGCGGGACAGCGTATCCAGGTAATGCTGTCCACCACGGCGCAGGGCATTCAGGTTGACGCCATAGCAGGGCGCCTCCCACCGGATGTGCTTGTGCAACCCCATGGTCCGGGCGTAGAAATCGGCCTCGTCGGCATCGATCGCCCCAACCACGAACTCGTCCCACATATCCCGCTGACGTTCCAGGAACGCCAGGCATGCGGCAGAAACATCACGATCACGGCCATGTTCCGCCAGGAAGCCGTTGTACTCGATCCAGATCTGGTCGAGGACCCTGTGCCCGGTCTGGTGTAGACGCAGGCAGCGGGATCGCAACACACCATGGCGGCGCTCATCCGATGTCACGACCATCCCCAGGCCAATCAGCCTGCCGCCTTCCAGTACCCGCAACACCCGTACATCGGGCTGGTACACCTCAAGCCAGTGCCCCAGCCACTGCCACGACAGGAAAACCGTGGGAGCCGACCGGCTTTCCAGGTCTTCCCACTCTTCCCGTAGCTGCTCCGGGGTGACGACTGGCTCCTGACTAACTTCCAGCTTGTCTGCTGTCATCAGCGCCGTGCTCCGCCCGCTGTAAATAGGTCAGTGGACCGGATTGGGCTGCTTGACCAGGAACGGTCCAATAGCCAGATAATCCAGCGCGCCCTGCACAAAAGCCCTGATCGCATCCGACGGCGAACTCACGATGGGCTCTTCGTGCATGTTGAAACTGGTGTTGATCAGGCTGGGAACGCCGCTGATCTTCTCGTACTCCTTGAGGATATCGTAGTACCCCGGGTTCACCTCCCGGCGCACCAGTTGCGGTCGGGCGGTGCCGTCCACATGAACTGCTGCCGGACAGTTCTCCCGCATGAAATCGGTGCAGTCGAAGGTGATGGTCATGAATTCCGCGCTGTGCTCGGCACCGCGAATCCCGTGGTAGCACTTTTCCCGGGCTTCATAGAGGGTTACCGGGGCAAATGGCATGAATTCGGTGCGCCCGAGACGCTTGTTCAGCCACTGGTTCACTTCCGGCTCACTGGCATGGTAGAGAATCGAACGGTTACCCAGGGCCCTGGGGCCGTATTCCATGCGTCCGTCAAAGCGGGCAACCACCTCGCCGCTGTGGATCAGCGCCGCCACTTCCGCTGCCAGGTTGTTGGGCCGGGTATACGACAGTCCCTCCGCCTCCAGGGCGGCCTCAATTTCTCGATCGCTGTAGTCGGGTCCGAAGTAGGCGCTGGTGATGGAATCCTTCACGCCCCCCGGCCAGCTGTGATAGAGGGCGGCCCCCGTGCCGCAACCGCCATCGCCCATGTTCGGGTACACGAAGATGTGGTTGACCCCTTCAAGCTCGAAAATACGCTGGTTCAGCTTGACGTTGGCGGTGACGCCACCAGACAGCACCACGGTATCGATGCCGGTCTTTTCCACCCAGTAGCGAACATAGTTGGTGGCCACCACTTCCAGGGCATGCTGGTAGGCGGCCGCCACATCGATCTTCGGGAACTTGGACGCCAGGTAACGGGAGAAATAGACGTTGTTGGCCTCATAGATCCGGTAGTCCCCGGGTTCCTGCTGGATACGATCCAACAGGATATCGCCCAGGATGGCCGGGTCACCGTAGGACGCCAGGCCGACGATCTTGCCTTCGTGACGACTGGGCTTGAAGCCAAGGCTGGAGGTCACATGCTCGTAGAGCGTCCCCAGGGAATTGGGATAGCTGATACCGTGCAGCCGATGGATCTTGCCGTCCCGCGCCTCGCTGGCGGAACCGGCCAGGCCCGATCCATAGCCGTCCAGTGTGATGCACAGAGCACGGTCGAAACCACTGCACAGGTAGCTGTTGGCCGCGTGGGAAAGGTGGTGTTCCATCCGCTTGACCGGCTTGTCCCAGCCCATTCGCTGCAATCCGCTCTCCAGGGCCTTTTCCCACTTCTGGAAGGACGCCGTTGCCTCCTCCCCCCAGTGTCGGGAGCCTTTCAGGGCGGCATTATTGGAAGCAATGCGCTGGGCGCCTGCCATGGAGTAATACGAGCTGTGCAGGAAGCCCTTTTCCATGATGGCGTTCGGGTGTTCCAGGCCATGGATCGGTTCGTTGCGATCCGGCACCCGGGTCAGCGCTTCCTTGACCTGACGGTTGAGGTCGGCGGGCTCGAACCTGCGGATAAACTCGCGTTCGTCCTCCAGGTTCTGCGTGAAAAGCTTGGCCTCATTCTCCCAGCTCAGGAACGGGTAACACACCAGGTCAAAATCACTCATCTTACTGCCGGTGTACTCCAGGGCCTTCTCAAGGGCAAGCTGCGGGAAGCCATCCTGCTGCTTTACCCGGGAGAATCGCTCCTCGCCAGCGGCAAACAGGATCTGGCCATCTTCGACAACCGAGACCGTGGCGTCCTTGTCCAGTGGCGAAATACCAAGCACTTTCATGCAAACTTCTCCATCAGCGTCTTTAGCCGGGTGGGAGACGAAGCCTCCCCACCCAATTCGTTAAAAAAGAAATCGAAGAACTGCCGGAATGAGTCCAGAAACTCCTGGAGCTGCTGCTCATCCTGCACGTAACTGGTATGGCCCGGAACCACACTGGGACTGTGGAAGCTCCAGGTAAAGGTGCGTACCCCTCGACGATAAAGGTCGCGGGTCAGCTTGATGTGCTCGGACGACCGGAACCCTTCCGGCGACAGCATCAACCGGTCGACAATCCCGAGCCGTGACAGGATGCCCGGTGCCTTCAATTTGCGGAACGCCATGGCCAGATCAAAAACGGGGGGTGATAACCCA
This sequence comes from Marinobacter shunpengi, assembly GCF_045449715.1. Classification (NCBI taxonomy): domain Bacteria; kingdom Pseudomonadati; phylum Pseudomonadota; class Gammaproteobacteria; order Pseudomonadales; family Marinobacteraceae; genus Marinobacter; species Marinobacter shunpengi. Next base: position 133,904 of record NZ_JBJJLA010000017.1, on the reverse strand, counting down.
CCAGCCACCCCGACAAAGCCGCCAGTCACCGGCAGCTCCAAAACCCGATTGTCCTCCGGCCCGTACCAGAACGGCCAGGCGTTTTCGTAACGGTAGTCCGGTCCGCCATCCCCCCTGGCATCCAGTGGTGGACAGATGGACAGATCAATGTCGAAACCCAGGTCATTGAGGATGGCCGTGGTGTTCGGACCATAGCCGTAGCGACCCGCCTTATAGATGTGGGGCGGTGCCCCGAAGGCATCCGCAATGGTATCCCGCAGCTCCGTCAGCTTCCGGCGTTCCAGGCTCTCGGGCAGGTTGCCCGGGTACATGTTGGAGCGGGACAGCGATTCCTCCACCGGCGGATTGACCCAGGGATGCAGATGGGCACCGATTTCACACTGGCCGGCCTCAAGGAAAGACTTCAGGGGTGCTATGCTGCGTTCCTGGCTGGCAATGGAGTAATCCACCACGTAGCAGGGCGCAATGCCATACTCGTTGAAAATATCCTGCGCCCGATGGATATGGTCCATTGCGGTGACCGCGGTAGCCTTCGGATCCGGATCTGCGTTCCAGTCGAACTCCTCCTCCGTATCAATGACCACCATGAGCTGGGGAGGCGTATCCGCGGGGAGTTGTATGGTCTTTCGATTCTCAAACACAGCGTCTTCCCTGTTCGTCCTGCAATGATGCCTGTCTGGCTACCACGCCGATTCCATGCCGTCCCAGCCGAGCGTGACAAAGACCTTTGCCCGGTACTCTTCCTCATCCGTGAACCCCCGGGTAACCGCGGTTTCAAACGAGGTTCCCCAGGTGGCCAGCTCGGTCAACTGGTGCCGATAGGTCACACTGAACCGGTGGAGTGCGTCATCAATCTCTCCCCGCTCCTCCAGGGCGTCCGCCTGCCAGCGATAGTCGAAGTCCAGCGTTTTCAACTCAGCCACCTCGAAGCCCACTCCCAGCCCGGCAAGGTACTGCCAGGTCTCATCGCTGGTGGCAACCTCTTCCTCCTGTGCCGCCTGGGCGATCACCCTGACCGTGCAAAGGTCGCAAAACCGACTGGAACTGTGGGCGAAGGTCACCTGATCCCGAACCGTAACGCCCTGGTAACGGATGGAGAATTCATCCTCAAAGCCCGGTCCGGCGATGGGGCCCAGGGCCAGGTCCAGCAGGGTACTGCTCTGGGTGCGGTCGTAACTGAAACGGGTACTGGTGAGGTCCGTTGACCAGACGCGCGCAAGGGACCCGATAATCGCCTCGTTCTCAAAACCATTGCTTTCGGCCCGGGAAAGGCCCACAGACAGGTTAAACGACCCATCCTCCAGCAGCGATTGCAGACCGACAGACACGGAGTCAAGGGTGATGTCATTGGTGTCTTCCTGTTCCTCCCATGCCCTCGTGGCCATGAGAAAAACGGAGCTCAGCTCCGACACCTGGCGGGTCAGGGTGGCGTTCGCACTGACGGACTCCCCGTCTGGCACGTCCCCTTCTTCCCAGGTTTTGCCACCCTGGCCAGACACCCGGAAGGTGGTCAGGTCACCGGGATAGAAATTGACACCGGCACCGGCGCTGACCGCATTCTGGGTATCGTAGTCAAAGTTATCCACGGCAAAACCGGTGTCATTACGCACGGAGCGTATGGTATGGCCGGCATTGAAGTCGAAACGGCTGCCGGGTTCGAAGTAGTTGTAACTTGATGAGCCACGCAGCCAGAAATTGTCGTCGTCACTCCTGCCGAGACTACTGCGTTCCGTTTCGAGGCTCGCACCGTAACGGCCAATCAAGCTGTGCGGTCCCGACGAAAACTCCGCGCCGACATCGCCACTGATCCCGGCCCCGGCACGGGTGTCGCTATCATTTTCGTATCTGGTGTGGGTGAGATCCGAGAACAGGGTTGTCGTCGCGGTGTAGCGACTCTCGGGCAGACCGTCTTCCGCAGCGTAGGACACCGAAGCCTGCCCCATCAGCAACGCCAGTGTCGCCACAACATGGCCTTCGGGCCACAGCTTGCGGAAAGCGCGCTCCATGCCATACCTCATTGCTGGAAAACCAGGCCGGAAAATTTCTCTGACCCGAGAGTTTCAACAGAACTGACAATGTCGTCCGGGGTAACCTCGCCGAAAGGAACGCCAAGCACCACCTGGTTCGCATACCGCACCAGGATGTGGGCCTCGGTGCTGGCCTTGAGTGGTGGCGCATTGATGATCAGGAAACGATCCGGGTAACGGCTTCTCAGTTCCCCCATCAGGTCACGCATCCTGACGGCGGAGAACAGTTCGACGGCGGAAGCGGACTGGGTGCCGGCGGGCACCACACTGAGACGATCCACACCACTTGGGTAAATGATGTCCTTCACCTTAAGGGATTTGTCAGCCACGAAATCCGTGACGCCCAGGTTCATGGGGGAGGAAACAAGATGCCCAAGATCACTGTCCCAGGGATTGCAGTCCACCAGCAGCGCGGAACTCTGGGCATCCATGGCAAACGTGGCCGCCAGGTTAAACGCAGTCAGTACCGAATTGTCATTCTTTCCCAGGGACGAGATCAGCACCGAAAAGTTGACGGCGCCAGCCCTGTCACGCAGTTTGATACGAATCTCGCGGAACGCATCCAGTATGGCCTTGTTGGCCATACCGGGGTAGATAATCTTGCGCTCCCTGAGATCGTCCAGGCTCCAGGGGCGTGGATTGTCGATCAGGTCCAGGGATACTGACGAGTCATAGACCGACGGCGCGCGCCGTTCCCGCCTTTCCTCCACCAGGGTCCAGTTGGGGCCGGGCTCGGCAAAAGGTCGCTCCGCCCGCGCGGGGTCCTCGGACCGGCCGTGCCTGATATAGGCCGGCTCCGACGAGGTGTTGTTCTCCGCACTTTCCTGTCCGGAGTCTTCGGAAACCTCATCCATCTCTGCCGCCTGAGCAGCCCGTTCCGCACGATGACGTTCCTGGGTTTTCAGCAGAGCATTGTAAAGCTTATTGTTGTCCATGAATTCTAACCGCCCTGACCGGTGCCGGACCCGGTAATCGTGTCCATGATCTGTGCCGGCGTCACACCGAGGATGCTGAATACCATTATGGCCAGGTACACGCCCATGAACACCACCAGGATACCGACGATGAATATCACATCCTTGCGAAGCAAACGTTCCTTCCAGGTACTCGAGTAATGCGGAACGGAAGCCAGCACGGGGATGTCTTCCGGAAGCTGCGTCAGCAACGTCCGGCTGGAACGGACCCGGTTATCGAACATGACCAGGGCCACCAACAGCCCCAGAACCATGGTTCCGCCCAGGAACGGGCCCGCCATGCCAACCTCGTACAACTGCAATCCATCCCAGTGGGTGGGATAGGAGGCGGGCTCCTGAATACGATAACTCACACCCTGCCCTTGCACATCCAGCGTCATGGACAGACGGGCTTTTTCGCGGCGCTGCAACATGTCCTCATACACGCCTTTCGTTACATCGTAGTCACGGGTCAGTTCGGACAGTTCCGCCTGATTGGCCGCCACACGTTCGGCCCGCTCAAAGGCTTCTTCCAGGAGATTCTCCAGGGATGTAAGTCGCTTGCGCTGAACCTCAAGGTCTGTCTGGGCGTCGGTCAGTTTCAGGCGTAACTGTTCGTAAACCGGGTTCTCGATAACCTCGCTGGATCCCACACTCCGTTGACCGACATCGCCCCTTGCCTTACGGGCCCGCAAATCCTCAAGCTGTCCAAGCACGGAGGAAACGTCCGGATGGGTGTCGTGGTATTTGAGCCTCAGGTCGGATAGCGACTGCTCAAGCTGGGCAATCTTCCGGTCCACTTCCGATAACCCGCCACCGGTACTGACCGACCGGTATGGCCGCTCTTCCTGAAGCTGGGAAGTGGTCAGTTCAACTTCCTGTTCACTCTGCTGAATTTCCAGCTTGAGATTCTCAATATCACTTCTGAGACTTTCGATCCTGGCCTGTACGCTGGACTGCGTTCCATCCTGGTTGCTGCCCCGGAACTCCTTCAACCGGGCTTCCGCTTCTTCCAATTGCCTCTTGTAGCTCTTGACCTGGGCGTCGATAAACTCATAGGCGCCCTCGCTCTCTGATCGCTTCTTGCTGGAGGTGCGCTCGATGAAGCGGTTCAGAGCTGCGCTCAGCACGCGGAACGACTGGTCCGGATCGCCACTCCGGTAACTGAGCTCAAGGAAATTGCGGTTCGACACCCGCATATTGAGGGTATCCCGGAGCTGGCCGGTAACACCGTTCTTCTCCACATCCGTTTCACCGCCAAGAAGCAGCCCGGAGTCGAAGGCCACCTGCTCCAGGTAAGAGCGGCTTTGCAGCATTTCACGGGCCTCGTTGACCCGATCAATGGGGGTCACTTCCGCGCTGCCACGAAGCAATGGCTCGAGGATCGTTGAGGAATCCGCGTACAGCAACGCCTCGGAGGTGTAGGTTTTGGGCGTCACGTACCCCAGTCCCAGGACCCCGGCCGTCACGCACATGAAGATGATGGCGGCCAGCACCCGATAACGGTAAAGCTCCAGCTTGACCGCGTTGATCATATCGAGAATGTACCGCCAGTCCATCAGAGTTCTCCGCGCAGCAGGGTCTTGCGTGGGACACTGACCACGTCACCCGGCTGGATGGTGTAATTGGTTCTCATATCACCATCTTCCAGGATGGCTTCCAGGTCCAGGCCAAAGCTCTCATACTCTTCGCCGGTATGGCGATGCATAACCGCCCGGTCCCCTGCCGCGAACGGGGTCAGACCGCCGGCTTCCAGTACCAGGTCAAGCACGGTCATACCCTGCCGGTAGGCCACGGAAATCGGCTGCCCCACCTGGCCGGTGATACGCACGCGATTGCGGTATTCCGCGCTGACCGGACTGTTGACCATCACGGTCACTTCCGGGCTGCGAATGACTTCGCTCAGCCCCGCGCTGATTTCATCCGCCAGGTCCTCCGGCCTCAGCCCCTCGGCTTCCACATCCCCCATCAGGGGCATGGAGATATGGCCATCAGGCCGGACCACAATGCTCTGGGTCAGCTCAGGGTTCCGCCATACGTGGATCGACACGGTGTCGCCCACCCCAATGCGGTAGGGTTCCGGCTCCGTGGCCGTCACGGGCGGGCTAGGGTTATTACCACCTTCCGGCACGCCGGCACAGGCGGCCAGAAAGCCGGCCAGCATGACCATGACGGCCGTCTGCAGCGCTGTTATCCGCTTGGTATCCATATCGTTTATCGCACCCCTTTGCCCAGTAACACCACTTCAACGGTCTGGATCATGATCAGGAAATCCATCACGATGCTGTGGTTCTTCGAGTAATACAGGTCGTATTCCAGCTTTCCCCGGGCGTCCTCAATGGATGCGCCGTAGGGGTAATTCAGCTGGGCCCACCCCATAAGTCCCGGCTTCACGTAATGCCGGGTGTTATAGAATGGCACCTGCTCCTTTAACTGTTCGACAAATTCCGGCCTTTCCGGACGGGGGCCGACGAAACTCATCTCCCCCTTGATCACGTTCCACAACTGGGGCAGCTCGTCCAGCCGCGTATTGCGAATGAAGGCGCCGACCCGGGTCACACGACTGTCGTTCTGGGAAGCCCAGCGGGCCTTGCCGTCCTTTTCCGCGTCCTGGCGCATGCTGCGGAACTTGTAGATCCGGAAGGTTCTGCCCCGTGCGCCGACACGGTTCTGGCTATAGAGGATAGGTCGTCCACTTTCCAGCACGACGGCCAGGGCGGTCAATACCATGAATGGCGCCAGCACCACGGTGAGCAAAAGACTGATAACCAGGTCCACCACCCTTTTGGTCATATCCCGTGACTTGGAGGCCTTGAAACCGTCGGAAAACAGGATCCAGGATGGATGAACCAGCTCCAGCCGGGCCTTTTTCAGCTCACGCTCGTAAAAGGCCACGGCGTCGGTCACCTCGACGCCACGAAGCTTGCACTCCATCAATGACTCCACCGGAAGCTGCCCTCCCTCATTACGGCGGCGCTCCTGCTGGGCAATGACGATCTCCGAGATCCTGTTCTGCTGGCAGAATTCAAAGAAATCCGTGGGCGCAGGCAGATGGTGACGGCGGTCAACCCTGGGGTCGGCGGAGTCGGGGATGCACCCCATAATACGGATACCCGAGGCCTTCAGGTTGGTCTGGTAATCCGTCATCAGCGACTCGGCGAACTCGCCACCGCCATAGATCACCACACGCCGGGCCAGTTGGTCGGAATCCACAACCTTGAGGAAAAGCTGCCGGATCACAGTGACCAGCAGGATCGCCAGCAATACGGCCAGGAAAAGCTTGTCACTGCCGGGGCTGACATTGGGCAGGACCATATAGAGAATCGTGAGGGCAAGCCCGCCCAGGAAACAGAAGGCCACCAGGGTGCGGAAGAACATGGAGGCAAAACCTTCCCGTACCATGGCGAAATACACGCCCATGGCCAGGGTGCCGCAGCTCATGACGAGGGCAAACAGCAGGGCGGAACCCGCACCGGTGTCAAACCCCGAACCATATCCGCCCAACTGGTCCAGCACGAACCCCAGCAGGTACAACGTTCCGAAAAGTACCGCAAATTCCAGGGCGCCAAGCACCAGGTATGGAAGATGCAGGTAATGTTTTCTGATGCGTATATAGGACACACCAAACATCCTTGTCGTCTCTATAAAACTCGATGGGCCGGCACTGTCAAGAAGTGAGACGGTACCAGGTCAGCCCGCAGCTAACCGAATCTGTCAGACGACGCGTGAGAGCTTTATTTCCTGAAGTTCATTTTGCGCCCGACATATGACAATCTCAAGGTGCCATGTATCAATCTGTAACGGAATTTTACAACTATTTACGTTGTCATGCGACAATGTTCGGAAGTCGGCCCCGAATGGCGATGACAAGTGGGTCCGTTAAGGCTACTATTTGAACGGATTCGGGGTCTGGACAGATCCCGTTGTGGTTTGTAGGGAGACGGAGAACGGAGCCTCCTATGACGGAACCAGTTCAATCGACCGCCCGCGAGGACGGTCACCGCGCAAGGACACTGCATGCGCTGAGTGTTGATGTGGAGGACTACTTTCACGTTGCCGCCCTGTCCGGTGTGATTGCCCCCAAAGACTGGGAAACACTCCCGTCCCGCGTGGAACAGAACACGGAGCGACTGCTGGAGCTGTTCGACCGTCGCCAGGTCAAGTGCACCTTCTTCGTGCTGGGGTGGGTAGCCGAACGCTATCCGGCCCTGATCCGCAAGCTGGCCGACCACGGGCACGAAATAGCCTCCCACGGTTACAGCCACCAACTGGTCTACAACCAGACCCCGGCGGTGTTCGCCGAGGAAACCCGCAAATCCAAGGCGATACTGGAAGACATCATCCAGCAGCCGGTCACGGGTTACCGGGCAGCCAGCTACTCCATTACCCGGGAATCCCTATGGGCCCTGGACATCCTGGCCGAACTTGGCTTCACCTGGGATTCCAGCATTTTCCCCATTCACCATGACCGGTATGGCATACCGGATTCTCCCAGGACGCCGTATACCATCCAGACCAGTACGGGCACCGCCTTGCGGGAGTTTCCGCTGGCCACGGCGAAGCTATTCCGCATGAGCATTCCGGCTGCGGGGGGAGGCTATTTCCGGCAGTTCCCCTACCCGCTGTTCCGGCACCTGTTCCGAATGGCCAGCGCCGGGGACACCCAACCACAGATGTTTTACCTGCACCCGTGGGAAATCGACCCGGATCAGCCCAGGTATGACAATGCCAGCTGGTTCTCCCGTTTTCGTCACTACACCAACCTGGATAAATGTTACGGTCGACTGGAACGCTTGCTGGGGGACTTTCGCTTTGGCACGGTAAGTCAGAGCTACGAGGAATATAAGCCGGATCGAATCAAGCTTCACCAGAACGAGATGATTCGCCTGGCCTGACCACGACGGACGACCAACATGTACCTGGAACACTTCGGATTACGCCGACACCCCTTCCGGATGACCCCGGAAGATGATTTTGTCTATATGAGCCAGCAGCACTCCCGGGCGTTCGTGTACATGAACTCCGCTATCTGGAGTCCGGAAGGGTTTGTGGTTATCAGTGGTGAAATCGGCTCGGGCAAGACCACCCTGCTCAAGAAGACCATCCGCAGCCTGGACGGCAACCTGAAACTGTTGCACGTCTCCTACACCAACCTGAAATCCGACGATTTCTTCCGCCTGCTGATCCACCAGGCGGGCATCAAGACCGAAATGGACAGCAAGGTCACCATGCTGTTCGCCATCATGGACTACCTGCAGATGATGGCGGATCGCGGGACGCCGGTAGTACTGGCGGTGGACGAAGCCCAGAACCTGACCAAGGAAAATCTCGAGGATATCCGTATGCTGGCGGGCCTGGAGGGCCTGGGCGGTCCCGCCATGCGGGTGATCCTCCTGGGCCAGCCGGAACTCAAGGATCACATCCACAAGATCCAGCAGCTTTCCCAACGGGTGAAGCTGTTCTTCCACCTGGAAGGACTGTCCGAGAAGGAAACCGGCGAGTACATCGACTATCGCCTGCTGGTAGCCGGCCACAAGGGTGCCCCGCTGTTCGACGAAGCCATGATCCACGATATCTTTACCATGAGCGCCGGCATCCCACGGGTCATCAACAAGCTCTGTGACGGACTGATGATGTGTGCCTATTCCGATGAGCGGGATGTGCTGGACCGGCGTGATCTCAAGGAAATCCGCAAGGATCTGTTGGGCGATGCCCCCGATCCGGACAGGAAACCTTCCATCCCCACCAGCACCAGTTCAGCGGACTTTGAACCACCGGCGGCGGCATCAACACCGCTGAGCGGCAGCAGTGAACTGGGCAATACCCTCTCTCGCATTGCCGATGCCCTTGAGGGCATTGACCGCAAGATCGGCATGCTACTGCACGACAAGGCGGAAACCCCACCGCCCCAGGACTCGGGCAACGTCAAACCCCTGTCGCCGGGCCGGCACCGGAGTAACTGAACACCAAGGGCCTTCGCCATCGCCAATCCGGGTCCGCACTCCATAAACAAAGCCCTTCCCCCTGACGGGAGAAGGGCTTCATATAAAGCGCGCCGGCAACGTTGGCGGAGCTTCAGATATGCTCCACTTCCTCAATTTCGTATTCCACCGTACCGGAAGGCACACGGATCGCCACCACGTCGCCTTCGCTCTTGCCCACCAGAGCTCGGGCGATGGGAGATGAAATGGAGATCTTGCCCCCCTTGATGTCGGCCTCGTCCTCGCCAACGATCTGGTAGACCACCTGTTCGTCCGTCTCCACATTGAGCAGGTGGACGGTGGTGCCGAAAATCACCTTGCCGGTGTTCTCAATGGTGGTGACATCGATCACCTGGGCGGCGGCCAGCTTGCTTTCGATCTCCTGGATTCGCCCCTCGATAAAGCCCTGCTGCTCCCGGGCGGCATGGTACTCGGCGTTTTCCTTGAGATCGCCGTGCTCACGAGCGTCGGCGATGGCCTCGATCACCTTGGGGCGCTCGACAGACTTGAGCTGCTGAAGCTCTTCCCGCAGGCGTGCTTCACCATAGATGGTCATGGGTACTCGAGTCGTCATAGTCACTTTCCTGAATGCAGTTCCTGCAGACGGCGCACCGTCCGCTCGGGTCCGAATTTAATCGCGCGGCAGAAGGCTTCGCCCCCTGCCAGCGTGGTTGTATAGGTCACTTTGTGCTGGAGGGCCGACTGGCGAATCTGGGCGGAATCGGCAATGGCCTTGCGCCCCTCCGTGGTATTGATGATCAGTTGCACCTGGCCATTCTTGATGGCATCAACAATGTGCGGACGGCCTTCGCCCACCTTGTTGACCCGTTCGACATCCATCCCGGCCTCACTGATAACCCGGGCGGTGCCGGTGGTGGCCACCAGACTGAAACCGGCGTCCACCAGGTCACGGGCCAGCTTGACCACACCGGCCTTGTCCACTTCACGCACGGAGATAAACGCCGTGCCCTTGGCCGGCAACCGCTCCCCGGCGGCCAGGGCCGCCTTGGCGAAGGCTTCGTCAAAGCTGTCGCCAATGCCCATCACCTCACCGGTGGACTTCATTTCCGGCCCGAGGATCGGGTCCACCGCCGGGAACTTATTGAACGGGAAGACGGATTCCTTCACCGAGTAGTGGGTCGGTACGATTTCAGTGGTAAAACCCTGCTCCTTCAGGCTGCGACCAGCCATGCAACGGGCGGCCACCTTGGCCAGGGAGACGCCCACCGCCTTGGAGACGAATGGCACCGTCCGGGACGCACGGGGGTTCACCTCGATTACGTAGATCTCGCCGTCCTGCCAGGCCAACTGCACGTTCATCAGGCCCACGACATCCAGTTCCAGGGCCATTTTCCTGACCGCCTCGCGCATCTCGTCCTGCACGTCTTTCGGCAGGGTATAGGGCGGCAGGGAGCAGGCGGAATCGCCCGAGTGAACGCCGGCCTGCTCGATATGCTGCATGATGCCGCCGATCACCACGTCTTCGCCGTCACAGATGGCGTCGATGTCCACCTCGATGGCAGCATTGAGGAAGTGGTCCAGCAGCACCGGGCTGTCATTGGAGACCAGCACGGCGTCGCGCATGTAGCGCACCAGCTCTTCCTCGTTATAGACGATCTCCATGGCACGGCCACCCAGAACGTAGGACGGGCGGACCACCAGCGGGTAGCCAATCTCCCGGGCCACTAGGATGCCCTCCTCATGGCTGCGCACCGTGGCGTTTTCCGGCTGCTTCAGGCCCAGGCGGGTGATCATCTGCTGGAAACGCTCCCGGTCCTCGGCACGGTCGATGGCGTCCGGCGAGGTGCCGATAATGGGCACACCGGCAGCCTCAAGGCCACGGGACAGCTTCAGCGGTGTCTGGCCGCCGTACTGGACGATGACCCCCTTGGGCTTCTCCTTGTAGACAATCTCCAGCACGTCTTCCAGGGTGATGGGCTCAAAATAGAGCCGGTCACTGGTGTCGTAGTCGGTGGAGACGGTCTCCGGGTTGCAGTTGATCATGATGGTTTCATAACCGTCCTCGCGCATCGCCAGGGCGGCATGGACACAGCAGTAATCGAACTCGATACCCTGGCCGATACGGTTGGGGCCACCACCGATGACCACGATTTTTTCCCGGTCGGATATGTCTGCCTCGCACTCCTCCTCATAGGTGGAGTACATGTAGGCGGTGGAGGAGGCAAACTCGGCGGCACAGGTGTCCACCCGCTTGTACACCGGGCGTACGTCCAGTTCATGGCGCAGCTTGCGCAGCGACACCTCGGAGATACCAAGCAGTTTCGCCAGACGGCCATCGGAGAAGCCCTTGCGCTTGAGGCGGAACAGGGTATCCCGATCGATGTCGGAGGTGCCGGCCGTTTTCAACGATGCTTCTTCCAGGATGAGATCTTCAATCTGCACCAGGTACCAGGGATCCACTTTCGTGTGACGGAAGACTTCGTCAACCGTCATACCGGCACGGAAAGCCTCGCCGATGTACCAGATACGCTCCGCACCCGGCACATTCAACTCCTTGATCAGCGTTTCGCGACCGCTGGTGCTATCCAGGTCCACCTTTTCCTCGAACCCTTCCGAGCCCACTTCCAGGCCGCGGAGGGCTTTCTGCATGGACTCCTGGAAGGTGCGGCCGATGGCCATCACCTCACCCACCGACTTCATCTGGGTGGTCAGGCGAGCGTCCGCCTGGGGGAACTTCTCGAAGGTGAAGCGGGGAATCTTGGTGACCACATAGTCGATACTCGGCTCGAAAGACGCCGGCGTTATGCCGCCGGTGATGTCGTTCTGCAGCTCGTCCAGGGTGTAACCAACGGCCAGTTTCGCAGCCACCTTGGCGATGGGGAAACCGGTGGCCTTGGAGGCCAGAGCCGAGGAGCGGGACACCCGGGGATTCATCTCGATGACCACCATGCGCCCGTTATCCGGGTTGACACCGAACTGCACGTTGGAACCACCGGTTTCCACACCGATCTCACGCAGCACCGCCAGCGAGGCGTTCCGCATGATCTGGTATTCCTTGTCGGTGAGGGTCTGGGCCGGGGCCACGGTGATGGAGTCACCGGTGTGCACGCCCATGGCGTCGAAGTTCTCGATGGCACAGACGATGATGCAGTTGTCGTTCCTGTCGCGAACGACTTCCATCTCGTATTCCTTCCAGCCGATCAGGGACTCGTCGATCAGCAGTTCGTTGGTGGGGGACAGATCCAGCCCCCGGGTGCAGATTTCCTCGAACTCCTCCCGGTTATAGGCGATGCCACCGCCGGAGCCACCCATGGTGAAGGATGGGCGGATAATACAGGGGAAACCGATGTCATCAGCTACCTGCCACGCTTCTGCCATGGAATGGGCGATGGTCGCCTTGGGGCACTCCAGGCCGATTTTCTTCATCGCCTTGTCGAAGCGGTCGCGGTCCTCGGCCTTGTCGATAGTGTCGGCATTGGCACCGATCATCTCGACGCCATGCTTGTCCAGGATACCGTGTTTTTCCAGATCCAAGGCGCAGTTCAGGGCCGTCTGGCCACCCATGGTGGGCAGCAGGGCGTCCGGTTGCTCTTTCTCAATGATCTTCTCGACCGTGCGCCAGGTGATGGGCTCGATGTAGGTGGCATCCGCCATGGCCGGGTCGGTCATGATGGTGGCGGGATTGGAGTTCACCAGGATCACCCGGTACCCCTCTTCCCGCAGGGCCTTGCAGGCCTGTGCGCCGGAATAGTCAAACTCACACGCCTGGCCAATCACGATGGGGCCAGCGCCCAGGATCAGGATGCTCTTGATGTCGGTCCGCTTTGGCATTTCTCAGTCAACCTGTCAGCAAAATTCAGATTCGTAGGGCCTTTCGGCAACGCTGTGTCGGGCGTCCGCTTACGCGGACCGTGCTTCCATCAGCCGGATAAACTCGTCAAACAACGGAGCCATATCGTGGGGCCCCGGGCTGGCTTCCGGGTGTCCCTGGAAGCTGAACGCCGGCTTGTCCGTGCGTCGGATGCCCTGGAGCGTGCCGTCGAACAGGGACTTATGGGTCGCCTCGACGTTGTCGGGCAGCGTGGTCTCGTCCACCGCGAACCCGTGGTTCTGGCTGGTGATCATCACCGTGCCATCCCTGAGGCTCTGTACCGGGTGGTTGGCACCGTGATGGCCATGGCCCATCTTCACGGACTTGGCGCCACTGGCCAGGGCCAGCAACTGGTGTCCCAGACAGATGCCGAAGACCGGAACATCAGTTTCCAGCACCTCGCCAATCGCCTTGATGGCATAGTCGCAAGGCTCAGGATCGCCGGGGCCATTGGAGAGGAACACCCCGTCCGGTTTCATCGCCAGCACTTCCGACGCGGGGGTCTGGGCCGGCACGATGGTCAGGTCACAGCCACGGCTGGCCAGCATACGCAGGATGTTCTTCTTCACACCATAGTCCCAGGCGACGACCTTGAAACGGCTTTCAGTGCGCTTGCCATAGCCCTCACCCAGTACCCATTCGGTTTCGTCCCAGGTCCGGGTATCCTTGCGGCACACTTCCTTGGCGAGGTCCATGCCCTTGAGCCCCGGGAAGGCCTTGGCCAGCTCCAGGGCACGCTCGGCTGTCACACCTTCGCCCGCCACAATGGCACCATCCTGAGAGCCTTTGTCCCGCAGGATCCGGGTCAGGCGCCGGGTATCGATGCCGGCGATGCCGATGCGGTTGTTTTCCTTCAGGTAGTCGGACAGTGTCTTCTGGCTGCGCCAGTTGCTGGCCAGCAGCGGCAGGTCGCGGATAATCAGACCCGCAGCGTGGAGGTCGTCGGATTCCACATCCTCGTCATTGATGCCGGTATTACCAATATGAGGATAGGTCAGGGTCACTATCTGACGGGCGTAGGACGGGTCCGTGAGGATCTCCTGGTAGCCGGTCATGGCGGTGTTGAAAACCACCTCACCACTGGTTTCGCCGTCGGCGCCGATGGCGACTCCGTGAAACAGGCTTCCGTCTGCGAGTGCAAGGATGGCTGGTGTACTCAAGGCGTGTATCCTCAATCGGGTTCGTTTGGGCAAACGGGAACGCAAGCGCAAATTCAGGTCGCAAAAAAGCGAGAGGGGGTGTTGCCCCGTCCCGCTCTTGTATCCGCCCTCGGAAATCATCCGGACTTCCGGGCGGGCTTTGTCTTCAGGCTACGCTTGGTGCAGTTAAATCGCCTTATTGTAGGAAATATGACGATCTGTGTCCATCAGAAGCTCAGTCTTTCAGGGACAGCACATCCTGCATATCGTACAGACCGGCGGGCCTGCCCTGTAGCCAGTGGGCTGCACGAATGGCGCCCTTGGCAAACGTCATGCGGCTGCTGGCCTTGTGGGTAATCTCGATGCGCTCACCCATGGTGGCAAACAGCACGGTGTGGTCGCCCACCACATCCCCGGCCCGGATGGTCTCGAAACCAATCTCCCTCTGGGGGCGCTCGCCGGTGAACCCTTCGCGGCCGTAGACAGCACACTCCTTCAGATCCCGCCCGAGGGCGTCAGCCACGGCCTCACCCAGACGCAGGGCAGTACCAGAGGGAGCATCCTTCTTGTGGCGGTGATGAGTCTCGATGATCTCGACATCGTAGTCGTCACCCAGAACGGACGCGGCCGTCTGAAGCAGGTTTAGCACCACATTGATACCCACGCTCATGTTGGGCGCAAAGACCACGGGCACCCGGTCAGCCGCCACCTTGACCTGCTCCTTCTCCGCATCCGTCATGCCGGTGGTGCCGATAATCACCGCCTTGCCGTTCTGGCTGCAGAACTCCAGGTTCTCCAGTGTCAGGTCCGGGAAGGTGAAATCGATCAGGACGTCAAAGGCATCCTTCACATCGGCGATGCTTCCGGCCAGTGCCACGCCATTCTTGCCAATGCCGGCCATTTCACCGGCATCCGCGCCCACCAGCGAGCTTTCCGGATGGACGATGGCGGCACCCAGGGACAGATCATCCGCCTCATCGATGGCTTCGATCAGCACCTTGCCCATTCGACCGGCCGCGCCGGTTACCGCAATCCTTGTCATGGCAGACCTCAGAATTTCATTTCGTCGAAGAAGCTCTTCACACCCTCAAACCAGGAGGTTTTCCGGGGCGCGTGATTGTTACCGTTGTTGCCGTCCAGGGTTTCCTGGAACTGCTCCATCAGATCCTTCTGCTTTTTGGTCAGATTGACCGGCGTTTCCACCATGACCCGGCACAGCAAATCACCCGCAGGACCGCCACGGACCGGAGAAACGCCCTTGTTCCGCAAGCGGAACAGCTTGCCGGTCTGGGTCTCCGGGGGAATTTTCAGTTTCACGCGGCCATCGAGTGTCGGCACTTCCAGCTCACCGCCGAGGGCGGCGTCCACGATACTGATGGGCACCTCGCAATAGAGGTTACGACCGTCACGGGTGAAGATGGAATGTTCACGGACCGCGATCTGCACGTACAGGTCGCCTGCCGGTGCGCCATCAACGCCCATCTCACCTTCTCCGGACAAGCGGATCCGATCGCCGGTATCAACACCTGGAGGAACCTTGACGGACAGGGTCTTCTCTTCCTGGAGGCGCCCGGCGCCATGACACTTGCTGCACGGATCCTTGATCACCTTGCCGTTACCGCGACAGGTGGGACACGCCTGCTGGACCGTGAAAAAGCCCTGCTGCATGCGAACCTGCCCCATGCCCTTACAGGTGCCACAGGTTTCCGGCCTGGAGCCCTTGGCGGCACCGCTGCCCTCGCACAGGTCGCATTCCACATGGCCAGGCACGCGAATCTTCACCGTGGTGCCGTGAACAGCCTCCTCCAGGTCAAGCTCCAGGGTATAGCGCAGGTCGGCCCCCCGGTTGCTGCGGCCCCGGCCGCCGCCACCAAAGATATCACCGAACACATCCCCGAAGATGTCGGAGAAACTGGCACCACCGCCGCCAAAGCCGCCGCCTCCGGCCTGGCCATCCACTCCGGCATGGCCGAACTGGTCGTAGGCGGCGCGCTTGTTGGCATCCATCAGCACGTCGTAGGCTTCCGTGGCCTCCTTGAACTTCGCCTCGGCTTCGGCGTCGTCCGGGTTACGGTCCGGATGGTACTTCATGGCGAGCTTGCGGTAGGCTCGCTTGATCTCCTTCTCGTCCGTATCCCGGGATACCCCGAGAACGTCGTAGTAGTCACGTTTGGCCATTCTGGAAAACCTTGTTGAAAAACCTGTCTGTGCTAATCAAATTCGGGCCCGGGTATCCGGAAACCCGCCATTCTCTAACGCAGAAAACGCGGGGGCGATCACCCCCGCGTTCTTGCCGGACCGAACGAAACGCTTAGCGCTTGTCGTCGTCCTTGACTTCCTCGAACTCAGCGTCGACGGCGTCATCGGGGCTGCCGCTGGCCTGCTCTTCGCCGCCGGCCTGCTGGGCCTGTTCGCCCTGGTCGGCATACATTTTCTGGGCCAGCTCACCGGACACTTCGGTCAGCTTCTGGGTCTTGGCTTCGATGTCGTCCTTGTCGGAGCCTTCCAGCGCTTCCTCAAGGTCCTTGATGGCTGACTCGATGTTCTCCTTCTCGCTGTCGGTGACCTTGTCGCCGGCATCGTTCAGGGTCTTGCGCACGGTGTGAACCATGGCGTCGCCCTGGTTACGGGCCTGGACCAGTTCCTCGAACTTGCGATCTTCCTCGGCATTGGCCTCGGCGTCGCTGACCATCTTCTCGATTTCGTCATCGTTGAGACCGGAAGAGGCCTTGATCACGATGGACTGTTCCTTGCCGGTCGCCTTGTCCTTGGCGGACACATTCAGGATGCCGTTGGCGTCGATATCGAAGGTCACCTCGATCTGCGGCACACCACGGGGCGCCGGCGGGATATCCGCCAGGTCGAACCGTCCCAGGGACTTGTTCTGGGTCGCCTGCTTGCGCTCACCCTGGACCACGTGAATGGTCACGGCGGTCTGGTTGTCTTCCGCCGTGGAGAACGTCTGGGACTTCTTGGTCGGAATCGTGGTGTTCTTCTCGATCAGCGGCGTGGCCACACCACCCATGGTTTCGATACCCAGGGTCAGCGGGGTCACGTCCAGCAGCAGAACGTCCTTCACGTCGCCTGACAGAACCGCGCCCTGGATGGCCGCGCCAATGGCAACCGCTTCATCCGGGTTCACGTCTTTGCGGGCCTCCTTGCCGAAGAAGTTCTTCACCTTTTCCTGCACCATCGGCATACGGGTCTGACCGCCCACCAGGATCACCTCGTCAACCTCGTTGGCGGACAGGCCGGCATCCTTCAGGGCCACCTTACAGGGCTCCAGGCTGCGCTCCACCAGCTCTTCCACCAGCGCCTCGAGCTTGGCCCGGGTCAGCTTGACGTTCATGTGCTTGGGACCGCTCTGATCCGCCGTGATGTACGGCAGGTTGACGTCGGTCTGCTGGCTGCTGGACAGCTCGATCTTGGCCTTCTCGCCGGCTTCCTTAAGGCGCTGCATGGCCAGGGAGTCACCGCGCAGGTCGATGCCGCTGTCCTTCTTGAACTGGTCCGCCAGGTACTCGATGATCTTCAGGTCGAAGTCTTCACCACCCAGGAAGGTGTCGCCGTTGGTGGCCAGAACCTCGAACTGGTGCTCACCATCCACATCGGCAATCTCGATGATGGACAGGTCAAAGGTACCACCACCCAGGTCATAGACAGCCACGGTGCGGTCACCGCTCTGTTTGTCCATCCCATAGGCCAGTGCGGCGGCAGTCGGCTCGTTGATGATCCGCTTCACTTCCAGGCCGGCGATTTTACCAGCGTCCTTGGTGGCCTGACGCTGACTGTCGTTGAAGTAGGCCGGTACGGTGATAACCGCTTCGGTTACCTTCTCGCCCAGGTAGTCCTCGGCGGTCTTCTTCATCTTTTTCAGGACTTCCGCGGACACCTGCGGCGGCGCCATCTTCTCGCCTTTCACCTCAACCCAGGCGTCGCCATTGTCCGCCTTGGTGATGGTGTAGGGCACCATCTTGATGTCCTTCTGAACCACATCGTCCTCGAAACGACGACCGATCAGACGCTTGATGGCGTACAGCGTGTTATGGGGGTTGGTCACCGCCTGACGCTTGGCGGACTGGCCAACCAGCGTTTCACCATCGTCGGTGTACGCGATGATGGAAGGCGTGGTGCGATCGCCCTCTGCGTTCTCGATCACCTTGACCTTGTCACCATCCATGATGGCAACACAGGAGTTGGTCGTGCCCAGGTCGATACCGATAATCTTGCTCATGAAATCACTCCAGTTAGCTATTCAGTCCGGATGCTGCCTGATCCGGATTTACCTGATTCTTTTCCGGCCCACCAGGGACCGCGTCTTGACTGTTACCTGCCTATATTGGCTCCGACGCCGACTTTTCAAGCCTGCTCATCGATTTTTGGCGCATCTTCGGCCTTGGCGACCACCACCATGGCCGGACGCACCAGACGCTCGTTCAGCGTGTAACCCTTCTGCACCACGGCCACCACGGAATTGGGCTCGGCGTCCGGCGCCGGCACCATGGACATGGCCTCGTGCAATTGCGGGTCAAAGGGTTCGCCCACGGGGTTCAACTGCTGCACGTTGAACTTGCCCAGACTCTTCAGGAACAGGTCCAGGGTCATTTCCACCCCTTCCCGGATGGACGTGACAACGTCATCGGAATCCTGCTGTCCCTCTGTGCTCTCAACGGCCTTTTCAAGGCTGTCGGCCACCGGCAGCAGCTCCTTGACGAACTTTTCAAGGGCAAACTTATGGGCCTTCTCCACGTCGATCTCCGCCCGGCGGCGCACGTTCTGCATTTCCGCCTGACTCCTGAGCACCTGGTCCTTCAGCTCCTGGACGCGGGTCTCCATGGAATCGGCGTCCTCCTCCGGTGAGGAGGTCTCACCCGGCTGCTGCTCGGACACCGGCTCACCGGCCCGCTCCTCCGCTTTCAGCTCTTCATCGACATTTTCATTGCGATTTTCGTCAGCGCTCATCAGCTACTCCCGGTTATGCCTGTGCGCGGCTCGCCGCGCCTTTATCCAATGATGGTAAAAACTTGCCATCGGATATGGGGCCCAAATAAGCGCTTTCAACCATGAGCATTTCACAGAATTCGCCACACTGGATTTGCATACAGCAATTTTGCTGTATATATTCACAGTCACTGTATGCCTAAACAGTGTTCGTGACTCAGGGAGACACCACATGCTGACTCAACTCACGGTTTCCAATTACGCCATTGCCGAACGCGTCGAACTCCAGTTCCAGAAGGGCATGACCGCCCTCACCGGAGAGACCGGCGCCGGCAAGTCCATTGTGCTGGACGCACTCGGGCTGGCCATGGGAGGCCGTGGCGATGCCAGTGCTGTTCGCCATGGCGCCAAGCGGGCGGATATTACCGCCACCTTCGACATCGCCCGGATCCCTGAAGCCCGGGAATGGCTGGAGGAACAGGACCTGGATGACGGCAACGACTGCATCCTGCGACGGGTGATCGGCCGGGATGGCCGTTCCCGCGCCTACATCAACGGCCAGCCCTGCCCGCTGAACCAGTTGAAGGACCTGGGCGCCACGCTAATGGATATCCACAGCCAGCACCAGCACCAGTCTCTCCTGAAGAAGGACACCCACCGTCGCCTGCTGGACGAATTCTCCGGCTCCGAAGACCTTGCCATCAAGACCCGCCTGGCCTGGAAACAGTGGCACCAGGCCCGGGAACGGCTGACCAGCCGTCAACAGAATGCGGATGAAACCGAGGCCCGGTTGCAGCTCCTGCGCTACCAGGTCGAAGAACTGGACCGCCTGGCCCTCGAGGAAGACGAGCAGACGCGCCTTGAGCAGGAACAGGAACAGCTCAGCCACGCGGAAACCGTCCGCCAGCACAGCCACCATGCCGCCATGTTGTGCTCCGAGGATGAAACCAGCGCCGCCGACATGGTTCGCCAGGCCCTGCAGCAACTTGAGCAACTGCCGGTCCAGGTACCGGCCCTGGCTGACACCATCCAGATGCTCAATGAAGCCCAGATCCAGTTGTCGGAGGCCGGCAACAACCTGGTCCATTTCGTGGAGGATTACGAGGCGGATCCGGAGCGCCTGCAGGAAGTGGAGGATCGCCTCAGCGCTATTTACCAACTGGCCCGGAAGCACCGCATCCAACCGGAGGAACTGCCGGAGCTGCACCAGCGACTGGGCGAGGAACTGGCCGAACTTGATGGCAGCGAAGGCAGCCTGGAACAACTGGAGGCCGATGTGGAGAACTATCGCAAGGCCTACCAGACGGTGGCCGACAAACTGTCCAAGGCCCGGCGCGAGGGGGCGGCCACACTGGACCAGCGCGTGGGCCAGGAACTGGCGGAGCTGGGCATGCCCACCATGCAGTTCACCAGCCAGCTTGATACCCGGAACCAGGAGCCCAGCCCGGCAGGCAACGAAGACATCGAATTCCTGATCAGTGCCAACCCCGGCCAGCCCGCACGCCCCCTGGCCAAAGTGGCATCCGGTGGCGAGCTGTCCCGCATCAGCCTGGCCATCCAGGTAGTAGTGGCCCAAACCTCCACCACACCCACCCTGGTGTTCGATGAGGTGGACGTAGGCATTGGCGGCGGCACGGCGGAAGTCGTGGGTCGGCTGCTGCGCTCACTGGGGGAAAGTGGTCAGATCATCTGCGTGACCCACCTGCCCCAGGTGGCGGCGCAAAGCCACCAGCACCTGTTTGTCAGCAAGTTCACCGAAGCGGATACCACCTTCTCGAAGATCGAAACACTGAATGATCAGGGCCGTATCAGCGAAGTGGCCAGGATGCTGGGTGGCGTGGATATGACCGAGCAGACTCTGGCCCACGCCCGCGAGATGTACACCAAGGGGCAAGCGACCCACCATTGAACTGAACGTTGATTTTCAAGTTGCTCTCATCGACTCCCTTCTCACCAGAGAGCTTTTCGAGCGCCGCCCCGGCGCTCTTTTTTTGGCAGGATTCTGAACAGACGAAGGGATGGGCAGCGGTCACGGGTTGCGACCGCTACAGGGCAGGCTGGCGTATCAGGACTTCTTGATCGGCTTAACGTAGAGGATCAGGCTATGGTCCACGATTTCATAGCCGTGCTCTTCCGCGATCTTTTTCTGACGCTCTTCAATCACCTCGTCCACGAACTCGATGACTTCACCAGTCTGGGTACAGACCATGTGGTCATGGTGATCGTCCCCGGCCATTTCAAAGACCGCGTGGCCACCCTCAAAGTTATGACGCAGCACCAGTCCCGCTGCCTCAAACTGGGTCAGCACCCGGTAAACCGTCGCGAGCCCAACGTCGTCACCCTGGTCCAGCAACTTCTTGTAGACATCCTCAGCGCTCAGGTGGTGCTCTTCCGACGTCTCCAGGATATTGAAGATCTTCACTCGTGGCAGAGTGACTTTCAGGCCCACCTTGCGCAGTTCGGCGTTTTCAGATGACATAATGCTCTTCGCTCTTTGGTGTGTTCAGTGCTTCCGGTATTATACCGCCATATTTTGACTCATAAACCGTTTCATTTCCGGCTATAAGGACTTCTGTTCCTGATGCACCCGATCCGTAAAGTTGTACCCATCCTCCTGCTGACCCTGCTTGCCGGCTGCGTATTTCCCGGCGTCTACAAGATCAATGTCCAGCAGGGCAATATCGTCACCGACGAGGAAATCGCCCAGCTTGAACCGGGCATGTCACGCTCCCAGGTGCATTCCGCCCTTGGCACTCCCCTGACCCTGAATGCTGCGGACACGTCCGTCGAGTATTACATCTATACGTTCCAGGAGGCTGGTGGAAAAATACGGAAACAGAAAGTGACCGTCCACTATGACGACGATAGGTTCACCCGCCTTGACAAGGAAATGCTTGAGGACCTACCTGCCTACTGACAGCGACAACCTCAGCCTTCTTTCTTCTTACGGGCCCGGTTCATCCGGGCCTGCTTGGGATCGATCCTGAGCGGCCGATAGAGCTCGATACGATCGCCTTCCCGCAGTATATGCCCGGCTGGCGTTTTTACCACCTTGCCGAAGATCCCCATATCCACCGCCTCGGGATCAAGGCCTGGAAACAGGTCTTCAATTCCGGAACGGCGAACGGCATCCAGCATGGTCGCCCCTTCCTCCACCTTCACCGGCACGATCTCCTGGCGCTCCGGCGTTGCATAAGCCACTTCCACCCACATCAGCGACTCACCACCTCAGCGTAGACTTCGTTCGCCCGACGGCAAAATGCCTCCACCATGCTATTGGCAGCCTGGTTGAATACCGGACCGAAGGTCATCCGGGACAGGGACCCGGAAAACTCGAAGTCCAGTTGCAGGGTAACCTTACAGGCCTGACTGTCGAGGGGTGTGAAGTACCAGTTCCCCTTAAGGTTCCGGAACGGTCCGTCCACCAGGGACATCTCGATACGTTCCGGCGAGGCAAGCTCATTGCGGGTGGTCAGGCGATGCCGGATGCCACCCTTGGCCACGTCGATGGAGGCCAGGACCTGGGAGTCAGTGCGTTCATGCACTTGGGCTCCGGCGCACCAGGGCAGGAAATCCGGATAACTGACAATATCGTCAACCAGCGTAAACATACGCTCTGCCGAGTGCATCACCAGGGCACTCTTGTCTATCTGATGGGCCATGAAAACTGAGAATCCTGTGGGTTGGTTCAAGCGCCAATCATATCCGATTTGGCCGGATTTTTCGGCCCACCTCCATCAGAAATCGGCGGCCCGGCCAGGCCCGCGGGAACGCTGGTCACCGGCGCCGGAATCGCCAGCCCCGCTCTCCGAACCGGATGTTACGTCATGGGTCGACTGCGCACACCAGCTCAGATCGGCGCGCTCGCACACCGGATGCAGCGACGCCGCGGAATAGCTCAGCCCCACCGCCACCACGACTAACGGCAGCAGGTAGCGCAAGGCAAGGTGCCAGAGTCGGGCCAGCCATTCATGGGGCGCCCCCAACAGCTCGGCCAAGTAACCGACTGGTGCCAGCCAGCCCAGGAATACGGCCAGGGCGGCGGCCACAAAGGGTATCAACAGACCGCTGGTGATCAATTCGATCCAGCGGAAAGGCGTCAGCCCCGCAAACTGGACGTCAGACCAGATATTGAATGAAAACAGCGTGATCAGCCCCAGCAACCAGGCAAACACCAGCACCAGTAGCACTGATGCCGGACGGGGCGACACCAGCCACTCCCGCAACCAGGCAACAACTGCCTCCACCAGAACAAGGGCCGATGTCCAGGCCACCAGCAGGATCACGGCAAACACCGCCGTTGAAAGGAGCTGGTGGTACTCGAAACCACCCAGCCCCACAGGCAACGCAATGAAAACCAGCCCGAAGCCACGGGCATCACTGACATCCACCATCGACTGGGCGATGGCGTAGACGACAACGCCCGCCATAACACCCACCGCGGTATCCAGCAACGCCACCATGAATACAGATCGCTTCAGCGGCGCCCCCGGGGCCATCAACGCCCCCAGTACCGCCCAGACGCCGAGACCAATTCCCAGCGTATAGAAGGCATGGGACAGGGCAAACCACACACTCCGGAAGCCCACATCCTGCCAGCGGAATCCCACGACCGCCTCCAGGGAGCCGCTCGCCAGGCCCTGCCACTGACTCCAGCCCACCAGCAGCATCAGCAGGATCAGAACGACGGGCACGACCAGCCGGAAGGCGCGCTCAACCGACACCTGTCGTACTGCAACCACACCGACCAGGGCAATAAAAAAGAGGTGCCACGCCATGAAACCGCGATACTCGTGGGGATTCTCCACCAGCTGACCCAGCAGGCCGGTCATGGAAGCCGGCGTGGCGTCCGCGAACCAGCCCAAAGCCCCATAGAACACATAGGCAAGGCAGATGGAGCCAATAACCAGCGTAATGGACAACACCAGGAACCCGGAGAGCACGCTGATCCGGCCAACCCACCGCCAGCGGGGTGAAAGCCTGCGGGCCTTGGCCTCGGCCCCCATGGCAAGTGACATGTTATGGCGGGAGTGGCGCCCCAGGGCACTTTCCGCCAGCACCAGCGGCAGGGTCACCACCAGCAGGAACAACAGGTACATGAGGACGAAATAGCCGCCTCCGAACTGACTGGCCAGCCACGGAAAGTGCCAGAGGTTGCCCAGCCCGATCGTGGCTGCAGCGGCGCTCCAGAAAAACGTACTGCGCCCGGCCCATAGGCCCAGGGTGGCATTGGTCGATGGTGTCGGCATTCGATTCCCTGTTCAGAATGGATTCTCGATTGTAACTGATATCCGCCCCGGCTCGCCCGGCTGGTGACCCGATATCGGGACCTGGGTTACAATCCGCCTCTTGTCTGCGCCTGGACCAATCCCCATTAACAGACACCGAATGTCCAACGGATAGATTCAATGAGCAAAAAGAAACCGGCCAACTCCGGGGGCACCATTGCCCTCAACAAGAAAGCCCGGCACGAGTATCACATTGAAGAACGCCTGGAGGCGGGCGTCCAGTTACTGGGCTGGGAGGTCAAGTCCCTGCGTGCCGGCAAGGGCCAGATTACCGAGGCCTACGTGCTGTTCAGGGAGGGCGAAGCCTTCCTGTTCAACGCGCAGATCACCCCGCTTGATACGGCCTCCACCCATGTGATTGCGGACCCGACCCGCAACCGTAAGCTGCTGCTGCACGCCAAGGAAATCGCCAGGCTGATGGGCAAGGTCAATCAGACCGGCCACACCTGTGTGCCCCTGGCCCTTTACTGGAAAAAGAACAAGGTGAAGTGCGAAATCGCGCTGGTGAAAGGCAAGAAAATGTTCGACAAGCGGGCCACCGAGAAGGAACGCGACTGGAACCGGCAGAAGCAGCGCATCCTGCGCGAGCACAACACCGGCTGAGGTCGACGCATAAAAGCCTTGAAGTAGGCCGGACTGGCCCCATATACTTACCTGCAAGGGGACGACATGGCTTCGACGCCGGTGGCGAACCCTTGGGTGCATGTCGAGATGGCAGCGAATCTCGTTAATCCAAAGCTGCAAGCAATAGTCGCAAACGACGACAACTACGCACTGGCGGCGTAAGCCGCCGGTCGTCCTGACCCGGGTGCCTGTAAACGGGTATTTCAGGACGTCATAGCTTAACAGGCTGCTCCTTTGACCAGAGCTCACTGGTTAAAGGCTAAGATCCAAAGAGCTCGCCCCCTGCACCCTGACCTTCGGGTCGCTTGGGGTTAAACGAATAGAAGGACACTAAACATGTAGAGCTCAAGGCAGAGTACTGGCGGACGCGGGTTCAATTCCCGCCGTCTCCACCAAACAACCGCAAGAAAGCCCCTGATTTCAGGGGCTTTTTTGTTCATACCCCTGCCAGTATTAAGACACACCCACAACTTTTCGCCTCCCTGACGGCCTGCGCCAGCAGCTCCGGACGTGTGTCATCCAGGCACGCAGATCACCCCAACCAAAACACTTCGTTAACGAACTGTTTCAAGAAAATCCACTCCTTGCCGATAAGGTGTGCACTATAGTATTGCGAGCCCAAGAACAACATCAGGAGTAACCCCTTGAAACGCATGCTTTCCCTGTCATGGCGGCAGAAGTTCTGGCTGTTGATTGCGGCCACGTTTATCGGACTGGTGCTGGTTGCGCTGGCGGCCCTGCGTGGTCTGGATCAGGTGTCGGAGTCCTATGAGGCCCGGGCCACCGCGAACGCCTATGAGAACGCCTCCCTCACGCTCTGGAGCGAGTGGCTGAAGGTGGAAAACCTCAGTTCCTCACTGGATGCCGATGAGGTCGGGACCTATCAACAACTACTGGACGCACTGGGAGAACAGTCCAGCCAGTTGGTGTCGCTGACGGACAACATCGCCGATGACAGCATCCAGTCGACCGCCCGGCAGATCAGGGAGCGGATTACCGGCTATGTGGAACTTCGCCGAGACTGGCTTGAACAACGCCAGACCCTTGGGCTGAGTTCATCGGAAGGCATCCGGGGAGAACTGGCCAAGGCCATGGACGAGGGGCTCCGGGAAATCAGCATCTCGATCATGAACGATGATATCGAGCTGGCAATGACTACCTACGCGGACTATCTGAACAACTTCACCCCGGAATCCGCAGAGCAGACCCACAAGGCCATTGAGGGGATGCGGAAGGTTATTGCCGACATGGACTGGGAAGAGAACGACCTGGGGCTGGCCGTAAAGACGTTCGCGACAGCGTTCGAACGCGCCGAAACCCAGATCAACGCGATCCTCGACACCGAGCAACAGCTTGCCACCCTCGGTGGCGACCTGGAGGCCGTGATCGAACAGCAGAACCAGTCCCTGGAAAGCGGCCTCGTCGCCCAGACCACCGCCAGGGCGGAGCAGGCCCGCCAGGCGTCGGCGTGGCTGATCGTGATTGTTTCGGTCGTGGTCCTGGTGATCTTGGTGGTCACACTCACCCAGGCGTCCCGCACGCTGGTGAGTCGTCTGCGTGATGCCGCCGGACTGCTGTCACAGGTGGCCGCCGGTGACCTGAGCCAGCGCCTGCGTGTGGGGAGCAACCCCAATGATGAGTTCAATGCCCTGGGCAGTGCCTCCAACCAGATGGTGGACGATGTGTCCGGCGTCATCCAGGAGGTGCTCGACGGTAATCGCGACCTGTCCCGCTTGCAGGAAGAACTGCAACAACTGGTGAACCAGATGAGCGCCAGCAGCGAACAGGTGGAGGCCCAGACCGAGCAGGCCGCCGCCGCTGTGCAGGAAATCTCCCACACCGCGTCCGACATCGCCAAACTGACCAACACGGTCAACCAGTCCACCCAGGACGCCAACGAGGCCGCCCAGCATGGCGCCCAGGTGGTTCGCAACAATGGCGAGGTGATGCAGGACCTGTCCAGCAAGATCCGCCAGACCCACGGCCAGGTGGAAAGCCTGAGCAAGACCGGCGAGAAGGTGAACACCATTGTGGACACCATCAACGGGCTGGCCGAGCAGACCAACCTGCTGGCCCTCAATGCCGCGATCGAGGCGGCACGGGCGGGCGAAGCCGGCCGTGGCTTCTCGGTGGTCGCCGACGAGGTGCGCTCCCTGGCGGAGAAGACCGTGTCCGCCACCAGTGGCATCGCCGATATCGTCGACGCCCTGAACCGGGAAACCCGTGAAATCACCACCCTGATGGAGCAGGGCCTGAAGCAGGCCAGTGCCGGTGAAGAAGGCGCGGGTGAGGCGGTATCGGTGATCGAGCGCATCACCCAGTCCATCCAGTCCCTGGCCGGCGATATGGAGCAGGTGGTCACGTCCGTGGAAGGCATCTCCAGCACCACGGAGGAGATTGCCCAGAAAGTGGAGCATATTCACGGCCATACCCTGGAATCCCGCTCGGTCCGGGGTCACCTCGCCAACCATGCCCAGGCACTGGGACAGTGCTCCGATGGCCTGAACCAGGCGTCTTCGGGATTCAGGGTGTCCTGAGCCCGTTCCGGATCAGGGGACGGTTCAGACCGGCCCCTGATTCGCCTGCAACACCTCTCCACCAACCCTGTCTGCTCCCCAGCTACGATGGACCAGGGCAGTGATCCGTTCGATCTCTTCCGCTGATACCGCCTCGGGGTTTCCCCGTTCCAGGGGATCGAAATGGAAGATATACAAGCGGGAGGCAAAGGCCTCGAATAGCAGCGATGCTTCCCCGAAGCGTTCGCCGTTACCGGCGGTGCTGACGATGATATCATCGCCCCAGTTCTGGCCACTGTCATTGTTGGGGTTGAAGAAATAGATCCGCATCCGGTCCTGCTGATCCAGGGCCACCCGCAGGATGGTGATGGCATGCCAGCCAATAAAGCGGGCGGCGCTGTCGGTCACGGCGATGCCCGCCGGTTGCGGATGGATCAGCGGCTGGTTGCCGTTGTAGTAGGGGTGATAACTCACGTAGAAGTGGCGCAGGAACCCCTCCAGATCGTCCAGCTGACCAGTGTCCACATCCACGTTGATCCGGAACCCCCGGCCCGACCACCAGCCGTGGAACTCGGGGTTGACCCAGCGATGGGGGTCTCCCTCACGATCTGCACATAACCGCCCCATCTCGGCGTAGATGCGATCCAGGTGTGGCACCACCAGCAGGGAGACCGGATCCAGGTCCAGCGTGATCTCCTGTGCCACACCAGCCCCGCTCAGACGGGAAGACACCGGCTGACCTTCGAAGTGCATGATGATCTCGTCGTCCCGTGCCGCCCAGGCCACCATCTGCAACAGGTAGTCCGGATCGTTGTAGGCCCACATGGACAATGCCCGCGCCGACTGGCAGGTCGGGTTGTTGCCCTGCCCTACCCCCAGCGGCTGTCCCAGCATGGATAACACGCCCTGGATCAGCCAGGCCCGGGGATCCGGAGCCTCACCGTAGGCCAGACCGATCCGCTCACGGCTATAGGGGGACAGCGGAAGCTGCACCTGGCGCCACAGCGCCGGCGCCACCGGAGGCTGGTACAGGATACCCCGCTCCAGCGTCAACGCCAGCCCGTACAGCCCCTGGCAGGTCTGGGGGTAGATGCCCTGGTCGACCATGGCGTGTACCAGTTCCTGATAGCACAGCAGGCAATCACGCCCCGTACTGGAAAGCCCCAGGGCCTCGGACAGCAGCGACGGCGCATGTTCCTGCAGGTAGCGGACAAGCTCGCCATGGTAGGGGGATACCAGGCCGGTATCGTGCATAGCCCGGGCGCAACCGGTGGCCTCGCTCTGCAGGGCGACGCTGTCCATGGCGGCAAGCCGCTCCCGGTACACCTCAATGCCGGGATCCTCCCGGCAGGCCTGGGTCGGGCCGAACAGGCTGCTGATCAGCCGCTCGGCGCCCTGGCCACTGCTGCCGAGGTCGATATCCGGGTTATTACGGCAGACGGCGATCTGGGTAATCATCTGGTGCACACCCGCCACCTGGATCGGGCGCTGGTTCAGTACCCGCCAGATCTCGTCGATCAGGCGATCGATAATGTGCTCGTAACCAATACGATCCGCCAGGTGACGGATAACGCCACGACTGATGGTAGCCAGCCGGCCCTGCTGCTCCCGCTCGGCCTCCGTGGGCATCCCGAACAGGAGCTCAAGGTTGATGGCCAGTACCTGGGCCAGGTAGTGGTGAGCCTGTTCCATAGACAGATGGGGATGCTGATAGTCTCCCTTGGCAATAGCCAGCAGCCGTAGCTCGCTGAGGGCTTCGATCACCACGGTTTCCATTTGCGGACTGCGCAGGGAATGCGTGGTCAGGGACGGGAGCAGGATCTGGGGCTCGGCCCAGTCCGACCCCTCGAACACCCCACAACGCTCGATCACCCCGGCCCGGACCTCCACCGCTGCACAGCCGCCCTCCACCATCAGCACCTGGCGGGCGCTGTCAATCAGTTGAGGCATCTTCGACAGGCGTGAAAAGGCCGGACTGGCGGACACCCGTTCTATGGCATCGTCCAGGCGCCGGACCCTGACCATCAGCTTCTGTTCGATATTATTTCCCGACGCCTGTTCGTTGTTATTGGTCAAACCCGAAATCCTTAGGGCATTCTGCCCTGTACCAGTAATTCAGGTTGATTATACATAGAAGTCCAGTTCCTCCTGATGTTTCAGAAGGTCCCTCATGCGATAGGGGTCGTCCCCGAAGAAATAGACCAGCCCCCAATGGGTCCCGAAGGCAGTACGCTTGGTCACCGTTTCCTCCAGCGGAGAAGTCAGTTCGTGGGACTCGAAATACTCGTGATCCTCGGTTTCCTCCGGCATTTCCAGCTTGCTGACCACCCGACGGCGTGGATAGACGCCAAAGCAACCGGCGTACCCCTTCGCATCCACCACCTCTTTCGGGAAGAAGGCCTTGACCTCCTCTTCCGTGGTTTTCGGGTCAAACGTCATGATCAGGGCCTGGTAGGCGTTGAAACCATAGGCCCGCTCCAGCAGCTCAAACACCTTGAAGCCCGGCGGCCGGTAGGCCACCTCCCCAAAGTACATGGTGCTGTCGCTGGTCACGAAATACTCGGGGTGAATAAAACCAAAATCGATATCAAAGGTCTTGATCAGTTTTTCGATCTCGCCCCTGATCTGGTCCCGGTATTTCTCCAGATCCGGTGTGGCCGGCACAAAGACGGAATAACCCAGGGTCACGTACTCGGAGATATTCAGGAAGGCGATCTTGCCCTTGTGGATCCAGGCCTCGACGGCAAACTCCCAGCCGTCCAGGTGGGATTCCATCAGCACCGGAAATTCCTCCTCGGGGATGGTATCCACTTCATCAGGCGTCCGGATCACCCGGTGGCCCAGGCAACCGGCCTTGTCAAAAGCCTTCAGGTGGATCGGGTCGTTGGGGTCGCCATCCAGCTTCAGCAGGGTCTGATTCACCCGCTTGAGGAAACGGATAACGTCTCCCCGGTCGTGGGCTTCCTCAAAGATGCCTACCCGGATGCCCCCGAGCTGGGCCCGTCGCTTCATTAGGGCCTTGTCCCGCAGCAGCATGGCCTGACCAAACAGGCGGGGCTTGTCCATCAGCACCGAGTTGATGGCACCGGCCCACTCCACCGTTTCCTCGAACAACGGAATGGCCACGTCTACCCCCATTTCCTGCAGGGTTTGTGCTATCTCCACCGAACGGTCATTGAGCCGCTCGAAGTTCCAGGGTAGGTAGGGAATATCGTGTTCCTTGCAATAGGCCTCTGCCCAGTCCGGCGCAACAACCACATAACGACGGTCGAAGGACTCAGCCGCTTCCACGGCATTCAGGCTCCAGCCCAGAAAGGCCACGAAACCCTTGTCGGGATTAAAGTTCGATTTGCGCTCACTCATAACGGATTCCAGTCATTTGGGAAATAACGCCTTTATCAGGATAGACCAGAATTGGCCGTCCCACTTGGCTGATGAACGGCAGAAATCGGAAAAAACAAAGACTTATCATACAACTAGCCCAGAAAGTTAAAAAACAGACTGGTTGGCTATAAAAACGTGGGGTGGATAACGGAAGGAGATATGGCGGCAAGGAGATGGATTGGCCCGGGCCGGCAAATCACCGACCCGGCACCGGACGAACGGTCAGTTTTCCCTTAGACGGAGGGTGTTCAGGGTACGCTCGCGCACACGGGTGAGCAGTTCCTCGTCGTCCACCAGGGACTGGCCGTAGGAGGGTATCAACTCCCGCAGGCGCGCCTGCCATTCCTCGGTCTGGACCCGCTCGGAGAAACAGCGGTGTATCACATCCAGCATCGCGTGGGCTGCGGTGGATGCGCCGGGAGAAGCCCCCAGCAGGGCCGCCAGGGTGCCATCCTTCGCGGCAACGATCTCGGTACCAAACTCCAGCTTACCGCCGCCGTCCTGGGTGCGCTTGATGATCTGCACCCGCTGGCCGGCGTCCTGCAGCTTCCAGTCCTCCTCCCGGGCATCCGGGAAGAAATTGCGCAGGGACGCCACACGGTCGCCATGGGACTGGAACACCTCGCCGATCAGGTAACGGGTCAGGTCCATATTGGTCCGGCTTACTGACAGCATGGGTCGCAGGTTGGTGGGTTTGACCGAGCCGAACAGGTCGAATACCGATCCCTTCTTCAGGAAGCGGGTGGTAAAGCCGGCAAACGGGCCAAACAGCAGTGCCGGTTCGCCATTGATAATACGCGTGTCCAGGTGAGGCACCGACATGGGAGGCGCACCGATGGGAGCCTTGCCGTAAACCTTCGCCCGATGCTGCTCGACGATATCGGGCTTCTGGCAGACCAGCCACTGGCCGCTGACCGGGAAGCCGCCGTAACCCTTGGCTTCGTCGATATCGGATTTCTGTAGCATGGGCAGGGCCCCGCCACCGGCCCCCAGGAACACGAAACCGGCCTCAACCTTCTTCTGTTCACCGGTCTTCTGGTCCTTCAGCTCCACCTTCCAACGCCCGTTCTTGCGCTTGCGAAGGTCGGTGACGGGGCTGCTGAGCATCAGCTCGAAATTAGGGGTGCTCTCCAGGTACGTCACCATGCTCCGGGTCAGGGAACCAAAGTCCACATCGGCACCATGGCCAATGCGAGTGGCTGCCACCTTCTGCATGGGGTCCCGGTTCTTGACCACCAGGGGCATCCACTGCTGGAGCACTTCCGGGGACTCGGTATATTCCATTTCGCGGAACAGGTGGTGGGCCTTGAGCTTTTCGTGGCGGCGCTTGAGGAAGCTGACGCCGTCGTCACCCCAGACAAAGCTCATATGCGGTGTGCGATTGATGAAGGACTTGGGATCCTGGAGTATCCCCTGCTCCACCAGCCAGGACCAGAGTTGGAGGGAAACCTCGAAGGAGGCATTGATGGTCAGTGCCCGGTCGATGGCCACATCACCGTCTTCGCCTTCAGGGGTGTAGTTCAGCTCACAGTAGCCGGCGTGGCCGGTCCCTGCATTATTCCATCCGTCTGTGCTCTCATGGGCTACGTGATCGAGACGTTCAACCATGACGATGTCCAGGGACGGATCAAGCTGCCTGAGCATCATGCCGAGAGTGGCGCTCATGACGCCACCGCCGACCAGCACTACGTCTGCCTGTCTTACAGCCATTTGCTAGTCACCTTAGCGAGTTGTCGAACCTGTCGGGGCCGCCACGATCAGCAGCGGTTCCCTGAAAAGGAGGTCATTATCCCCTTTTTGGGGAGGATAACAAAATACTGAGCATGACAATCATTTGCATAACGACAGACATGCCCTTGGGAATTCCGGTGTTGGCGCTATCATCCGTACTAATACGTACGGAGTCATCGCAACTTTAGTCGGATGGTCTGGGAAAACGCCAGACCCCGCCATAGGGGATTACCCCGGTGCTTACGTTTGACGCACTTTTGCGGTAACGTCTGCCACCAGTAACTACGACCGCAATAACCAGCCCGTTCAGTGGAATAGGAGTCTGCGCGGCAGAAAGTCCCGCCGCTGCGATCGCCCCACTTTGGCCCCTTTTGAGCGCTCATTTTCGTTACATAGAACCACTATGCGCCTCAAATGACCGTCAAAATGGCCTCAAAGTGGGACGATCTCGCCTGGCGCGATTTCCACCGCGCAGACTCCTAGGCGTGCTGAGCTTTCAACACAGGGAATATTGATGCTGCTTGCCTTGCTCGCTATTGTCGCAGGCCTTGTCCTGCTGGTCTGGAGCGCGGACCGATTCGTGGAAGGGGCCGCTGCCACGGCCGCCCACCTGGGCATGTCACCACTGCTGATCGGCATGGTGGTCATCGGGTTCGGCACCTCCGCCCCGGAACTGGCCGTATCAGCCATTGCCGCCACCGACGGCAACCCCGGGCTGGCACTGGGCAACGCCTACGGTTCCAACATTACCAATATCGCCCTGATTGTCGGCCTGGTCGCCCTGGTCAGCCCGATCGAGGTTCACTCGCAGATACTCCGCAAGGAACTCCCCATCCTGATCGGCATCACCCTGCTTGCCGGCTGGCAGCTCCTGGACGGCCAGCTCACCCGGCTGGATGGCTGGGTACTGCTGGCGGTCTTCGCGGTGATCATGGGGTGGTCCATCGTCCAGGGCATCAAGGGCAAGGGCGACCCCCTCGGAGGCGAGGCCGAAACGGAGCTGGCCGCCCACCCCATGCCCCTGCCAAGGGCCCTGATGTGGCTGGTCATCGGGCTGATACTGTTGCTGGTGAGCTCGCGCATGCTGGTGTGGGGAGCGGTCTACGTGGCCCAGTCCCTTGGTGTCAGTGACCTGATCATCGGCCTGACCATTGTCGCCATCGGCACCTCGTTGCCGGAACTGGCTGCCGGCATTGCCTCCGTGCGCAAGAAAGAGCACGACCTGATCCTGGGCAACATCCTCGGCTCCGGGATCTTCAACACCCTAGCCGTCGTGGGAATAGCCGCCACCATTGAGCCCATGGCCGCAGAACCGGTGGTCCTCTACCGCGACTGGTCGGTGATGATGGCGGTCACGGTGGCGCTGTTCCTGATGGGGTACGGTGCCCTGGGCAGCCGGCGCATTATCCTGCGCTGGGAGGGGGCGGTGCTGATGGCGGCCTATATCGGTTACACCGGTTACCTGGCCTCCACCGTTGTCAGTGCGGCAAGGGCCACCGGGCTGCCGCCCCTGTAGCATCCCGTCGGGGCACTAGCAGGCCTCACCGTCACCCAGCAGGTCTTCAAGCTGGTTGCGGACCCGGGCCATCAGTTCCGGTAGCTGCTCCTTGGTCATCCCCGAGGTATCGATCGGTGTGCCGACCCGTACCTCCACCGGCTGGCCCAGGTTAATCTTCCAGCTTCGGGCCTGCAGGACCCGGTGGATGCCGCAGATCGCCATGGGCACGATCACCGCCTCGGTATCCAGCGCCAGGTGGAAGCATCCTTTCTTGAATGGCTTCAGGCGGGCGTCCGATGAACGGGTGCCTTCCGGCGCCGCCCACAGCACGATGCCACTCTCCATCATTGTCCTGGCCCTCGCCAGGTCCTGGACGGCTCGATTGCGCTGGTGGCGGTCAATGGAGGGAAACTCCGCTGCCCGCATGGCCGGTCCCAGCAGTGGAATACTGAAGAGTTCCTTCTTGGCCAGCATGCGAACCGAGCCTGGCATGGACACGAACGTTACCGGAATATCGTAGTGGCTGGCATGGGTGCTCATGATCATGTAGCGCCGCCCGTCACCGAACTCAGGCACCTCCCCCCGAACCGTCAGGCTGGCCCGGACCATGTGCAGCAGGGTGGCCGACCAGCCACGGGTATAGGCGTCCACCGTCTCCCGATCCAGCCGGCGAACGGCGGCGCGTCCCAGAACCAGCAGGCAGTAAAGGGCGGTCAGCCCGAAGGAACCGAGGATAACCGCGACACGGCGCAGGAGGGTGGCGGATTCAGTAAGGGGGTTGGATCTGAGTCGGATCATGACGGTTCCGGTGGCCGGGCTCCCTGGGTCCATGCTGAAAGGGCGGTGATTATAGCTCGCGGAAGCAACCGGGAGGCAAACCAGAACTGTTTATTCTTTGACCGCCCGCATAAATCGCACTAGACGTAATGATACCCGCCGTCCCATGGCCCTCCTTGGTTGACAGCTCTGGCGGATAACACAACATGGATTAAGGAACTGATCATGGATACCCAACGCTTCCCAGCCCCTTCTACCCTGGCACCCAGTGAGCAAATGGACAGCGGTCGACGACGGTTCCTGCTCGGAAGTGCTGGAGCCCTCGCGTCGGTACCGCTACTGGGCCTGATACCGATAGCCCGGGCCGATGAACCCAGGAGCCTGCCTGACTACGCCGCCTGGAAAGACCGCAGTGCATTGATTGTGCACAGCACCAACACCATGGAAACCCATCGGGATGCCATTGGCGCTGGCGTGGTAACTCCTTCTGACCGGTTATTCGTCAGGAACAACCTGCCCTCTCCCCCTGAGGATATCGTGACCAATGCGGACGCGTGGGAGGTGACCTTTGACGGCGTTCGCAACCCCCGCAGCCTCACCCTGGCCGAACTCAGGCAGATCGGCGTGGAGTCGGTGACCACGGTACTGCAGTGTTCCGGCAACGGACGCGCATTCTTTCCCCACGGCGCAGGCGGCACCCAGTGGAGCGTCGGGGCCGCAGGATGCGTGGTCTGGACGGGCGTTCCCCTGCGGGATGTGGTGCGCGAACTGGGTGGTGTCGAGGACGGCATGGCCTTCATCACCTGCACCGGCGGCGAAGAACTGCCCGCAGGCCTGGACCCGAAAACCGTGGTGGTGGAGCGCTCCGTACCCACCCGCGCGCTGGAGACCGCCATCCTGGCCTGGGGCCTGAACGACGAGCCCCTACCCATCACCCACGGAGGCCCGCTCCGCATGGTGGTGCCCGGCTACTACGGCGTCAACAACGTCAAATACGTCAAACGTGTGGCCTTCACCCCGGAAGAAACCGACGCCAAGATCCAGGCATCCGGCTACCGTATCCGCGACGTCGGCCAATCCGGCTCACCCGAGCAACCGTCCATGTGGGAGATGAACGTCAAGTCCTGGATAACCAGCCCCCTGGAATCCACCCACAAGGGTCGTAACCTGATCTACGGGGTGGCACTGGGTGGTTCGGAAGCCGTCGACAACGTGGAGGTTTCCATCAACGGGGGCAAGGACTGGCAACAGGCGCGCTTCGTGGGGCCGGATCTTGGCCCTTACGCCTGGCGCCCTTTCGTGTTAGCCGCCAACCTGGCTCCCGGTGAGGTCAGGATGGTCAGCAGGGCCACTTCCGTCAGTGGCACCACACAGCCGGAAGGACGAACCGATAACGAACGGGGTTATGGACACAACGGCTGGTCGGACCACGGAGTCACGGTACGGGTCGGCTGATATGAGCACCCGCCCGATCATGCTGCTGGCTGCTGTCATGCTGGCGGCATCGGCCCAGGCTGACCCATTGGCATCTCAGGGACGGGAGGTGTTCATCGAACAGGCCCAGCCCAGTTGCACCCTGTGTCACACGCTGGCCAATGCCGGGGCCAGCGGGACAATCGGACCGGACCTGGATAAGCTGGTCCCGTCCGAACAGCAGGTGAAAGCCGCTGTCAGCAGTGGCGTCGGGGTAATGCCGGCCTATGGGGACTCATTGACCAGCGAACAGATAACCGCTGTTGCCCGCTACGTGTCCAGCGTATCCGGCAAGTAGCCGTATTCGCTCACTCCGGGCGGAATTCCATGGCCACGGAATTGAGGCAGTAGCGCTGCCCGGTCGGGGGCGGGCCATCCGGAAACACATGGCCCAGGTGACTGTCGCAGCGGGGGCAGCGGATTTCGGTACGGGTCATGCCCAGACTGTTGTCCTCCAGGTAGCGGATATGATCCGCATCGAAAGGCTCGAAAAAACTGGGCCAGCCAGTGCCGGAATCGAACTTGGAGCGGGAGCTGAACAGCGGCAGGTCGCACAGACGGCAGTGGTAGACGCCGTTCTGCTTGTTATCCAGCAGGGTGCCGCAGAACGCCCTTTCCGTGCCGTGGTCCAGCAGGACGGAGCGTTCCTCTTCGGTCAGGTCGGCGGCGCGACGGTCAATCTGCCCGGGGGACAGGGGGGTCAGGTCGTATCCTGAAGCGGATGTGGTCATAGGTTCACCTCTGTTGGCAAGCCGGATGGCACCCCACCCTAGTCCAGGCTGCCGGATCAGGCCTGCTTGAGCCTGTCCGGGAAGACTTCCCTGACCTTCCTGAGCTTGGGTGCAGCCACCGCCATGATATAGGGCTGCTGGGGGTGCTTGCCGGCAAAGTTCTGATGATAGTCTTCCGCCGGGTAGAACCGGTCCAGCGGTTCCAGGGTCGTGGCCACCGGATCGGGGTACACGCCTGCCTCATCAATCCGGCGAATATAGTCCTCGGCGACCCGCTTTTCCTCCGGCGACGAGAAGAAAATGGCCGAGCGGTACTGGGGACCCCGGTCATTGCCCTGGCGATTCAACTGGGTCGGATCATGTGCCACGGAGAAAAAGACCCGTAACAACTCACCGTAGCTGATCACTGCCGGATCGTACTGGATTTTCACCGCTTCCGCATGTCCGGTCCTGCCGGTGCAGACCGCCTCGTAGTTGGCGGAGTCGGCGTCGCCACCGGCATAACCCGAGACAACGCCCTGAACCCCATCCAGGGCGAGGAAGACGGCCTCCACGCACCAGAAGCAGCCACCGGCGAACACCGTCGTGGCCAGGCCGTTGTCCGGCGATGGCAGGTCATGCTCAGGAACCGGGAAACGGCTCCTCGGAATGGTCAAGCCTGGAACGCTACAGGTCGTACTCATTGCCTGCTTCCTCCTATGCTCAGGGCCTTCGACAGCATGCCCTGTTCCGGGTTCCCGGGACGGGACTTGCTGCGCACCTCAGGTGACCATTCTGTAACCTTTATAGCCTTATGGCCAGTCTTATTACAGGGGTTGTGACCCGGTCGCGATCCTGCCTGACACCTGAACCACAATCCGCCACCTAAAACAGTACCACACCCGCCAATGCGCTGACCGGCGCAAGTATCCAGACCGGCACCCTGGCAATGGCCAATGCCCACCAGGTTGCCAGTATAAAGGCGACCCCCGCCGGTGAATGCACCGCGGACGTCCACACCGGATCGAACAGGGTCGCCAGCAGCAGGCCCACCACGCCAGCGTTGACGCCAGCCAGCACCGAGCGGGCCGTGTCATGGTGGCGCAGCCACTGCCACAGGGGCAACCCGGCAAACACCAGCAACACCCCCGGCAGGAACACCGCCAGCAGGGCCACAATAGCACCCCAAACACCGCCATTGACGCCCCCCAGGAAGGCGGAAAACGTAAACAGTGGCCCCGGCACCGCCTGCGCCACACCGTAGCCCGCCAGGAAGGTATCGGCAGGCACCTGACCGGAGGCGACAAAGCCTTCCTGCAACCAGGGCAGGACCACATGCCCGCCGCCAAACACCAGCGCCCCCGAGCGGTACATCTCGGCCGCCAGCCAGCCCGTGGAGCCCGGTTGCGATGGCAGGAACGACGCCAGCAGGAACAGACCGAACAGAACCACAAACACCATCGGATGCCGCCCCCTGACCGGCAGCGACAGGGAGGCCTGCTGCTGGCCCGATGGCACCCGAAGCACCCACCCCACCAGCCCCGCCATCGCCAGCGCCACCACCTGCATGGCCGCCGATCCCGCCACCAGCAGGACAATGGCCACCACCAACGCCAGACCCTGGCGCTTCCGATCCGGGCACAGTTTCCCGCCCATCTGCCACACCGCCTGGGCTACCACGGCAACCACAAACAGTTTCAGGCCGGCGACCCAGCCACCCTCGGCGGCATCCGGCCAGACCCCAAGCCCGAAGGCGAACATGGCCATCAGGATGGCTGACGGCAGGGTGAATGCCAGCCAGGCGGCCAGCGCTCCGACGTAGTGCCCCCTCAGAAACCCGATGGCGAGCCCCACCTGGCTGGACGCTGGTCCGGGCAGCAACTGGCAGAGGGCCACCAGTTCGGCATAGGCGCTCTCGCTCAGCCATTGCCGACGGCGGACAAACTCGTCGTGAAAGTAGCCCAGGTGAGCCGCTGGGCCACCGAAGGACGTCAGGCCAAGGCGAAGGAACACCAGGAACACGTCCCGGAATGTGGACATCACGTCAGTAGACCTCCTGCGATAATTCACGTTACGGTGAAGGCAACTCACATTGTCGGTTTATGGCTCAGGAACCATACTGTTTTCGAGACTCCTGTGAAACCGACGGAACCGGGCACTGATCCATGACTGCACAGGCTCCTGCCCCCACTGATGACGATCTACTGCGATACCGCCTCAGCCTCCGCCTGGGGCCGGTACACGCCCGCCAGCGGCTCAGCATAGAACAGGAGGCCGAACAGCGGGTGACTGGTCGCGACCGCCGCTCCTTCCATCTGGAAAACCTCTACTCCGCCCACGGTTTTATCCGTACCTGCCTCAAGCTATCCGGGTTGCTGGGGCGGGGGCAGAGCAACAGCCGTCGCCTGACCACCGTGGAGCACCCGTTCCGGATCGCCTCGCTGCCCGACGCCTTCGAGGGATTCCGCATTCTTCACCTCACCGATCTCCACGTGGATATGGACCCGGAGAACCTGGACGCGGTGCTCCGGCAGATCGAACCACTGGAGTATGACCTGTGTGTATTGACCGGTGATTACAGGAAGCTGACCTGGGGACCGGTCGATGCCGCCCTGGAGGGCATGGCACGACTGCGGGACGTCATCCGGGGCGAGGCCCTGGCCGTGCTGGGCAACCATGACAGCATTCGCATGGTGCCCGGTCTGGAGGACATGGGGTTCCGCCTGCTACTGAACGAACATCACTGCATTAGCAGGGGCGGCCAGTCCCTGTTCGTTGCGGGCGTGGACGATCCCCACTACTACAAGGTCCACAACCTGCAGCGGGCCGGCGATAACATTCCCGAAGGCGCCGTGTCGCTGCTACTCAGCCACAGCCCGGAGATCTGGCGCGAAGCCGCCCATGCCGGCTATGACGTGTTCCTCTGCGGCCACACCCACGGCGGCCAGATCTGCCTTCCCGGCGGCATCCCGGTCACCCTGGATGCCAACTGTCCCCGCGCCCTGGGCCGGGGCTACTGGCGGCATAACGGCATGCAGGGCTACACCTCCCCCGGCGCCGGTACCTCAGTGGTCAACGTCCGCCTGAACTGCCCCCCCGAGGTGACCATCCATGAGCTGACACGGGGACCGGAGTAACGCCGCTATCAAGGCTCTCAGTGGCTCCCGAAGGGCATCACGCAGTAGGTCAGCGAATTACTCAAACGGGGCACTAGTGCGGTCGCTTGCGGATACCCAGCCGAAACAGCAGCGGCGAGGACAGCATGTTTCCGGCCACGAACAGCAACACCACCCCGGTCGCCTGCCAGGCTGGCAGGTCCAGGGAGCCCCACGCATAGGCCACCGGCAGCACCGACTCCGGCAACTGGTCCAGGCCCGAGGCACGGGCACTGGCTTCAAGCCCCATACGGCGCTTGATAAAACTGCTCAGCAGGTCCCCCCCCAGGGCCAGGGCAGCGAAGATGGCCCCAAAGGCCAGGCCCAGCCCCACCACCGGGGCAAACGCCGTGCAAGTCACGAAACCGGCCGCCAGCCCCCGCCAGGTCTTGCTGGCGCCGAACACCGGCTGGCCGTCCCGCCACCGGCGACCACCATCCACGGCACCGGAGAAACGACGGCCCAACAGTCGGGCGGCCACCACGGGCGAGCCATTGGCGAGGATCAACAATACCAGTAACCAGACAATGATCATCCGCCGACGTTCTCCCTTGTCGTTGTTTTCCGGGCCTAAGAGTCCTGGTGTGCCGTTTGGTTAACTCGCTGGCCCTCTCGGCCCCCGAGAGCCTTGAGAGCCTTGAGAGCAAGGTACGGCACACTAGAGGCCGCCCTTGGTCAGCGCCAGCGGGTTGAGCAGCTTTTCCAGCCGTTCCCGGCTCAGGCCGCTCTTCTCCTCGGCCACATCCATGATCGACCGTCCGCTGGCGTAGGCCTCCTTGGCGATCTCCGCGGCCTTCGCATAACCGATCTCCGGATTCAGCGCCGTTACCAGCACCGGATTCCGGCCCACGGCTTCATCCAGGGTTTCCTCGTTCACGGTAAAGCCGGCGATCACCCTGTCCCCCAGTAGTTTTGCGCTGCTGGCCAGCAACCGGCTCATGTCCAGCAGGTTGGCGCCCACCAGGGGCAACATCACGTTGAGCTGGAAGTTGCCGGACTGGCCGGCAATGGCAACCGCGCTGTCCAGCCCCATGACCTGGGCCGCCACCATGGCCACGGACTCCGGAATCACCGGATTGACCTTGCCCGGCATGATGGAACTGCCGGGCTGGAGTGCCGGCAGGCTGATTTCTGCCAGGCCGTGGATGGGGCCGCTGTTCATCCAGCGCAGGTCGTTGGCGATCTTCATCAGCACAATGGCCATGCCCCGCAACTGGGACGACAGGTGCACCGGCGCGTCGACGGCGCTCTGGCCCACGAACTTGTGCTCCATTTCCCGGAACCGGAAGCCGGTGAGGTCATGCATGATCCTGACGAATTCCCCGGCAAAGCGGGTATCGGCATTCACGCCGGTACCCACGGCGGTTCCCCCCTGGGGCACGGGTAGCAGGTCTTCGCCACAGTGTTCCAGGCGTCGGCTGACCCCTTCCAGCTGTTCCCGCCAGGTTCTCAGTTCCTGCCCCAGGGTGACCGGCATGGCGTCCATCAGGTGGGTACGCCCCGTCTTGACCTGGCCTTTGAGCAGGTTTTCCCGCTCATAGATGCAGCCTTCCAGGTGGG
Source organism: Marinobacter shunpengi (assembly GCF_045449715.1). Lineage (NCBI taxonomy): Bacteria > Pseudomonadati > Pseudomonadota > Gammaproteobacteria > Pseudomonadales > Marinobacteraceae > Marinobacter > Marinobacter shunpengi. Next base: position 92,315 of record NZ_JBJJLA010000017.1, on the reverse strand, counting down.
TCAGCGCCGGCAGCACCTGGTTCTGGAGTGCCTTGACGGCAGCCACGTGGATCGCCGTGGGAATAACGTCGTTGGAACTCTGGCTCATGTTGACGTGATCGTTGGGGTTCACCGCCAGCTCTTCAGTACTGGCCAGGTTAGCGATCACCTCATTGACATTCATATTGGTGCTGGTGCCGGACCCCGTCTGGTAACGGTCCACCGGGAACTGGTCCTCGAATCCCCCCTCGAGAATGCGGTCACAGGCGCCAACGATGGCCCGGTGACGATCGTCATCCAGGTGCTTGAGCCGGTGATTGGCCTCGGCCGCCGCCTTCTTGACCAGCACCACGGCCTCGATGAAGCCAGGGGGCATCGGCTGACCGCTGACCGGAAAGTTATCCACCGCCCGCTGGGTCTGTGCCCCCCAGAGGGCGTCGGCCGGTACCTGGACATCCCCCAGGCTGTCTCGTTCGACCCGTGTATCACTCATGCCGTTACCTCCTGTTGTCGCTGGTTTCCAACGGAATCCCTGAAGAAATCCTGGAGCGCCAGGCACTGCTCCCGGATACCCTCCCCGGGGCCAGGACTTTTGCAGGGATTCACCTACTGTTTAGTTGTAGGGGGACCGGAGAGCAATAACAACCATCCAGGATTATCCATCCGTCAAAGGGAGGGATGCTCAGTCAGCTTTTCCAGTTCGTCCAGACACCGGTCCAGGAAAAGGTCCGGGTCGGTCAGTACCGCTTCGTCCGCCACCACCCCGAACTGCACATTGCCGGCATAGCTGACGATACTCACTCCCAGCCCGATCTCCCCCGCCTGGGGCACCCAGAACATCTGCTCCCGCACCCGGTGGCCGGCCAGGTAGCGGGGCTCGCGGGTACCAGGCACGTTGGAGACCACGGCGCTGGCCTTGCGGAAGAACAGTTCGGAAATAGGCTGACGCAGGGGTGCCGGCAGCAATGACGCAAGGCCACTCAACCCCCATGCAATAACAGGTTGCCAGGTCCGCTTGAGGCGGCGTGTCTCGTGCTTGATGCGCCAGAGCCGCTCCAGGGCAAAGCCGCCATCCACCGGCAGGGGCACGAAGATGGTGCCAAAGTAGTTGCCGGGCATATGTTTTGCCGGCCTCAGGGCCTCCGGCAAGGCCCGGCGTATATCCACCGGCACTGCGGCGTGGACCACGGCCTGGTTAAGTTGTCGCTCCGGAACCGCCATGGCATCACGCATGGCCGCAGTCACACAGGCCAGCAGGACATCGTTGACACTGCAGCCATAACGGCGGGCCAGGGTCAGGAAACGCCTCGCCGACACCGGGGCAGACCAGCGGCAATGGCGGCGCCCCAGCAGGGGGCGCTTGAGGCCGGATGGGGTATCCTCCGGCTCGGTGACCATACCGCTCATCTCGTTCAGTGCCCGCAGACCGGCCATCGCGCCCTGCTCCAGGGCCCCGGCCTGATGGAACTCCGGCAGCTCGCCATCCTGCCGCCCGCCCGGCACACCCTCTCCCGTTCCCGAAGCCTTGCCCCACCAGCCTCTGAGGCCAGAGGAAACAGCGTCCCGGCAGGCCTGCATTACCTGGGGCCACCGGCGGGCGCTTTGATATTCCTGGCTTCCGAACGATTCGGGGCGCCCATCGGGGGATCGTGTGCAGATGCTGTCGAAAACATCCAGCAACGACATGCCATCGCCGTAGCAGTGGTGGATGCGGAACAGCAGCGCTGCCCCGCCTTCGGCGTTGGGCACCAGCCAGAAAGCCCAGCGCGGCCGGTTGCGGCGTAACGGCTGGTTCAACCGAGCGGACACCCACTGCTGCAGCCGGGCCTCATCCATGGCCTCGGGCACATGCACCAGGTGGTTGACCAGGTCGAAGTGCCGGTCACGCTCCCAGCACCAGCCACAGGCCTTCTCCACCGGCATCATGCGGAAGCGCTCCCAGGTCAGCCAGTAACGCTGCAGGAAGGCCCGCAGTTCGGTAAACGAGAGACCATCGACACGCATCAGCACCGTGATGGTCAACGGATTCTGCGGACTCTCCAGATTCAGCCACGCCGCGTCCATCGGCAGTAATCGCAGCGGCTCCCTGTCGTTGGCGGCGTCACTCAAGGTGTCGGGTCCCGGGTTGCCTGATCATTGTCATGATCATTGTGGTAAAGGTGTGAAAACACTGATCCGGCATTGTGACAGAGGCGAAAAACCTGCTCCACTCCCGATCATGGGAAATGCAGTACTGATATAGATTACGTCATGACAGGCAAGTCATCGTATACTCTGGAGCAGGGCGCCATAAGCCAGCCAGTGTGGCCCCGGAGGTGGCACATGAAAGCAAGCCATATACGCAAACTCATCAAGCCCATCGACATTGCCTATTCGGAAATGTTCTCCGGGCAGGTCTATCGCATCGGCCAGGGTGCGGTGTCGGTGCGCAACCATAGTGGCGAGGCCCTGCATACGGTCATCGGCGTTCACGGCTACCTGGAAAACCACTGCTACTTCACCCAGATCTACGATGCGCCCACCACCGAACTGATCCTGCTTACCTGCAGCAACTACCACATTCCGGTCAACGGCGTGACACCGGAGGACGCCGGCTGGCAGTCGGAGATCAACGAACTCGCCGGCACCATCGCCTACGACGCGGAACTGCTGATCCAGGCCATGGAGATTCTGCCCTCCTCCGACCACGTCCGGGTCCACGGCCACTCCCGCGGCGGGGCGGTGATCCTGGAGGCAGCCCGCCGGCGACCCGACCTGTTCCGCAACGTGGAGCTGCTGCTGGAAGCCCCGGCCCTGCCCCAGGGCCGCACCCACGCGCTGGTCACCATGATGCTGGAACCGGTCAGCCACGGCATGTGGCCCTGGCTGATCCGTCTGATCAACAGCGCGCCCTCTTCCGTCTATGGGCAGACCTTCTTCGGTCGCATGAATCCCCGCAAGAAAACCCTCCTCAGCAAACTGTTCTCGTCCACCCGCGACCATCTCACTATCGTGCGCAACCTGGAGGACGTACTGGACTGGATGGAGAGGACGCCCACGGACATCTACCGGAACATCAGCCACGGCATCTTCCTGATTCCCGGCACCGACCGGATCCTGGACAAGTCCGCCATGCTGGAAAGCGCCCGGGCCTGCGCCGCCATGACCATCCAGGAAACCGACGCCCCCAGTCACTTTATCGCCCTGGATGACCAGTCCCTGATCCCGGCACTGGATCACCCGCCGGGAAGTCCGGACGCAGGCCAGTCCGGCACAGCTTAGTGTCACCTGAGCCCTTCAGACGATGATGCGGTCCAGCTCGTTGTGGATCTCTTCCTCGACCCGCCCCTTGAAGGGCCTCAGCATAATGCCGAGTTCCAGGTGAACATGCAGCTCGCTGGGAGAGATATCCAGGTGCCCCTTGACCCCTGAGCGGTGAAACCTCAGCAGGTCGCCGTCCCACTCGTACTGCACGTCAAACTTCCGGGACAGGTCCCGGGCCAGGGATTCAGCCGCCTCACGGGCATGTTCCTGGTCCATGGAATGACTGCGGCGAACATCAATAGCAGACATGAACGATTTCCCTCTGAAAGTTGATTTGTCTCCAGTTTATGGGCAGCGACACGTCCAGACCAGCCTCCGATGATACATATTGCGGCAAAAAACTTTAGACTTGCCCGGAGGTTCCCTAGAATAGGGTCGCTTACGCCCGCCAAAACCGGACTCACGGGTCCGTCGGCGGGTTGCCCAGCGCCCCGATGCGACATTCCACAGGACGCCCCCATGAGCGAACAGCAGTCAGCCCCGGCTTCACATCAGAACCGCCCCGCCCAGGACGACACTACCGACTTCGGCTTCCGCAAGGTGGCCAAAAGCCAGAAAGCGGGCCAGGTGGCCGAGGTCTTCCACTCCGTGGCGAGCAAGTACGACCTGATGAACGACCTGATGTCCATGGGCATCCACCGCCTGTGGAAGCGCTTCACCATCGAACTCAGCGGCGTGCGCCCCGGCCACCAGGTGCTGGACATTGCCGGCGGCACCGGCGACCTGACCATGAAGTTCTCAGACCTGGTGGGCACCAATGGCAAGGTGGTATTGGCGGACATCAACGCCTCCATGCTGGAAGTGGGCCGTGACCGCCTGCTGGACCGGGGCTACGCCGGCAATATCGAATACGTACAGGCGGACGCTGAGCACCTGCCGTTTCCGGACAATACGTTCAACGTGGTCAGCATTGCCTTCGGCCTGCGCAACGTGACCGACAAGGACCAGGCCCTGCGGGACATGGCGCGCGCGCTGAAGCCCGGCGGCAAGGTGATGGTGCTGGAGTTTTCCAAACCCACCAATCCTCTGCTCAGCAAGGCCTACGACACCTACTCATTCAGCGCCCTGCCCCTGATGGGCCAGTTATTTGCGGGTGATTCGGAGAGCTATCGTTACCTGGCGGAGTCCATCCGCATGCACCCGGATCAGGATACCCTCAAGGGTATGATGGAGTCCGCCGGCCTGGTGAACTGCCGCTACTACAACATGACCGGCGGCATTGTGGCCCTGCACGTGGGAACCAAACCCTGATGTCACGGATTCCCACCCTGCACGCGGCCATCACCGGCACGCTTGAGCTGGCGCTGAACCGGGCCCTGGAACTGGACCCGCCCGGTCGCCGCGACCTGCTGCGTGCGCTGACCGGCCCGGTGTGTTTCGAGGTCAGCGAGCCGGTGGCCATGGCCATCTGCCTGCAGGGCACCCGTCGCGGGGTACGGGTATCGGGTCTGCGCCCGGACGATCCGGCTCTGGTGATCCGTGGCCGCCCGCTGGCCATGGCCGCCCTTGCCCTGGGCGATGACCAGGCCATCAGCGACGGTCGCCTGACCGTGGAAGGCGATACCGGCCTTGCCCACCAGTTCCAGCAGGCCCTGGCGCAACTGGCGCCGGACTGGGAGGCGGCCCTGGCCCGCTATACCGGCGACATCCCCGCCCACTTCATCGGTCGTCGAATTCGCGGCAGTGTTCGCTGGAGCCGCCAGGCCATGGCCTCGGTCACCGCCAGCCTGGAGGAGTATATCCACGAGGAAACCGGCACCCTGCCCGGTCGGCGTGAACTGGAGCCCACCTTCGAGGAGATCGACCAGCTCAACCTGCGCACCGAACGCCTGACCGCCCGCATTGAGCGGCTGGAGGCCCAAACCACCGGCGAGTCCGGATCGGAGACGCCGTGACTCGATTGCAACGCCTGTTCCGCATCGCCTGGGTTTTCTGCAAATACCGGCTGGACACCTTCCTGCCCATCGCCGAGCTGCCCGCCCCCCTGAAGCTGTTCTTCCTGTTCGCCCCCTGGCACCTGTTCCCCAAGGGCAAGCTGGATCGCGGTGACCGGCTGCGGCTGGCCCTGGAGGAACTGGGGCCGGTGTTCGTCAAGTTCGGCCAGATCCTCTCCACCCGGCGTGACCTGCTGCCGGATGACATGGCCGAATCCCTGCGCCGGCTGCAGGACAACGTACCGCCCTTCCCCAGTGACGCCGCGCGGGCCATTATCGAGGAATCCCTGGGGCAGCCGGTGGACGAGCTGTTTGCCGAATTCACCCGGGACCCCATGGCCTCCGCCTCCGTGGCCCAGGTGCATGCCGCCACCATGCCCGACGGCCGCCGCGTGGTGGTCAAGGTCATCCGCCCCGGCATCGAGCGGGTGATCCAGCAGGACCTGGCGCTGATGTACCTGATGGCACGGCTGCTGGAGCGGTATTGGTCCGAGGGCCGGCGCCTGCGCCCGGTAGACGTGGTGGAGGACTACGAGAACACCATCCACGACGAACTGGACCTGCAACGGGAAGCCGCCAACGCCAGCCAGCTGCGCCGCAACTTCGAAGGTTCGCCGCTGATCTACATCCCCACCATCGACTGGGACTACACCAGCCAGCGAGTGCTGGTGATGGAGCGGGTGTCGGGCATTCCCATCGCCGACATCAAGGCTCTGAACGCCGCCGGGGTGGATATGAAGGTGCTGGCCGAAAAGGGCGTGGAGATCTTCTTCACCCAGGTTTTCCGGGACAGCTTCTTCCACGCCGATATGCACCCGGGCAATATCTTCGTGGACGCCAGCAATCCGGCGGATCCCCGTTACATTGCCATTGATTTCGGCATCGTCGGCACCCTGGCGCCGGACGACCTCAGTTACCTGGCCCGCAACCTGCTGGCCTTCTTCCGCCGCGACTACCGGCAGGTGGCGGAACTGCATATCCAGTCCGGCTGGGTGCCGCCGGAAACCCGGGTCAATGAGTTCGAGGCCGCCATTCGCACCGTCTGCGAGCCCATTTTCGAGCGCCCCCTGAAGGACATTTCCTTCGGCCACTTCCTGCTACGCCTGTTCCAGACCGCGCGGCGCTTCAATATGGAAGTACAGCCGCAACTGGTATTGCTACAGAAAACCCTGTTGAATGTGGAGGGCCTCGGCCGCCAGCTGTACCCGGACCTGGACCTGTGGAGCACCGCCCAGCCGTTCCTGGAGACCTGGATGAAACGCCGTATCGGCCCCAGCGGCCTGTTCCAGACCCTGCAGTCACGACTGCCATCATGGCTGGAACAGTCTCCGGAGATGCCGCAACTGGTGCACGATACCCTGGTGCAGCTACGCAATTCCGGCAACCAGCCGGGGGCAAAACAGGATACACTGGCAGCCATCAGGGCCGGACAACGCCGTGCCGATCGCCGCTGGCGCCGCCTGGCTCTCGCGGCGGCCCTGGTAGCCGGCGCCTGGCTGGGCGTTCAGGGTGAACTGGAGCCCCTGGCCCGGGACATGCCCTGGTATGGCTGGGCCATGCTGGCCGGCGCCACCTGGCTGGTTGCCAGGGGCAGTCGCTAACCCAACAGACAAACCGTGTCATAAATATGCAAGAATCAACCTCTACCGTGTCCGGCACCGACTGGCTCGACAGCATCCGCTGGAATGCCGACGGCCTGGTTCCCGCCATCGCCCAGGACGCCGAGACCGGCGACATCCTGATGATGGCGTGGATGAACCGGGAATCCCTGGAACTCACCGCCCGGGAACAGCAGGCCATCTACTGGTCCCGCTCCCGGGGCAAGCTCTGGCGCAAGGGCGAGAGTTCCGGGCACGAGCAGCGTGTCAGGGAGATCCGAGTGGACTGCGACGACGACGTTATCCTGCTGAAAGTGGAACAGCGGGGCGGAATCGCCTGCCACACCGGACGTCGCAGCTGTTTCTACCGGGCGCTGGAAGACGGTAGCTGGGTCACCAAAGATCCGGTACTGAAGGACCCGGACGCCATCTACGGAGAGGGAGGCCATCACCATGAGTGACATACTGTCGCAACTCGCCCGCGTTCTGGAGGCCCGCAAGGCCGCCGACCCGGACAGTTCCTATGTGGCCAGCCTGCACGCCAAGGGTCTGAACAAGATCCTCGAGAAGGTGGGCGAGGAATGCACCGAGACGCTGATTGCCGCCAAGGATGCCGAGAACTCGGACAAGACCGACGACCTGGTCTACGAAACCGCCGACCTTTGGTTCCACACTCTGGTTATGCTGTCACGGTTTGGTCTTGGACCGGATGATATTCTTGAAGAATTGGGCCGTCGCTTCGACCTCTCGGGGCTGGAGGAAAAGGCAGCCCGCAACAAACCATAGCCGTCAACTGGACGAGGCACCCCTGGTGTCCGCGTCTCCCTCCATGGGTGTTCGGTTAACGCCAGGGTTGGCGTACAATAACATCAGGTAAGTAAACCAAAGGGGTCCTGAGAGATGGGAATTAGTATCTGGCAACTTCTGATTGTTCTGGGCATTGTGATCCTCCTGTTCGGAACCAAGAAGCTGCGCAATATCGGCACAGATCTGGGTGGTGCTATCCGGGGCTTCAAGAAGTCTATGAGCGACGAGGAAAGCCAGCAGGACAAGGACAAGACCGATGGGGACTCCATCGAGAATCAGGAAAAGTCCACGGTCCAGGAATCCAGCACCGAAAAGACCGAAGAAAAGACCCATAGCTGAGTCGCCCCCACATGTTCGATATCGGCTTTATTGAGCTGGTGATCTGTGCCGTCATCGCTCTGCTGGTCCTGGGACCGGAACGCCTGCCCTCGGCGGCCCGCACCGCCGGCCGCTGGGTGGGTGGTGCCCGGCGCATGGTCACCCAGTTCACCTCGGAACTGGACCGGGAGCTCAAGGCCGACGAACTGCGCAAGGAATTGCGCAAGGCCGGGGATATCGGCCTGGAAGACGTGGAGAAGAGTGTTCGCGGCGCGCTGGATGAAGCCAAACAGTACGAGGACATGATCCTCTCCGACGGCGACACCCGCAAGGCCAGACCCGCCCCGGCCACTCGCCGGGTTGCCGGTGAGCAGGAGAACACATCGGAGCCACCCGAACAGGGTGACCAGCCCCCGCCGGAAGATCCGACTCAGGGCGCCGACCATAGCCAACCCGATGACCATGAGAACCACCGGGATGACGACCGCCAGCGGTTCCGGGACTGGGAACCGCCGGAAAAACCCGGCTATGACCCCCACGCCATGATCCGCAAGGGCAGCCAGACCGCTGACACCACCGAAACCAGCGTCTCCGGTGCCCCGGAGACGCCCAAGGATAAACCGGAACGCGATTCATGAGTTCAGCTTCCCCGGGCAACCCTCCTCCCGAGCAGCAGGAAATGCCCCTGATCGAGCATCTGCTGGAGCTCCGCAACCGCCTGCTGAAGATGGTACTGGCGGTGCTGGTGTGCTTCGCGGTGATGTTCCCGTTCCGCAACGAGCTCTACCTGATCATGGCCGGCCCGCTGATGGAGCTGCTGCCGGTGGGCCAGAGCATGATTGCCACCGACATCACCGCCACCTTCTTCGCCCCCATGAAGCTCGCCCTGGTGCTGTCGGTGTTCGTGGCAATACCGGTCATCCTCTACCAGTTGTGGAGCTTTATCGCACCGGGGCTGTACGCCCATGAGAAGAAACTTGCCTTCCCGCTGCTGTTCTCCTCGATACTGCTCTTCTACCTGGGGGCGATATTCGCCTACTACGTGGTGTTTCCCCTGGTGTTCGGGTTCTTCACGGCCATTGGCCCGGAAGGCATCGTGGAACTGCCGGACATCACCAGTTACCTGAACTTCGTGCTGAAGATGTTCTTTGCCTTCGGGGTTGCCTTCGAAATTCCCATTGCCACCGTGCTGATGATCCTGTCCGGCGCCACCACTCCCCAGGACCTGGCGGCCAAGCGCCCCTACGTGGTGGTAGGGTGCTTTATCATTGGCATGCTGCTGACGCCCCCTGACCTGATCTCCCAGACCCTGCTGGCCGTGCCCATGTGGCTGCTGTTCGAGATTGGGGTGCTGTGTGGTCGCCTGGCAATCCGCCACCGGCCCGACGACGGCTATCCCGAAGACCTATGAACCTGGCCCTGCTGTCGCCACAGGACCTGCTGGACGACAATCACGCAAAACTCACGGGCCGGCGTCGGGATCACCTGGTCTCGGTACTCCGTGCCGGCGAGGGTGACACCCTGCCGGTCGGGCTGGAAGACGGCCCCATGGGCACCGGCACGGTGACCCGCCTGACTGATACCGTCGCGGAACTCCACCTGGAACTGGACCGGTCGCCGCCCTCCCCCCTGCCACTGACACTGGTCCTCGCCATGCCCCGCCCCAAGATGTTCCGCCGTGTCCTGCAGACGGTTGCGGCCCTGGGCGTGAAGGACATCTGGCTGATCAACAGCTACAAGGTGGAGAAGAGCTTCTGGCAGACACCCTGGCTACAACCGGAGCACCTGCGGGAGAACCTGACCCTGGGCCTGGAGCAGGCCATGGATACCCGCATGCCCCGGGTCACCATCCGCCAGCTTTTCAAACCCTTCGTGGAAGACGAGCTGCCGTCACTGCTGCAGGACCGGCCCGGCCTGGTGGCCCACCCGGGTACGAACACCCCGTGCCCGACGCATATCCGGAACCCGGCCACCCTCTGCATCGGCCCCGAAGGCGGCTTCATTCCCTACGAAGTGGACAAACTGGTGGAAGCCGGATGTCAGTCGGTCCATCTGGGGCCCCGCATCCTCAGGGTGGAGACCGCAGTACCCGTGCTGATCAGCCGACTTTACGATCTCTGCGGGTAAAGCCGCCAGCCCGCCATGCCAGCATGACCAGAGCGGGTGCAATCAGTAGCAGAGCGAGCAGCGGTTGCCCCGGGCTGGTCTCCAGCAGCCAGCCACCGGCCAGGGTCCCGATGATGTACCCCAGGGTATGGGTGCTGGTCAGCCTGCCCGCCACCTCGCCCTGTGCATCGGGATGGCACTGGCGTAGCAGACTGCCATACCAGGGCGTTAGCACCGCCGCCCCAAAGGCCAGCGCCGCAATACCGCCAAACATCGCCGACAGATTCTGAGCGTAGGCCAGCAGGGTTCCGCCCACAAGAAGGGAACTCCCCCAGATGGCCCCCAGTATCGGACTTCCCCGGACCCGCGAATGAACCAGGGGCCCGAACACAAGCCCGATCAAGGAAGCCAGGATCAGTGCCGCTGCCGTCAGGGAAGCACCGACTTCCGCAGAGACGCCCGCCAAAGCCGTGAGCCGGGGCCCCAGTACAAACTGAACAGCCCCCACCGCCACCGTCAGCACCAGCGCCATCAGATAGTAGGGCCACCCGGCCCGCCACGGCGGACGGCGATCACCACCGGAATCGCCCCCAGCCGCAAACTCACCCTCCGGTTGCTGCCCCCTCTGCCAGCGAAGGCCGGACACCAGTAGCAAGGCCAACACACCGGTCAGCGTAAGTACCGTCATCATGCCCAGCCAGACCGCCAGTGCGATCAGGGTCGGGCCAGCCAGACGCCCCGCATGAACCGACATCTGCAGACGGGACAGGCGATAGCTCCATTCCCCGGGATCGGCATCCGCCACCGCCAGCCGCTGGGCCGCGGGGAAAACGCCTCCTGCGCCAATGCCATGGGCCAACCGGGCTACCAGCAAACAGCCAAGGCCAATCGCTCCCTGCAGGCCGGCCCCAAGCGCCAGCAAAAACAGCCCGAAGCCAGCCAGCACCATCGCAGAGGCAATAAGGGACACCCGTTGGGCGCCCCTTCGATCCACCAACTGCCCCCATAGCGGGGCCCCCAGAAGAACCGGAATCATGCCGGCTGACAGGATCATCGACCAGAGTCCGGCGGAAAGTCCCGTACGCTCAATCAACCACGGCAGGGCGGCCACCATGGCCGACTGCAGCACCCCCATCATCAATACCGGGCCCCAGGCCTCCCTTCCCCGAATCGTCATCCTGTTCAGATTTCCTGATCTGCGTCACACGAAATGTAATTGCGAATCATTATTATTTATTTTACAGTTATTTGCAATTCGCCGACAAAGGATATTGCCATGATTCCAGTGATGGAAGCGTTAGACCCGTCAGTGAACGCCTATTTCAATGCCCTGTTGCGGGAAACCGGCCCCTGGCCATGGCACCCCGTACCAGGCCACTACTCGATCACCCATGACATAACCGGGGAAATCCTGCTGATTCCCTGCCGGTTTCACAGTCGGGGTGGCCGGCACCTGCTGGGACCGGACCTCTGGCTTGATCGGGGTGACGGCCTGCACCGGATGAACTTTCTGGCGGCCGTGGAATGGACCCTGTCGCTGCCCGAGATCGTCAGCCAGTCATCGGTGCAGGATCGGGAGAATCTGCTTAAGCGCGTGCGAAACAGTCATGACAACCTCCAGCTTGCCGTAGCCTATCGCTCCACATATCAGGCCCCGGCGGGGCTGGCGCCACAGACTTTTATCGACTCGGAGCAGGCCCTGATCAATGGGCACTCCATCCACCCCTGCCCCAAGGACCGCGGCAACATGACGGCTGAAGAAGCCGCCGCCTTTGCCCCGGAATTCACCGGTCGGTTTCCACTGATCTGGTACAGCGTGGCCCGTGACCAGCTGCAATGTCATGGATCCGCGCTCACCTCCCTGTCCGGCGCCATTGAGACACTGCTGCAGCAGGAGTCTCCCACCGTGCGACAGGCTGCGGAGGCCGCTGCCGCAACTGGCCATACCGTGCTCCCCTGCCATCCGTTCCAGCACCGTCACTGGCAGGCCCATCCTGAGTTGCGGGAACTGCAGTCAACGGGACGGCTGCGCCGGCTGGGCATGGGGGCCAGCCGATGGCGAGCCACGTCGTCATTGCGGGCAATCTGGGCGGAAGATCAGGACTGGATGCTGAAGTTTTCCCTGTCCGTGCGCCTCACCAATTCCCTGAGGCACCTGCAGCCCCGGGAAGCCGTCCGCGGGCCGGGACTGGCCGACCTGCTGACCACCACACCGGCCCGGGACTGGCTGAATCGTCACCGGAATTTCCGCATTCTCAATGAACCGGTGACCGTCGCCATCCGCGACCGCCAGGGGCAGCCACTGGCCGAAAGCACGGTGGTCTTCCGCGACAATCCGTTCCGCAACCAAACCGGCCATAATTGTGAGCTACTGGCGTCACTCCTTCAGGACGCACCGGAAACAGGACTTTCACGCCTGGCCACCTGCCTTCGGGCCCGGAGCGCCAGCGAGACAGACGCGGCTGACTGGTTCCACGCCTACCTGGAGCTGGCGGTCAAGCCACTACTGGACGCCCAGAGCAACCTGGGACTGCTGTTCGGGGCCCACCAGCAAAACCTGATCCTGCGGCTGGACGACCATTTCCAGCCGGTGTCCGCCTGGTTCCGGGACTGCCAGGGCACCGGCTTCTCTTCCCTGGCCCACCACCGCTTCGGCCCCGGGCTGGCAACATCGATACAGGCGGGGGAGAACGAGCTGCCTGAGACCCTGGGCGTGCGGCTGTTCTGCTATTACCTGTTCATCAACAGCACCTTCAATGTCATCACCTCGCTGGCAGCCGCCGGGCTGTGTCCGGAAAACCGGCTATGGCACCAACTGCGGCAATGGCTGCAGCAACAACTCAGGCAGGAACCGGCAGACACCAGCGCCTTCCGCTACCTGCTGGGCAGCCCGTCACTGTATGCCAAGAACAACTTTCTGTGCTCCCTGCGAGCCCTGAACGAGAACACCCTCGAGGATCTCGAATCCATCTATCACCCCATGCCCAACCCATTGCGGATTGAACAGCCAGAGACACACAAGGACAGCAACCACCATGAAACACTTGTCTCCCATTGAACTGACACCGTCATCGGACCACCAGCAGTTACAGATCACCCTGGACCGTGAGCATTGGCAGACGAAACGGCAGAGCAGCCCCGCCGGCGAACGTCTGCTGGAGTGGGAGGGACCGACCCTCGACCCGACCACCAGCCAGCGCCTGCTCGATACCCTTTTCCACAAACTGGATACGTCACGGATCGAACTGGGGAAGAGCGCCTGCGAAGCCTTTGACACCCGCCATCCCGCCTGGGAGCACACGGCGGACGGCACCGCCATTGAGCGAGCCGCCTTCTACCAGATCCGCGAGCACTGGCTGGATCCCGGACTGTGGCCGGTCATGCCCGAGATCTCCGTGCAGACAGACCAAGTGCGCCATCCCCGTCGTCCGTCGGTGGGCGACCAGATCCTTTACCGCCGGTTTGCGCCAACTTCGGGAAAAACCATCACGCTACGCCAGGCGACGGTGTCCCAGGATGGCGAACGTTTTCACCGCTGGCAGAACGATCCCCGGGCGGCCAGGTTCTGGGAGTACCCCTGGAGTCGCGAGCGGCTGGACGCGATGCTGGAGGACCGCCGGGCCGACCCGCACTCGCTGCCGCTGATCCTTGAAGCCGATGGTGAGGCTGTTGGCTATTTCGAAACCTACTACGTGCCGGAAGACCGACTGGGCCCCTACTGCAATGCCGGTCCTTTCGATCAGGGCATGCATGTACTGATCGGCGAACGGCGGTTCCTCGGTGAAGGCCTGACCAACTTGTGGCTCAACACCGTCAGCCACTTCCTGTTTCTGTCGGAACCACGAACCCGCTGCCTGTGGGGCGAGCCAAGGTCGGATAACCGGGCGATGCTGCGCTATCTCCGGACCACCACCTGGGAAAACCATGGTGAGTTCGACTTTCCCCACAAGCGCTCGGCGCTGTTGTGCAATCCCCGCCACCGGTTCTTCACCGACACCCGACTGTAAACCAACAGGAATGACCGAGATGGAACATGCCAACCACTGGCAACTCGTCAACCAGCGGCTGATGGCCCGGATACTGGCTGAATGCAGCTATGAAGGGCTGATTACGCCTCAGCACAAGGGCCAGGACCGGTTCGAGCTGGACACCGGCGAGCACCGTTATCAGTTCCAGGCGCGCCGGACACCCTGGGACTTCCTGTGGATACGCCCGCAGACCCTGCTCCGCAACGGTTTTCCCAGCAGTGACGCCATCCAGCTTGTGCTGGACTGCCGCCAGGCCTTTGCCATGGGCGATATCACCCTGGGTAACTTCATCGAGGAACTGAACAATACCCTCGCCGGTGATCTGCTTCGCCAGCGGGCCTTGGCGGGCCGGACAGCCGCACAACTCCTCGACCTGCCACCCGTCAGGCTGGAGACGCTGCTGGACGGCCACCCGAAAGTACTGGCCAACCGCGGTCGCCTTGGCTGGGGCATGGATGACCTGCACCGTTACAGCCCGGAGGCCAGCCAACCGGTAAGCCTGCACTGGCTGGCCGCGCACCGGGCCACCGGGTTAAGGGTTTATGGTCAACCTGCCCCCGAGCAGTGCCTGACGACCGACGACCGGGAGGAACTGGCACCCTACCTGCAGTCCCGGGACTGGCAACTGGTACCGGTTCATCCCTGGCAATGGCAGCACCATATCCAGCCGCAGTATGCCGCCATGCTGGAGGGCGGCAACCTGGTGAATCTGGGCCCCCGGGGGCACCATTATCTGCCCCAGCAGTCGATCCGCACCCTGTCGGATCTCGATGCCCCCGGAGCCTGCGACCTGAAACTGTCGCTGACCATCCTGAACACCTCCTGCTACCGGGGTATTCCGCCGGAACCCATGGCGCTGGCACCGGAACTGTCCGCCTGGCTGGCAACCACCGCCAGCGCTGACCCGCTCCTTGCCGCCACCGGACTGACGGTGCAGCGGGAACTGGGTGGGGTGCATCTGCCCCACCCTCACCAACAGCAGGTTTCCGGCACGCCCTATCGCTACCGGGAAATGCTCGGGGCAGTATGGCGAGAGAGCCTGGCCGGCAAGACCGCCGAAGGTGAACAGGCCTGGATCTTCGCCATGCTGATGCAGACCGATGCCGACGGCACCCCCCTGGTCGCCGAGATGATCCGTCGCTCGGGCTGGTCCGTGGAACGCTGGCTGACCCGACTGTTCGACCGGGTCACCATACCGCTCTACCACCTGCTTTGTCGCTATGGCGTGGGTCTGGTGGCCCACGGCCAGAATCTGGGCGTCATCTTCCGTCAGTGGCAACCAGAACGGGTGGTGGTCAAGGATTTCCACGGAGACCTGCGCCTGATGGAGGGCGACCACCCCATGCAGGCCGGGATGCCGGACTCCCTGGCCGGCGCGCTACCACGACTGCCGGCCGCCCATCTGTTTCATGACCTGTATACCGGTCACCTGGTCACCGGTCTTCGCTTCCTGTCGCCGTTGCTTGAAGACTACCTTGGCTATCCGGAACGGGATTTCTACCGGCTACTCCACGACCGGATTGTCCAGTACCAGAAGACGTACCCGGACCTTACGCATCAGTTCCGCACATTCGACCTGTTTCGGCCCGTGATGGAACGGGTCTGCCTCAACCGCGTGCGCTTCCGGATCGGCTATGGCGACGATGCGGCCCGCCCCACCCCAACCCTCGGGCCGGAATTGCCCAACCCCCTTCACCCGACGAATCATCAGACCCTGGAGATCTGCGATGAGTAAGGATATTCTCGACCTGGCCGGCATCGGCATTGGCCCCTTCAACCTGAGCGTGGCGGCCCTGCTGGACCAGCATCAGGACGTGGACTCTGCCTTTTTTGACAGCAAGCCCCGGTTCGACTGGCACCCCGGCATGCAGTTGCCAGGGGCACGACTGCAGACCTCCTGCCTCAAGGACCTGGTCACCGGGGCGGATCCCTGCAACCCCCACAGTTTCCTGAACTATCTGGTGCAGCACCGGCGCTTCTACCCGTTCCTGAGTGCCGGGATGACGGCCATCAGCCGCCGCGAGTTCGCCGATTACCTGGACTGGGTCGCGGGTCGCCTTTCCAGTCTGCATTTCGGCCATGGCGTGGAGTCGGTGTCCTTTGAGGACGGCCTGTTCCGGCTGACTTTTGAGACGGGACAGAATCCGGTCCGTGCCCGTAACCTCTGCATTGGCACGGGCATCCGGCCTCACATTCCGCCCGCCTGCGAGGCGCTCCCATCCACCCGCAGCCTGCACTGCATCCACCTTATGCAAAAGGGCAGGGATTTCACTGGCCAGCAGGTAGCGGTAATCGGTGGCGGCCAGTCCGGTGCCGAGGTAGTACTGGGCCTGCTCGACGGTCTTTGGGGACAGCCCGCCGGCATCCGCTGGTTCTCCCGCCGTCCCAACTTCGAACCTCTGGACGAGACCCCCTTTACCAACCTGTATTTCTCCCCCGGTTACGTGGATACCTTCCGCCAGCTGCCGGAGCAGCGTCGGCGGGAGCTGGTCCACTATCAGAAGCTGGCGTCCGACGGCATTTCCCCGGACACCCTGCAGGCGCTCTATCAGCGGCTGTACGAATACCCACTGGAAAACCCCGGACACCCGTTGCCCGAGCTGTTGCCGGGGCGGTCCGTCTATGCGGTCACCGATGGCACGCCCATGAACCTGTTGACCCGCAACCGTATGGATGACCAGTTTGAAGAGTTCCAGGCTGACCAGCTGCTGCTGTGTACCGGGTTTGATCATGGCCTTCCACCCTGCCTGGCCCCCATCAAAAACCGGTTCCGCGAGGACAGCACCGGTCGTCCACGGCTGCAGCCGGCGTTCAACCTGGACTGGGACGGCCCCGATGACCGCGCCATCTATACCGTCAATCAGGGCCGCTTCAGTCACGGTATTGCCGAATCCCAGCTCAGCCTGACCAGTTGGCGCTCTGCCGTCATCGTGAACCACCTGCTTGGCCACGAGCACTATCCGGTGTCAGAAAAGGGCCTGTCCGTCCGCTGGGGCAGCAGCACACCCCAAACCACTGCACAGAACCGACAGGTTCCACGCAAAACGGCGCAAATGGGAATTGAATCATTTTGATAATCGTTTACAATTGCGCTTTATTTGCATAGGGAGAAATACTGATGGAAGTACGAACGCGTTTCTCACAAACACTGATATCACTGGCATTGGTCACCCCGCTGGCAGCCAACGCCGCCTCCCAGTCGCTGGACGAGTTGGTGGTGGTCGGCAGTCGGGCACCGGCGCAGATCAGTCAGATTCCGGGCACCGTCTGGGTGTTGGACGGCGAAGAGCTGGAACAGCAGTTCCAGTCCGGGCAGGACCTGAAGACGGTGATTGGCAAGCTGGTTCCGAGTATGGACCTGGCCCCGGAGACCCGCACCAACTATGGCCAGAACATGCGTGGTCGCAGTGTGCTGGTCATGATCGACGGTGTTTCCCTGAATGGTTCCCGGGGGCTGAGCCGTCAGTTCGACTCCATCGACCCGTTCAATATCGAGCGCATTGAAGTATTGTCCGGGGCCACCGCCATCTACGGTGGCGGCAGCACCGGCGGCATCGTCAATATCATCACCAAGAAAGGCCGTGAAGGCGACGCCCGCTTCAGTACCGAGCTGGGCGCCTCCAGCGGCTTCAACAGTACCGAGGACCGCACCTTCCGGGTCGGCCAGTCCATCGCGGGCGGCAATGACACCATCAAGGGCCGGCTGGCCATCGCCGTGCAGGACAATGGCGCCATGTACGATGGTGACGGCGACCGGGTCATGATCGACATTTCACAGACCGACCTGCAGTACAACCGAAGCGTCGACGTGCTGGGCAGCACCCAGATCCGCATTGATGATAATCAGAGCCTGGATCTGACTGCGCAGTTCTACCGGTCCCGGTATGAGGGGGATGAAGGTGTCTGGCTGGGGCCCTACGCCACGGCGATCAACAGTCCTGAGATCCGCGACGGGTTTTCCAGCGACCGGGACCCTGCGACCGAGCGCTACATGGTCAACGCCGCCTACCAGCACCGCGACTTTCTTGGCCATACCGCGTATCTCCAGGCATCCATGCGCAACGAAGAATCCAGTTTCTACCCCTATCCCTACTCTCGCGCGACGGTACCCCAGAGCTACTTCGGTGCCTCCAAGCAGGATACTCGCCAGTACCTCATCAAGGGGCTTCTGACCAAAGACCTGGGCAGCGTCAACCTGACCTACGGCATCGATCTGGACCGCGAGGACTTCTCCGCCAACCAGATGATTTTTGACAACGCGACCGCCATGCCCAGTGGCGGGCTGGTCCTTGACGAGGAATTCACGGTTGACCGTTATCCGGACTACCGGGTTGAAGGGATCGCCGCCTACTTTCAGGCCGAATGGCAGGCAACCGACCGGCTCCAGTTGAATGCCGGCATACGTCAGCGATATGCGCGCCTTGAAATGGAAGACTTTGTTGGCACTCAGCAGGCGGTTGAGTCCGGTCGTGGGCTGGTCAGCGGCGCTGACGCCATTCCCGGCGGGGAAAGCGACTACGACGTGACCCTGGTGAACGCTGGCGCCATCTACAAGCTCACCGATGACCACCAGATCTGGGCAAACTTCAGCCAGGGCTTTGAAATCCCGGATCCGGGCAAGGCAGCCGGACGGGGCAGCTACAGCCTCACGGGCGGTCGTTATGTGCTGACCGACTCCCTGAACATCGACGACAACCCGATCCCGGGCCTGGAAACCAACCAGATCGAGCTGGGCTGGCGAACCTATCAGCCGCAGTGGGACGCCCAGGTAGCCGCCTACTACACCTGGTCCGACAAGGAAGCCGAAACCAACCGGACCACCCTGACCGTCGATGTTGTGGATCGTAAGACCCGGGACTACGGGCTCGAAGGCGCATTGACCTGGTACGCTACTGATCAGTGGTCCATCGGTGGCACCGGCCATTACGTGCGCTCGGAAGTGGAAGACGACGATGGCGACTGGCAGAAGAACGTCGTTACTGCGGCCAGCCTGCCCAACGCCACCGCCTTCGTCCGCTGGCAGGACCGCCTTACCTCCGTCCGCCTGCAGGGCTCCAAGGCATTCGACATTGATGACGACGCCGGTGATGAAATCGAGGGTTACACCACCTTCGACCTGATGGCGGCACGCAACCTGCCCCTGGGCCGACTCAACTTTGCCGTGACCAATCTGCTGGACGAGCAGTACGACACCGTGTGGGGCCAGCGTGCCCAGCTGTTCTATGGCTACGAAGAACTGTTCGACTTCAAGGGCCAGGGCCGCACCTACTCCCTGACCTACTCCGTGGACTACTGATGGCATGCTGACACGCTATCGACCGGGGCCTGCACTGCGGGCCCTGGTGCTTTTCCTGTTCTGCAGCACAGGCAACGCCGGCACCGTGGTCAGCCACGATGCCGGCGAACTGCGTTTTGAGGAGCCGCCCCAGCGGATCGTGGCACTGAACTGGTGGCTGGCGGAACACCTGCTGGCACTGGGTGTAACACCGGTCGGGGTGGCAGACGCCGAGGGGTACCGGGAGTGGGTAGCACAACCGCCCCTGCCCGATAGCGTGAAATCCGTGGGTGCCAGGCAATCCCCCAATCTGGAGGCGATCCGCTCGCTGGAACCGGATCTTATCCTGGCCACCGGGCACCTGATGGCGGCGGTTCCCGCACTGGAAACCATCGCGCCGACGCTGGTGCAGACCACCTACGAGACCGAGTCCAATCCCTGGGAACGGGCCCGCGAACACCTGATCAGCCTGGGGAAAGTACTGGACCGGGAAGAACAGGCCAAAAACGTCCTACAGCAGGCCGAGCAGGAGCTGGCCGACACCCGGCGCCGGCTTGCGGACGCTGGCCTGGAAAACCAGAGCGCCTTTCTCGTCCGTTTCCTGGACGATCGCCGTCTGCGCATTCACGGCAACAACTCCATGCTCCATCAGGCCCTGGAGCAGGCCGGGCTCAACAATGCCTGGCAGCGTTCCACCAACCTATGGGGCTTCACGCCCGGCACCCTGGCAGACCTGGGCGGCCACCCTGATGCATGGCTGATCTATATCCGGCCATGGCCCGAGGCCGACCGGCAGCGGCTGCTGGCCAGCAATCTCTGGCCTTACCTGCCCATGGCCCAAAGTGGCCGTATCACCGGTGTGGGGCCGGTATGGACCTTTGGCGGCGTACTCAGTGTTCCGCTGATGGCCCGCATGCTGGCGGACCAGCTGATTGACGGCAACGGGGAGGTCAGCGAATGAGCCAGCCCATGACACGCCAACAGCCCTGGGCACGACTGACTCTACTGGTGCTGACGCTACTGGCCACCGGCCTGCTGCTCTCGCCCCTCGCCAGCCCGGACAACCTTGCCAGGCTGCCAGGGGCATTATGGCTGTCCGCATCCGCCAGTTTTGAACAGGCGGTACTGCATTACACGCAACTGCCACGACTGACCATGGCCCTGCTGACCGGGGCGGCACTTGGTTTCGCCGGTACCCTGGTACAACAGGTGCTGCGCAACCCCCTGGCCGCCCCCACCACCCTGGGCGTTGCCGCCGGCGCTCAACTGGTACTCGGCCTGGTGATGCTGCTGGCCCCTGCCCTGCTCGCCTGGCGGGAGGTGTGGGCCATGGCCGGGGGCATGGCCGCACTGTTACTGGTCCTGCTGATGGGCGCGCGGCGGGGCTTTGACCCGCTGACACTGACCCTGTGCGGCCTGATCGTCAGTCTGTATCTGGGCGCCATCAACACCGTCATCCTGCTGTTCAACCAGGAGCAACTCGCCGGACTGTTTATCTGGGGCGCTGGCGAACTCAGCCAGAACGACTGGCGCAGCACCCTGGAACTGCTACCCCGGCTGCTGGCAGTTGCCGGCGTCACTCTGCTGCTATGGCGACCGCTGCAGGCCCTGGATCTTGGTGCGGAAAGTGCCCGTTCCCTGGGACTGTCGCCGGGTGTCACACGGGTGCTGGCCCTGTCGCTGGCTGTCTACCTGACCGCACTGACGGTCAGCCATGTCGGCGTGGTGGGCTTTATTGGCCTGGCTGCGCCCGCCATTGTGCGACTGCTGGGCGCCCGCACCCTGCGTCAGCGTCTGCTGGCCAGCGCCCTTTCCGGTGCCCTGCTCTGCCTGGTGGCCGACGGCATTGCGCAACAGCTGACCATGGCCTTTGGTTACCTACTGTTCCCCACCGGCGCGGCGTCCGCATTGATCGGGGGCCCGGTTCTGCTCTGGGTACTGACCCGCACCCGCCTGATCCCCGCCCGTCCGTCTGAAACCCTGTCGGTAAGTTCAGCGCAACGGAAAACCAGGGTGCCGCTCATCGGACTGGCCGTTCTATGCCTGGCGACCCTGGCCAGCCTCACCGTCACCCTGAACCTGGGCCCCACCTGGGATGGCTGGCAATGGATCGGCCTCAGCGGGGACCCAGCAATAATGGCCATGCGACTGCCACGCATGGTCACCGCCTTGCTCGCTGGCGGCCTGCTGGCAGGCGCCGGTGTGATCGTGCAGAGACTGACCCGCAATCCCATGGCGAGCCCGGAACTGCTGGGCATCAGCACCGGTGCCGCCCTGGGCATGGTGATACTGGTGCTGACCCTGGGCACCAGCAGTCGACCGTTGCAGATCCTGGCCGGTGGACTGGGCGGCACTCTGGTGTTGCTGACGCTACTGTTACTGAGCCGACGCAACGGCTTTTCTCCCCAGCGGCTGCTGCTGGGAGGGATTGCCCTGTCAGCCTTGCTGGATGCGGGTATCCGCATGGTGCTCGCCATGGGCGATGCCCAGTCGGTCACCCTGCTGAACTGGCTGTCCGGCTCCACCTGGCTGTCCGGAGACACCGATGCGCTGGTGCTACTGGTGGTGACACCACTGCTCATGCTGCTGACACTGTTGTCGATACGGTGGCTCGACCTGCTCCCTCTGGGCGACAGCACCTCACAGTCACTGGGGTTACCGCTTGCCCCGGTACGCCTCGCGCTATTACTGCTGGCGGCCCTGATGACGGCAGCTGCCACACTGGTGGTGGGCCCCTTGTCGTTCGTTGGTCTTATGGCGCCACACCTGGCTCGACTGCTGGGCTACCAGCGAGCACTGCCACAGTTGCTGGCGGCCTTTGTGATCGGCAGTCTGCTCATGCTATGGGCGGACTGGCTGGCCCGCTCTGTCGTGTATCCCTATGAACTGCCCGCCGGCCTGGTCGCCACACTGATTGGCGGGGGCTATTTCCTGGTGCGGATGATGCGACTGCCGGCAGCCCGTTAGCCGGCCCTGACGGCGACCCGGCAACGGCGGTTATTGATAACCATTTACACTTGAATTAGTATCTGATCTTTCAAACAACAGGTCTGCTTCCATGTTCACACTGGACGCCGTCAGCTATCGGCTACCGGAGAAAACCCTTCTGCATCCCATTGATCTCACTATTGAGCATGGTCAGGTCGTGGGGCTGATCGGCCACAACGGTTCCGGCAAATCGACGTTACTGAAACTGCTGGCCCGCCAGCTACACCCCTCCGCCGGTCGGATCTTCCTGGAGGGCAAGGACCTGCATCGCTGGGGGGACCGCCCCCTGGCCAGGCAGGTCGCCTATCTGCCCCAACAACCACCGGCCACTGACGGCCTGACGGCCCGGGAACTGGTGAGTTTTGGGCGCTACCCCTGGCACGGCGCCCTGGGTCGATTCTCCCGGGAGGACCAGGAACAGGTGGAGCGGGCCATGGCCCTGACAGACACCGAACGCTTTGCCGACCGCAGCGTGGATGAGCTGTCGGGCGGCGAGCGCCAGCGTGTGTGGCTCGCCATGCTGCTGGCCCAGAACGCCCGTTACCTGCTACTGGATGAACCGACATCGGCGCTGGACGTCGCCCATCAGGTGGAGGTCCTGTCGATGGTGCGCAAACTGGGCAAGGAACTGAAAATGGGCGTGGTCGTGGTACTCCACGACATCAACATGGCCGCCAGCTACTGTGATCACCTGGTGGCACTCCACAGCGGACGACTGTTGACCGAGGGCACCCCCGACCAGTTGATGAACCAGGATACCCTGAAAGATATTTACGGCATCCCCATGTCGATCCTGGCTCACCCGAGGCAGGATGGTGCCCGCATCGCGGTGGTCTGAGCCTCGGGAAACGGTGTGACTACAGGCGCTATACCTCTTCAGGTAACCGCGCGCCCTTGGGGGGCCGGTCAATGTGGGGACAGTTCCTGCACAGGGGAAGATCGGGCAGGCGGTAGCGGATACAGCAGTGGCGTCGTTGCCGCAGGGGCTCACAGCCTTCCCCGCGTTCCACGTAACGTACCGGATTGGCCATGGGGTTGGGCCCACCATCGGGGCGTCGCTCCCGCTCAATGATCCCACGCCCATCCACGAGCATTGCCTCTGGCACGCCGCCCGCAGCCATGGTTTCAATGAGCCAGTCAAAGTAATTGGCGGCGTTGTTCCAAAGCACCCGACGTGACAGCTTGACCTGGCTGCACCAGCCCTCGATCAGCGGCTCGAAGTTGCCCTCCAGCAATTCCCGGAAACGCTCGAACGGCCCCTCCGGAGACACCTCGAAGGGGTGCCCTTCGTCTGGCAGGCGGAAGGCCTCCGGCACCCCACCTTCGCCCAGGATGACCTCGATACGGTCGAGGGCAACCGGCAACTCCCGCCCCAGCACCAGATTGGCGGCGACCACCGGCACCGTGAGTTTCACGAAGTAATACCGGGACCAGAGTGACAGCAGGGCCCGATCGTCATCACCGGACTGGGATCGTCGATACTCGGACAGCAGCCACGACAGGCCGTCGCCGGAAATCAGGTCCCTGGCCGGTATGCCCGGGCGCTGGTCCTGGCCCGGCAGAACCAGCATATCCCGATAGTATTCGAAATCCCCGATAAACAGGGGAGCAAGGGCAGGAATCGTCATGAGGTATCCGCACCGTGGTTCGTTCAGGCTCCGGCATGAACCCAGTATGAGTACCGGCAATCCTGGTGAAAACGGTTCTCATTATACGCAACACAACACAGATAACGAGGGTATCCGGCCACCGACGGTGAGGTCGATACCCCGGACAGAATCAGGCTCTCAACCGCTGGACCCCGGATATCACCGCCACCAGCACCGCCCCGGCCAGCACCCCAATCAGGCCATCAATCAACATCGGGCCCACGGTCGCCATTATGGAACCCAGGCCGGCGGTGAACTCACGGATCCATTCGTACAGTGGATGGATACCGTGCACCAGGATGCCGCCGCCCACCAGGAACATGGCGGCGGTACCGACGATGGACAGGGCTTTCATCAACCAGGGGGCGGCCCGCAGGATACCTGCCCCCATTGACTGGGAGAATGACGACTTGCGCTCTGTAAGGTGCACGCCCAGATCATCCAGTTTGACGATGGCCGCCACCAGGCCATACACGCCCACCGTCACCGCCACCGCAATTACCACCAGTACCGCCAGTTGCATTGTGATGGGCTCGGCACTCACGGTGCCCAGGGTGATGGCGATGATCTCGGCGGAGAGGATAAAGTCGGTGCGGATGGCCCCCTTGATTTTGTCCTTCTCCAGCGCCTTGAGGTCCTTCTGCGGGTCCGCCATGGCCTGTCGCAGGTCCTCACGATGGGCCTCCTCCTGTTCCCGGTGCAGCCACTTGTGGACCAGCTTCTCGAAGCCCTCATAACAGAGGAAGGCGCCCCCCAGCATCAGCAGGGGCGTGATCAGCCATGGCAGGAAATAACTGATGACCAGGGCCAGGGGTACCAGGATCACCTTGTTGATGGCCGAGCCCTTCGCCACCGCCCACACCACTGGCAGCTCCCGGGCCGGCCTGACGCCGGTCACCTGCTGGGCGTTCAGGGCCAGGTCATCCCCCAGGACACCGGCGGTTTTCTTGGCCGCCACCTTGGTCATCACCGAAACGTCGTCAAGAACGACACTGATATCATCAAGCAGGGTAAGCAGGCTGGCGCCGGCCATGGCATAGGACTCCTATTCAACAACTTCCGGGACAGTGAAAACTATCGGGCACTATATAGCGTCCCGGGACGAATGTAATGGCTTTTGCCCACGGTTACTCTGGCGAACCGGTCACAGCCCCATTGCCTGTGCGGCTACCCGGTTCTTGAGCGGAGTAGCCCGGTCCAGCCAGCGCATGCCGGTGCTGCGCAGCCATTTCAGTGGCAGTTCATCCCGGGCAAAGAGTTGTCTGAATCCTTCCATGGCGGCCATCATCGACAGGTTCTCACCCTTGCGTCGGCGCTGGTAGCGCTGGAGGAGCAGCAGGTCGCCCGGTGACTGCCCTCGCTGGAAGGCGGTTTCCAGTTCCGCCAGCAGGGCTGAGACATCGCCATACCCGAGATTGGCCCCCTGCCCCGCCAGGGGATGGATGGTGTGGGCCGCATCCCCCACCAGGGCCAGACCTGGCTGAACGTACTGCTTGCTGTGACGCTGCCGCAGGGGGAACGAGAAGCGGCGGGAGACGGCTTCCACGGGGCCCAGTCGTCCCTCCAGGGCACTGGTCAGCTCCGCCATGAAGGCATCGGCATCCAGGGCCAGCAGGCGGCGGGCCTCCGGCGTATCCTGGGACCAGACAATGGAGCAGAACCGTTCGCCCTGCTCACCCTCTTCACCAGGGTCAGGCTGCAGCGGCAGGAAGGCCAGGGGCCCGGTGGCGGTAAAACGCTGCCAGGCGGTGTGCTGGTGGGACTGCGCGGCCTGCACGGTGCAGACGATGGCTTCCTGGTCATAGTCCCACTCCCGGGTGGGCAGGCCCACCCACTGGCGGATACGGGAATGGCCACCGTCGGCGCCCACCACCAGGGAGGCGGTAAACTTCTCGCCACCGGACAGGGTCAGTTGCCAGCCTTCCCCGTCCTGTTCCAGGGCATCCACCGACTGGCCATCCAGGCAGGTAAGGTCGCAGTCCCGGACCGCCTCGAACAGGCTGCGGACCAGGTGACGGTTCTCGATGATGGTGCCCAGGGCAGGCACCCCCAGCTCGGCGGCGTCGAAACGGATGCGGCCGATGGCCTCACCGTCCCAGACATTCATGGCGATGTAGGGGCAATGGCGGGATTGCGTCGCCCGCTGCCAGGCCCCGAGGCGCTCCAGCAAGCGCTGGCTGGCCACGGAGATGGCACTGACCCGGGGCTCGAAATCATCCACCGTGCGGGCCGGTAATGGCGACTCCACCAGTTTCGCCACCGGCGCGGCTTCCACCAGCGCGACCCGCCAGCCCTGTTGAGCGGCCCCAAGGGCCAGGGCGCTTCCGGTCATGCCACCACCAACCACGACAATATCAAAATCACTCATTGCCAATGCTCCCGGTCGCGGTCCGATGGCTGCCTGGGCGTGCCCCCCGTCACCATCCCCATGGCCTGTCGGGCAAACCACTGCTTGGCACCGGGCATGATGTCCAGCCCCGCCAGTCCGGCGTTGCGGGCCGGCCCCAGGGCAGGGTAGCCGCCACCAAACAGGCGCACCAGGGAATCGGAGAACCCGATGGTCTGCCGCTGATCCGGGGCATGCTGCCGCCGGTAACGCTCCAGCACCCGCAGATCCCCCGGGGACAGGTCGTTGTCGTGGGCATACCGGAAGGCATCCACCAGCGCCATCAGCCCCCGCAGGGCCAGGTTGAACCCCTGCCCGGCCACCGGATGGAGGGCATGGGCAGCATTGCCCACCAGGGCCACACCGGGACGAATGCACTCGTTGGCGGTGGTCAGCGCCAGGGGATAATGGTGGCTCTCACCAAACCGGGTGAACCGCCCCAGGCGCCAGCCGAATACCCGCTGCAGACAGGCACAACGGCCAGCCTCGTCCAGGGCCAGCACGTCATCCAGGTCGTCCGGCGACAGGGTCCATACCAGGGCGGAGCGATGACCGTCCTCCGGACCGCCCACCTGTGGCAGCAGGGCCATGGGCCCCCGCTCGGTGAAGCGCTCCCAGGCGATGCCCTGGTGGGGCTGTTCGGTACTGACATTGGCGATCAGCGCGGACTGGCCGTAATCCTCCTGCCGGATGCCGATCCCCAGGGCCTCCCTCAAGCCGGAACGGCCTCCGTCCGCCACCACCAGGCAACGGCTGGTGAGGCCGCGTTCCTCGCCATCCTGCCGGATCGCCACGCGCACGCCGCCCCGCAGGCTGGTCACGCCCTCGGCCCGGGCCGGTGCCAGCCAGCGGATGTTCGGCTGCCGTGCCAGGGACTCCATCAGGCACAGGCCCAGCCAGCGGTTGTCGGCGACATAACCCAATGCCGGCTGCTGGTGCTCCGATGCATCCAGGCGGGTAACGCCGAAACGGCCTCTCTCGGAGACGTGGATATGCCGGATAGCCGCCGCCTGCCCACTGATGGACGACCACAGGCCCAGGCGTTCGAAGATCTGGCGGGAGCCCCAGGACAGGGCCGTGGAGCGGGCATCGTAGCTGGGCTGGTAGTCGCTGGGGGCGGGGTCACCGGACAGGGGGAAAGCCTCCACCACGGTCACGCGGTAGCCGGGCACCAGCCGGCAGATGGCCAGGGCCAGGGTCGCCCCCGCCAGTCCACCACCGGCAATCAGTATGTCCGTGTCCCACGCCTGCATGTCAGCCACCTGTCCGGGTCATTCCGCCATTAAGGCTTCCACCTCGGCGATGTTCTTGGGCACCGCGTCCGTAAGCACCTTGCAGCCCTCTTTGGTGACCACCACATCGTCCTCGATGCGCACGCCAATGCCCCGCCACTTCGGGTCCACATCCATGTTATCCGGAGCGATGTAGAGCCCCGGCTCCACGGTCATCACCATGCCCGGTTCCAGCACCCGCCAGGCGTCGCCCACCTTGTAGTCGCCCACATCGTGGACATCCATGCCCAGCCAGTGGCCGGTGCGGTGCATGAAGAAGGGGCGGTAGGCTTCCGTCTCCAGGGCCCGGGTCAGAGGCCCCTCTATGATACCCAGATCGATCAGCCCCTCGGTCAGCACTTCCAGCGCCGCCTCGTGGGGCATGTTCCAGTGGTGGCCGGGCTGCACCGCGTCGATGGCGGCGTACTGGGCCTCCAGCACCACTTCATAGATGGCCCGCTGGGCCTCGCTGAAGCGACCACTGACCGGGAAGGTACGGGTGATGTCGGAGGCGTAGCAGTCCACCTCGCAACCGGCGTCAATCAGTACCAGGTCCCCTTCCCGCAGCGGCGCACTGTTCTCGATGTAGTGCAGCACGCAGGCATTGGCGCCGCTGCCCACGATGGAGGGATAGGCGGTATTACGGGCACCGTGCTCCATGAAGGTGTGGATCAGCTCCGCCTCGAGCTGGTACTCGTAGCCCCCCTTACGGGCCCGTTTCATGGCCCGGCAGTGGGCCTCGGCACTGATTCGGCCGGCCTCGGCCATGACCTTGATTTCCTTCGGGCTCTTGTACAGGCGCAGGTCGTGGAGCAGGTGCTCCAGAGCCACGAACTCGCCGGGGGGCTGGGCACCCGCCCGCACCTTGCTGCGGATCAGCTTGACCCAGTCCATAACCCGGGCATCGAAGGCCTGGTCGCGGCCCAGGGGATAGTATACCCGGCTGCGGCCCTCGATCATCCCCGGCAGGATGTCGTCGATATCCGCGATGGGAAAAGCGTCGTCCAGCCCGTAGGTTTCAATCGCCCCTTCCGGGCCGGTAATGGAACCGTCCCACTGCTCCTTCTCCGGGTTCCGTTCACGGCAGAACAGTACCGATTCACCATGTTCGCGGCCGGGAATCAGCACCACCACGGCTTCCGGCTCATTGAAACCGGTCAGGTACTGGAAGTCACTGTCCTGCCGGAACGGGTAGAGCACATCCCGGTTGCGGGTGCGTTCCGGGGCCGCGGGCAGGATGGCAATGCTGTCCTTTGCCATCACATCCATCAGCCGGCGACGGCGCTCGGCGTGTTCACTCATCGGAATCCACGGGCTCATAGGGTCTCCTGATCATCAAACTCAGTGCAGGGTCTGGCCTGCGGAAGGTGTCGGCGGCTCCGGGGGATTGAATTCCGTGAATACGGAAATCACGCCCAGGCGGACGTACTCGGTAATGTCGATAAGCTGCACTTCCGCTGCCTCGTCACCCTCATCGGATTCTTCCACCTGACTGATGGCCACCATGTCCTCGATCAGTTCCCGGATCTCATCCGGAGCCTGACCCAGTTTCTCGCCGGCCGCCAGCGCCATGCCCTCGAGGAAGCCACGCACCCAGGCCGCCAGGGCCTGCAGGCGTTGCTCGAACGCATAGTCATCTTCCGGCAGCAGGGGCTCGAAGGCCATGTCAGAGGCCCGCAACTGGTCCAGGGTCTGCTGGTAGGCCTCGGCCATGAACTCCGGCAGTTCCGCCGGCAGGTCGTCGCCCTGTTCCAGGGTTTCCGGCGCGATGCCGATATGCTCGCATACCACTTCCAGCCATTGCTGCTGGTTCAGGCGGGCGCCGGCGGCAAGCCGGCCACAGAGTCCGCCGTGTAGCTCGGAGGGATGACTGAACGCCCGGCAGCGGGTAAACAGGTTCGCCCAGCCCTCGAAATCACCAGCGCTGGCACCGGGTTCTGCGTTGTCGGTCATGAAGTCGCTGTACCTGTCAGTTGAATGGGTCTCCAATCCTAGCATTTCCGCCGTGGCAGCGGCATATCCATCCGCCGAAAGACATCATGCTTGACCTGGCAACGGATTCAGGTAACTTACGTTATAACATATCAAAAGGAGATCAATTCCATGGCTACTCCAGGCATCTACAGAGCCTCCCTGCTCGCCCT
Source organism: Marinobacter shunpengi (assembly GCF_045449715.1). Lineage (NCBI taxonomy): Bacteria > Pseudomonadati > Pseudomonadota > Gammaproteobacteria > Pseudomonadales > Marinobacteraceae > Marinobacter > Marinobacter shunpengi. Next base: position 62,529 of record NZ_JBJJLA010000017.1, on the reverse strand, counting down.
GGCCTGCGCGGGGTTTGCTACTACCGCTACTGGTGACGAGCACGGGCACCATCAACAGGCCCATGTCCATGGCGATGCAAAACTCCAGGTCGCTGTCGATGGCCGGACCGCCGAACTGATCCTGCAATCACCGGCAGCCAACCTGCTGGGGTTCGAGCACAAGCCAAAGAACGCCGAACAGGAAGCCGCGGTCATGGAAACCCGGGAGTGGCTGACCGCGAATCCGCTGGTGCAGACCACCAGCAACGATTGCACCGTGACCGCTGGCAGCATCCATCACAAGGGGGGCGTTGAGGGTGAGCACGAGCACGAGCACGAGCACGAGCACGAGCACGAGCACGAGCACGAGCACGAGCACGAAGAAGAGGGTAACCACAGCGATTTCGAAGTCACCCAGAGAATCGAGTGCGACAGCGAACTGACCGATCCCCTGGCCACCTCCCTGATGACCCGGTTCCCCGGTATCGAACACCTGTCCGTGGACTGGCTGGGTTCCGGCGGCCAAGGGCATACCGAGCTGCACGCGGGGGAGGACGAGATCCATCTCGACCACTGACCGGGACAAACCATGGGGCGGCGTGACGGAACCTTGGATCCCGTCGCGTCGGCCCATCAGCCCTCGTAGGGCTCCACGTTCTCGCTGATAAGGGTATAGGAGGCGGCACCGATATCGTTCTCCACCGACTCCGTCTTCAGGGTGCCCTGGACCCAGACAGGTTCGTAGAGGGCGTTCAGGGTGAAGCCGGGCTTGTAGGTCACATGGATAATCTGGTTCGGCGGCGGTGGCGGCACGTGGATGCAGGCACCGTAGTAGGGCACCAGGAAGAATTCGACAATGCGCTGATCACCCACCGTCTTCAGGGGTACCACGAAGCCGGGGATCCTGGCGCGGGTGCCATCCATTTCCGGCACCACCCGACCGGTGAGGATCTCATCCGGCAATGCGGCGGGGCCACTGCCCTCATGCTCCACCTCCGGCAGGTTCTCAAGCAGTCGCAGATCCTCCTCGGGCATCAGTTCCAGCCAGTCCAGCTCGCGCCATTGTTCGTCGGCAAGGCTGGTGCTGGCGATCATCACCAACAGGCAGGCCACCAGGACCTGTTTTGTCGGCGCACGAAGGGATGTTATGGACATTGATGGTCTCCAGGTATTCGGGGAGGCACCTGACGGACGATAGCCGGGGCCGGTCACGATGATTCAGGTTATCATGCCACGACCCGAATCGGCTTCACAGACTACGACGATTACCATTTTGACGCACACTACAGCTCCCATAGCCCGATACTCCGGACATCCATCACAGGCACGATCAGACCATGGTGATTCATACGACAAACCTGAGCTGGCACTGGCCCGACCAGGGTGGCAGCCTCCACTTTCCAGACATCCGGCTGCAGGCGGGGGACCACCTGTTTATCCGCGGCCCCAGCGGCAGCGGCAAGAGCACCCTGCTCAGCCTTCTGAGCGGCCTCAACCGAGCGGTGGACGGGCACATTGAAGTCCACGGCCAGGACTTGAAACGGCTGGGCGGCGGCGCCCGGGACCGACTGCGGGCCGACTGCACCGGCGTTATCTTCCAGCAGTTCAACCTGGTGCCCTACCTCAGTGCCCTGGACAACGTCACGCTGCCATGTCGCCTCTCCACCACCCGGTGGCGGAATGCCGGACACCCCGAAGACACCGCCCGACGCCTGTTGCGGGCACTGGACCTGCCCGATGACAGCCTGGGGCGCAAACCCGCGGCCCTGAGCACCGGCCAGCAACAACGGGTGGCCGCAGCCCGGGCGCTTATCGGCGCGCCGCCACTGATCCTGGCGGACGAGCCCACCTCCGCCCTGGATACAGATAACCGCGACCGGTTTATCGACCTCCTGCTGGCACGGGCGGCCGACCATGGCACCAGCGTCGTCTTCGTCAGCCATGACCCCGGGCTTGCGGCCCACTTCCCTTATCACCTGGAGCTGGCCGCCGGCGGGGAGGTGCAGCCATGAGACTGCCCCTCGCCCTGTCACTGGCGGCCGCCAGCCTCTGGCACCGCCGCCGGGTCCTGCTGCTGGTCACCCTGACTCTGACTCTGAGTGTCACCCTGCTGCTGGGCGTGCAATACCTGCGCACCGAGGTCCGCCAGTCCTTCAACCAATCGGTGTCCGGCACCGACCTGATCATCGGCGCCCGCAGCGGAGAACTGAACCTGTTGCTCTACTCCGTGTTCCACATTGGCCATGCCACCAACAACCTGCGCTGGTCAACCTTCCAGGATCTTGAACAGGATCAGCGCATCGACTGGCTGGTCCCTCTATCGCTGGGAGACAGCTACCAGGGTTACCGGGTGGTAGGCACCGACCGGCGCTTCCTGGAACATTACCAGTACGGGGATGAACAGGCCCTGGCCATGGACGAAGGCCAATGGTTCAGCGACCTGTTCGATGTGGTGCTCGGATCCCAGGTGGCCCGCAAACTCGAACACGGTATCGGCGACGAGGTCATCCTGTCCCATGGCGGCGGACGTACCAGCTTTGTCAGCCACGACCAGCACCCGTTCCGGGTCAGCGGCGTCCTGGCGCCCACCGGCACGCCGGTGGACCGGGGCGTCTATGTCAGCCTGGAGGGACTGGAGGCCATCCATGTGGGCTGGGAGGCCGGTGTGCCCTCGCCGGGCCGGACACTGTCCGCCGATGCCGCCCGTGAGCGCGGCCTGACACCACAGACCATCACTGCGGCCCTCGCCGGCGTGGAACGACAGATCCTCACCTTCCGCATCCAACGGGATATCAACCAGATGTCAGCGGAACCCCTGTCCGCGATCCTGCCCGGTGTTGCCCTGTCACAGCTCTGGCAGGTGCTGGGCCAGTTCGAGTTCATCCTGCTGGGTATCACCACCTTCGTGGTGGTCACCAGCCTGGCGGGACTGGTCACCGTGCTACTGACCCTGCAATCCCACCGTCACCAGGAAATTGCGGTACTGAGGGCCAACGGCGCCTCCCCTGCCCTGATTGCCGGCCTTTACCTGCTGGAGTGTACCGGGCTGGCCCTGCTGGCGGCGGTGCTGGCCAGCGGCCTGTGGTACCTGGCCATGGCCATCCTCGCCCCCTGGCTGCTGGAAGTGTGGGGCGTGGCCATCGCCTTGCGGCCACCCACACTGGCGGAATGGGGCCTGCTGGCGGCGGTGCCTGTGGCCGGGCTGCTGGTGGGGCTGATACCCGCCGTCAGGGCCTGGCGAATGGGCAGCCGTCCGGGTGGATGGGGAGCCACGGAGGATATGACAAGCTAGCCCGTCGTCTCCGCCCCCTGGTGCCGGGTGATTGCCAGACGTGTGGCGCCGACTTACCAGGTTGGGACAGGAGTCACAGCAAGATGACAGACTGGCAAATTGACCCTTTCCCATCGCCCACTTATAGTGATTGCAGGCGGTCGCCACGGTGGCCAGTGTGCCGTGCGGTTAATTCGCTGATCTACTGGGCCACTGAGAGCGTTGAGAGCAAGGCGCGGTGGCGAAGGTTTGGTGGTTCCAAGTCGAGCCGGCGCAACGCGGCTATCAACGCTCTCAGTGGCTCCCGAAGGGCGCGACGCTGGGGCCTCTGGCCGGTGTTGCCAGCCCTTGATGTGGAACCACCACACCGGCGGACTGGCGCCTTGGCCAGAGGCCCCAGCGTCACGCAGTAGGTCAGCGAATTAACCGCACGGCACACTAGGGTCCTTGCCGACCCGGGCCATTACAAACCAGAGTGCCAGACCGCGAACTGTAAGACCGAAAGGGGCCGCCGGTGTCAGACGGCCCCGCCAAGTACCGGAATGTCTATGGAACAGTCAGAATTGCAGGCCATGGCGGAGAAACTGGACCGCCTGATCGAGCGCTGTCGCAAACTGGAGCAGGACAACGCTGCCATGAGGGAGCTTCAGGACGAATGGAACCGGGAACGGGCCCAGCTACTCCAGCGCAACGACCAGGCCAAGAACCGGATTGAAGCCATGATCGGCCGGCTCAGAGCCCTGGAGCACCACTGATGTCTAGATCCCCCACCACGGTTGAAGTCACCATCCTCGACAAGGACTACCTGGTTGCCTGCCCTGAGGACCAACAGGATGCCCTGCGCCGGGCCGCCCGCCACCTGGACAGCAAGATGCGGGAAATCCGCACGACGGGTAAAGTCCTGGGCACCGAGCGCATTGCAGTCATGGCCGCCCTCAACATCACCCACGAATTGCTGGAGGACAGCAATGTCTCCGGGGCTGCGGACCAGGTGCTCCGCTCGATGGACGACAAACTGGACATGGCCCTGGGCGGCTCGCACCCCGGCCCCGGGAACAGTCAAGGCACCGAGTAACCGAAAAGTCACACACGGCGGTTGCAAAGGCCCCGGCCAATGCCCGTATAATGAAGCCAACTTCCTGGGCTGTTCGCTGGTCGGATACGTCCTCGAGCCGATGCGCAACACCCAGGTGGCTACTTCAGGGCATTGTGAGCAAGTCCCCCGCGAAGGGGAAAGCCTAATGTGTCACAGCGGCCACCACCTTGAACTTTGGGTTCAAGGGCCACATCCGATAACGGCAGCCCGGGAAGCTTATTCCACCTGATCCCTGACCCATCGTGAGTCACACGTTCCAGAATCTCTCAGAATTCGAGCCGGAATCCGCCAGGGACCGTAAGGCCCTCAGACGGAACCTCCGTGACGCCAGGCGGGCGCTCAACCCCGAGCAACAGACCCTCGCCGCCATCAACCTGGCTAACGCCCTGCGCCGACACCCCAGGGTCATGGGTGCCCACAACATTGCGCTCTACCTGCCCAATGACGGCGAAATCGATCCGCGGACGTTCATGGAGCAAAGCCGTCGTCGGGGGGTTCACTTCTACCTGCCGGTCCTGCATCCCATACATTCCGGGCAACTGGCTTTCTGCCGCTATGACGACCACACACCTATGGCGCCCAACCGCTTCGGCATCCCGGAGCCGGTATTCCATCATCGCCTGATACGACCGGCCTGGTCGCTGGATGTGATCCTGATGCCCCTGGTGGGATTCGATGAACAGGGCGGGCGCCTGGGGATGGGCGGGGGATTCTATGACCGCACCCTGGCCTTTACCCGGGTGCGCCCACGGCTGCGCCCCACCCTGATCGGGCTGGCTCACGAACTGCAACGGGTAGAAAGGCTGCCGACGGAGCCCTGGGATGTGCCGCTGGATGCGGTAGTAACGGACAGAAGGATAGTCCGGACCGGCTGACTCAGCCTTCGTTGCGCGGATCCTGACTGCGCTGGGCCTGAAACCACTGGCCCTGGGAACTGATATCGGCGGGCACCGCGCGAGGCTCATCCTCCGACGCCTGGAGTGATGTTAATCCGGTCACCGCCAACCCAATGAAAAATAACAGGACGACCGTCCGAAGTGTATCCGGCCTGCGCCTCATTGCTTCTCCTCCATTGGTAACCCCTGCCGCTTGTTATTTTCGTTTAAAACGATCACTTTGCTTTCAAAAACAGCTGGATGTTGCCGTTTCCCAGAATTGACAAAAAGCGTAACACGTATCTGGCCATTTACAATTTTTTATAATTAAAATTTGTAAAGGCTATGGGCCGCCGCATTACCTTTGGTAACACGGCGTAACCCGGAGGCACCCTGGAAAGACATCCTGACAGGCGATCAGTGCCCGTTGCCCGCCCCCAGGAACAGGCGATAAGCCTCGTTGTCGGTCTCGTTGGTGTAGCTGAATCCCACCTGGTCCAGCATGGCCTCGAAGTCCGCCAACTCCCCGTCCTCCACCTGGGCCCCCATGAGGACCCGGCTGTAAGCAGCGCCGTGGTTGCGGTAGTGGAACATGGAAATGTTCCAGCGTGTTCCCAGGGACAGCAGGAACTTCAGCAGTGCGCCAGGGCGTTCGGGGAACTGGAACTGGAACACCTTCTCGTTATGCACCGACGGCGCATGACCACCCACCATATGCCGGATGTGCTGCTTGGCCAGGTCACTGTCGGTGAGGTCCATCACCTGGTAGCCGGTTTCCCGCAGACTCTGCACCAGGTCCTCGCGGCCATGGCCGCCGGCCTGGATCTGGATGCCCACGAAGATGCTGGCGGATTCCGGGTCGGAGTAGCGGTAATTGAACTCGGTGATGTTGCGCTTGTGCAGAGCGTTGATGAAAGTCTTGAACGCCCCCGGCTTCTCGGGGATGGTCACCGCCAGGATGGCCTCACGCTTCTCCCCGATCTCAGTGCGTTCGGAGATGTAGCGCAACCGGTCGAAGTTCATGTTGGCACCACTGAGGATACCCGCCAGGTTCTCCCCTTCCAGTTGTTCCCGCTCCACGTACTTCTTGATACCGGCCACGGACAGGGCCCCGGCAGGCTCGCAGATGGAACGGGTATCCTCGAAGATATCCTTGATGGCCGCGCAGATCTCGTCGGTGCTGACGGTGATCACCTCATCCACATGGTCCTTGCAGATCTCCCAGGGCGCTTCCCCGATCTGTTTCACGGCGACACCGTCGGCGAAGATGCCCACCTGGTCCAGCACCACCCGCTCACCGGCCGCCATGGCCGCCTGCAGGCAGTTGGAATCCGCCGGCTCCACCCCGATCACCCGGATCTCCGGGCGCAGGTACTTGATATAGGCCGCCATGCCGGCAATCAGGCCACCACCGCCCACGGGGATGAACACCGCATGCAGGTTATGGGAGCATTGCCACATGAGCTCCATGGCCACGGTGCCCTGGCCGGCGATCACGTCCGGGTCGTCATAGGGCGGGATATAGGTGTAACCGTGTTTGGCAATCAGTTCCTGGGCATGGGCGGCGGCCTCATCGAAGGCATCGCCCCGGAGCACCACCTTCGCGCCCCGGTCCCGCACCGACTTCACCTTGATGTCCGGTGTGGTCTGGGGCATGACGATGACCGCCTTGATGCCCAGCTTCTTCGACGCCAGCGCCACGCCCTGGGCATGGTTGCCGGCTGAGGCGCAAATCACGCCTTTTGCCTTCTGCTCATCGGAGAGCTGGGCAATCCGGTTGTAAGCACCACGAATCTTGAAGGAAAACACCGGCTGCAGGTCTTCACGCTTGAGCAGGATGTTATTGCCCAGGCGTTTGGTGAGACTGCGTGCTTCGGTCAGCGGGGATTCGATGGCCACATCGTATACCCGCGCATCAAGAATCTTTTTGATGTAGCGTTGCGGCATGGTGCTGGAGTCCAGTTCTGGGTGATTGGGCTAGTGTTCCGTCTGGGCATTGACCGCCCCGGTGTGCGAGGCAAACGCACAGTGTAGAAAGTTTGCACGGTCCGCGTCTATAACTGGGCTCCGCAGGAAGGGTATAATACGTCGTCTCGCGCCGCCCAGGCGCCTTCCTTTTACGACCAATGACGACCTAACCGGAGGCCAGCATGACGCAGGACGAACTCAAGCAGGCGGTGGCCAGGGCCGCCCTGGATCATGTTGCCCCCCGCCTGGACCGGGACAGCGTGATCGGCGTGGGCACGGGCAGCACCGCCAATTTCTTTATCGACTACCTGGCCGACATCCGCAATGACTTCGACGGCGCCGTGGCCAGTTCCGATGCCACGGCCGAACGGCTGAAGCAGCACGGCATTCCGGTGTACGACCTGAACAGCGTCAACGAGCTGGAATTCTATGTGGACGGCGCCGACGAGACCAACGATCACCTGGAACTGATCAAGGGCGGGGGCGCCGCGCTGACCCGGGAAAAAATCGTCGCCGCCGTGGCCCGGACCTTTATCTGCATTGCCGACGACTCCAAGCGAGTGGACATCCTCGGTGACTTCCCGCTGCCGGTGGAGGTGATTCCCATGGCCCGCAGCCACGTCGGTCGCGAGATCGTCAAGCTGGGCGGCGACCCTGTCTACCGGGAGGGGGTCACTACCGATAATGGCAACATCATCATCGACATCCACCACATGGACCTGTCGCGCCCCATCGAGATGGAAGAGCGCCTCAACCAGATTGTCGGCGTGGTCACCAACGGCCTGTTTGCCCGCCGGCCTGCGGACCTGCTGCTGCTTGGCACGAGCGACGGCGTGCGGACCATCGAGCGGCCGGCATAGGCCAACGTTACGGACGGGCAACTCACCCGACGTTGGTTGAGTTTCGGATGTGGCCGCTTGCCCGTATAATAGCGCGCACTTTTTCCGAGTTACTCCAATTACCGCAGAAAAGGAACCGCCATGAACTTTGATCATATCCCGGCCGGCAAGAACCCGCCCGAAGACATCTACGTGGCCATCGAGATCCCGGCCAACAGCTCGCCGGTCAAGTACGAGATCGACAAGGACATGGGCGCCGTCATGGTGGACCGCTTCATGACCGCTCCCATGTTCTACCCGGCCAACTACGGCTTCATCCCCCACACCCTGGCGGATGACGGCGACCCCCTGGACGTACTGGTAGTCACCCCGTACCCGGTGCAACCCGGCTCGGTTATCCGCTGCCGCCCGGTGGGCATCCTGAACATGGAAGACGAAGCCGGCGGCGACGCCAAGCTGGTGGCCGTTCCCCATGACAAGCTCACCAAGGCCTACACCGACATCAAGGATGTCGACGACCTGCCGCAACTGCTGCGGGACCAGATCCAGCATTTCTTCGAGAACTACAAGACCCTGGAGCCCGGCAAGTGGGTGAAGGTCCAGGACTGGGCCAACGCCGATGCCGCCCGCAAGGCCATCGAGGATTCCGTGGCCAACTACCAGGGCAAGTGATCTCGCCCTGAAACAGAAAACCGGGCTCAAGGGCCCGGTTTTTTTTGTGTCTGACGATCAGCCACGCCCTACCCCTGGGACAGCAGCTCCCGCAGATCCGAGATGGCCGAGTTGGCCCTCGCCAGGTACGCCGCCATGGTCAGGGAGTGGTTGGCCAGCACCCCGAAACCGCTGCCGTTCAGGATGACGGGGCTCCACATCTGGGCCTGGGATTCCTCCAGTTCGATAATGATCTGCCGCACGCTGGCCTGGGCATTCTTATCCATCAGCACCTTGCGGAAATCCACCTCAATGGCCCGGAAGATATGCAGCAGGGCCCAGGAGGTACCACGAGCCTCGTAGAACACGTTGTCGATCTGGGTCCAGGGAGTCTTCACATCCGCCCCCCGCTCTTCCTCTTTTAACGGGTCAAGGTCGTCGATACCGGCCAGGGCCTCGGTGACCTCCGGCTTGCCGACGCTTTCACTCAGGGTCCGTGACAGGCTGCCCAGACGGGTCTCCAGATCCGCCAGCCAGTTGTTCAGGTTATCGGCACGGGCGTAGAAGTGCGCCTCCGGGCCCTCCGGGGCGGACAGACGGTCAAGGTAGCTTTCCAGTGCCCGGATGCCACGGCGATATTCGCCCTCGGTGGAGGGCAGCGCCCAACTGTCGCTGTTGAAGTGGAACTGGGGCTCCGCCACCGTCAGGTCCGGATCTTCCGCGGACTGGCTCTGGGAGCGGCTGATGTTCTGGCGCATGGCCCGGGACAGGTCCCGGAGCTGAACCAGTACGCCGTATTCCCAGGCCGGCATATTGTCCATCCACAGCCCCGGGGGAAAGATATCGTTGGAGATGTAACCACCGGGTTTATCCAGCAGGGTCTCTGCGACCCGGATCATGGTCGCCGTGGTGGCGAAGCCGGTGACCGGCTCCCGTCCCATGTCCTGCGCCACGGTGCGGGTATGTTCACGCACGGAGAACGTATCCGGCTCACTGCTCCAGATCATGCCCAGGATGATGGTGACCAGCAGGTAGAGCAACACCACAACTGCAATAATCCTGCCGATGGGGCGGGATTTTCCGGAGCTGGCCGATGAACCCTGGTAGCCGGATCCGCTACCGGAGAAAACGGATTTGAGTCGGTTAAACATATGCGCCTGTCCTTTGCCGATAAACCGGAAGCCGGTCTCAAAGATGAATGATTTGTCAGATTTATGCAACGCCGCCAGTAGCTTAACTGGTTGGCGGATCGCCAACCGGGCCCGGCCTGCCCAGGTGATAGCCGGTGGCCCCATCAATGCCGATGGACTGGAGGACCTGCCATTCCGACTCCGTTTCCACGCCGGCGGCCAGCACCTTCACACCACGACCATGGGCGATGGTGATCACGGATTCCAGGTAGAAGCGGTTTTCATCGTGCCGATCAATACCATGGATAAAGCTGGAATCAATACGCAACGCCTGGATAGACAGATTCTTCAGGTAACTGAAGGGGATCCCCCCCACCCCGAAACGATCCACCAGCAGGCGAGCACCGGTCCGCCGTAGCTGCCGGATAAAAGTCTGGGCCTCCTGCCGATGGTAGTGCAATGCCTGTTCCGGAACACCGATCCAGAGCCGTCGCATATCGGTGCCGGCCGCCCCGGCCAGTTCCAGGATACGCTCCGGAACCCCCGGCAACACCACGGAGGAAGCTCCCAGTGAGAACCCGATTTCCACCGTGGGGTCCTCCCTCAGCCTCTGCAGTGCCCGCTGGAGCACCATCAGATCCAGCCTTCCGATCAGCCCGAAGCGCTCGGCCAGGGGCGCAAAGACATTACCACGCACCCAGTCCCGTTCGATCAGTAGACGGGAGAACACCTGATGGTATAGCGGGGAACCGGTCGCTGCGGTCATGACCGGCTGCTCCCACAACCACACTGCCTCCCGGTCCAGGGCATGTTCCAGCAATCGCCGCCAGTCTTCGGCACCGTGATGGACATCGGCACCGCTGTCCGCCAGCTCACAATGGGGCACGCCCTCGGTCTGAGCGCGCCGGAGGGCGGCATCCGCATATTCGAACAGGGTCCGCACCGAGATCCCTTCACCGGTGCCGGCCACACCACCGTGGACCGCCATTTCCACCAGGGCATCGCTGCCCTCACCGGCAAACTCGGCACAGATGGACTGCAGGGCATCCACCAGCTCCCGCCCCCAGATCAGGGCATCGGCCGGCGCCCCACCAGGAATGAAGAGGGCAAACTCGGCACCACTGCGCCGACCGGCAAAACTGCCGGCATGAATATCCACAAACTCATGCAAATCTTTCGACAGCCGCACCAACAGGGCATCGGCCTCCAGCCGCCCTGCCCTCTGGTTAAAGTCGGCAAAGCCGGTTATCTGCACCAGTATCAGCCCCCCCGGGCGGCGACCTTCCTCGGTGACAGCTTCCACCGCCAGCCGCTGGTCAAAGGCACTGCGGCTGGCCAGGCCGGTCAGGGCATCCTCGTTGTTCAGCTTGCGGAGGTGGGCAATCAGTGCCGCCTGGCCCGCAAACAGCTGCTCCAGGTCATCAGTCATCTGGTTCATGGCCCCGGTGACCTCGTTCACTTCACGGGTCGAACGGACATGGGTACGCATACGGAAATCCCGGCGACCGATAGCCCTGGCCTGTAGCTCCAGGGCCTGCAACGGACGCAACAGCCGTCCCAGCAGAAAATAGAGCACCAGTATGGCAACAACACCAATCGCCACGGAGGCCAGGGTCAGCCACTGGGTTATCCGCCACAGGTCCTGGTAGGCATTGCCCGGGTGGCCCACCACCCGCACCTCTCCCAACCACTGCCAGCCGCTCATAACGGACGCCGTACCCACCGGCCGGGGCAGATCAACGGCGCGCACGAACCACAACGGCACATCCAGATCGGTCAGGGCCTGGGAGCGGCCGGCCACCTGGCTGCCATCGTGGTCCAGAAACTCCACCACCAGGTACTCTCCACTATCGAATACCGAGTCGATCAGGGAGCTCACCGCCACGGTGTCAGTGGCATCAACGGCATTGGACAGGGACAGCCCGATGGCAGTGGCCGCATCCCGGGTCCGGCCCTCCAGTTCCTCCACCAGGTAGTGGTGGAATCGACTGAAACTGATCGACATGCTGACCACCAGCAACAGCAACACCAGGCCGCCGGTGAAGATCAGCAACAGGGTGCGCAGTGTCACGGCGCGGTCTGGACGGTTCTTTTGGCTTTCCTGCTGCATCCGTGCCATACCTTGGGCTTGGAACGTTTTAGCCACCAAATTCCCGGCCTGGATCGTACCCAGGTCTCAGGTTCACAAAGATTTACAGTTCGCTGCCTGCGTCTTCGGTTACAAACACTATAGACTGCAGCAACAGAGACATCCTGCATTCCATGGCAAAGGAGCCAGAAAAACAGGCCGATTCTTCCGCCAGGGAGGCTCGGTGCGGTTCTTTTCGGCATTCCAGAAAAATCAGGACAGACTGACAACACCATGACTGACGAGTCCCAAAAAGAAAAACTGCGCCAGCACTTCGCCCGACGGGTGACCAACCAGGCCCGGGTCGTGCTGGACACCTGGCAGAAAATCCATGCCGACCCGGCAGCCTCGGCGCCTTTCCGCGATGACCTCTATTCCGCCGCAGACAAGCTCGCGCGTTATGCCGGCCGCTTTGAAATGACCGCCTACGTGGAGGCCGGCAAGGCCATCATGAACGCCATCCGGCAATGGCCGGAGGGACAGGCGCCGGACAGCGACGCCATACAGGCCCTCCGGGAAGCGGTCATATCCCTGGAACAGAGCACCCAGCGCCGATCCGACCGCCAGAGCAGCGAACCTCCCCGGGTCTATCGCAAAACCCCGATCTACGTGGCCCTGAGCAGTAACGAGCTGGCAACCCGACTGGTCCGGCAACTGGAGTTTTTCGGCTTCCGGGCGGAGGCCTTCGACACCCCCGAAGGCCTGATGGACGCCTGTGGCCTGCACAAACCGGAAACCATCCTCATGGATATCGCCTTCGGGGGCGAGCCGGACAGCGGCCTGGCCACGGTCGAGACCCTGCAGCAGCGCCACGACACCCCCATCCCCATCATCTTCGTCAGTGATGAGGACGGCACCATCGAAACCCGCCTGCGGGCATCCCGCTGTGGCGGCGAAGAATTCTTCTACCCGGCGGTGGATCCGGGCCAACTGATCGAGAAGATCGAGACCTACACCCACAACAACGCGGTGGAACCCTACCGGGTACTGGTGCTGGACGATTCCCGGGCCCAGGCCAAGTTCATGGAAACGGTGCTCAAGAAGGCGGGCATGACCGCCCACATCATCACCGACCCGATGCAGATCATCATGGCGCTGGAAGAGTTCAACCCGGAAATCATCATCCTGGACATGTACATGCCCGGCTGCACCGGCATGGAAATCGCCCGGGTGATCCGCCAGCAGGACCGTTTCCACAGCGTTCCCATTATCTACCTGTCCGCCGAGGACGACGTCCAGAAGCAGCTCCATGCCATGAGCCTGGGGGGCGACGACTTCCTGACCAAGCCCATCGACCCCAAGCACCTGGTGGCCACTATCCACAACCGGGGACGACGGGCCCGCTCATTGCTGGCCCTGATGATTCGCGACAGCCTTACCGGCCTGTACAACCACACCCACACCCTGTACCTGCTGGAACAGGAAATCATGAAGGCGCAGCAGAAGGATCAGCCCCTGTGCTTCGCCATGATTGACGTGGACTATTTCAAGAAGGTGAACGACACCTTCGGCCACCCCATCGGCGACCGCATCCTGCGGGCGCTGTCCATGTTCCTGAAGCAGCGGCTGCGCAAGACCGACCATATCGGTCGTTACGGTGGCGAGGAGTTTGCCATCATTATGCCTGACACCCGGGAAAGCGACGCCCGTGCGGTGATCAACGATATCCGGGAACGCTTTTCGGAACTCACCCAGTCCGCGGGCGACCGGGAATTCCACGTCACCTTCAGTTGCGGGGTCGCCCACTGGCGGGGGGAAGCGGCATCCGCCTTCTGCGAACGGGCCGACCAGGCCCTGTACCAGGCCAAGGCATCAGGCCGCAACTGCGTGATCGGAGCCGAGGATTACGACACGTCACGTTCCCTCTGACCTATAGTAAGGGAGGAGGGAACCCCGGCATCGGAGTCCGTTGCGTAACCGTCATCCGCGCGCTGCGAACTGGCTGGCATTTTTCTCCTTTCGTCGATGAAACCATCGTCTTATGGACGGATCTCCCGCCAACATCGAGAATATGGCGCAAGACGCAACGAATCCTGCCCGCGGCCCGGAATTCATACGGTCGTTTGTCAAAAACTGTTGAACCAACAGCGTTCAAGACGCATTATGGGCACAAAATTCGACAAAATACGGCATTTTTACAAAACACCAGCAAGGCAAGACTGAACATGGCCACCATACTCGTTCTCCACGGGCCCAACCTGAATATGCTCGGCGTCCGCGAGCCTGACGTCTATGGTCATGAAACCCTCCAGGACATCAATGACCGGCTGCATGCCACCGCATCCGATCGTGGCCACCACCTGCTGCACCTGCAATCCAATGCCGAATATGAACTGATCGAGCGACTCCACGATGCCCGGGCAGAGGGCATCGACTACCTGATTTTTAATCCTGCGGCCTTCACCCACACCAGTGTGGCCCTGAGGGACGCGGTACTGGCCTCGGGCATTCCGTTCATCGAGGTGCACCTGTCCAACGTGCACTCCCGGGAGCCCTTCCGGCACCATTCCTTTTTTTCCGATATCGCCGACGGCGTTATCTGCGGTCTTGGCAGTCAGGGATACGACCTGGCGCTTGACGCCGCCCTGCGAAGAATCAACTCCAACTGATACCGATAAGACGGGACGTTAAACACCATGGATATTCGCAAAATCAAGAAGCTGATCGAACTCCTCGAGGAATCCGATGTTGAAGAACTGGAGATTCAGGAGGGTGACGATTCCGTTCGTATTTCCCGCCGTCGCGAGCACGCCGGTGTAACCTACGCCGCGCAACCCATGCCGGCACCCCAGCCCCAGGCAGCCGCCCCGGCGCCGCAGGCTGCGCCGGAAGCCGCGCCGGCTGAACCCGAGGCACCCAAGGGCCATGCCGTGAAATCGCCCATGGTCGGCACCTTCTACCGTGCGCCATCCCCAAGCGCTGCCGCCTTCGTTGAAGTTGGCCAGACCGTCAAGGCCGGGGATGTTGTCTGCATCGTCGAAGCCATGAAGATGATGAACCAGATCGAAGCCGACAAGAGCGGTACCGTTTCCGAGATTCTGGTGGAAAACGGTCAGCCCGTGGAATTCGACCAGCCACTGGTAATCATTTCCTGAGCAACAGGTGACACGACATCATGGCCATGATTGAAAAAGTTCTGATCGCCAACCGCGGCGAGATTGCCCTGCGGGTGCTCAGGGCCTGCAAGGAGCTGGGCATCCGGACGGTTGCCGTGCACTCCCAGGTCGACCGCGACCTGATGCATGTGCGACTGGCGGATGAGTCCGTCTGCATCGGCCCCAACAGCGCCTCCGACAGCTACCTGAACATTCCCACCATCATCAGCGCGGCGGAAGTGACCGACAGCGTCGGCATCCACCCGGGCTACGGCTTCCTGGCCGAGAACGCCGACTTCGCCGAGCAGGTGGAGAAAAGCGGCTTTACCTTTATCGGCCCCCGGGCGGACACCATCCGCCTGATGGGCAACAAGGTCTCCGCCATCAACGCGATGATAAAGGCCGGTGTGCCCACCGTACCCGGCTCCGACGGCCCCATCGACAACGACGATGAACGGACGCTACGCATCGCCCGTGAAATCGGCTACCCGGTGATTATCAAGGCCGCCTCCGGTGGTGGAGGCCGTGGCATGCAGGTGGTTCACTCCGAAGCCGCTCTGCTCAAGGGTATCCAGGTCACCCAGAGTGAGGCCAGGAACTCCTTCGGCGACGCCACCGTGTACCTGGAGAAATATCTGGAGCGCCCGCGCCACGTGGAAGTCCAGGTGCTGGCGGACACCCACGGCAATGTTATCCACCTGGGGGACCGGGACTGCTCGATGCAGCGCCGTCATCAGAAGGTTCTGGAAGAAGCCCCGGCGCCGAACATTGACCCGGAAGCCCGGGAAAAGACCCTGAAGGCCTGTGTCGACGCCTGCAAGGAAATCGGCTACGTGGGTGCCGGCACCTTCGAGTTCCTGTACCAGGACGGTGCCTTCTACTTCATCGAGATGAACACCCGGGTCCAGGTGGAGCACCCGGTCTCCGAGATGGTGACCGGTGTCGATATCGTCCGCGAGCAGCTTCGTATCGCCAGCGGTCTGCCCCTGCAATACAGCCAGGATGACATCCGCATTTCCGGTCATGCCCTGGAGTGCCGGATCAACGCCGAAGACCCGAAAACCTTCGTGCCCAGCCCCGGCAAGGTGAAGCATTTCCACGCCCCCGGCGGCAACGGCATCCGCGTGGACTCCCACCTGTACAGCGGCTACACGGTTCCGCCCTACTACGACTCCCTGGTGGCCAAGCTGATCACCTGGGGCGACGACCGGGAAATCGCCCGCCGGCGCATGAAAAATGCCCTGGACGAGCTGGTCGTGGAAGGCATCAAGACCAATCAGCCCCTGCACCGTAACCTGGTGCGGGACGGCGGCTTCAAGAGCGTGGATTTCACCATCCATTACCTCGAAAAGCTGATGCGGGACTGACATGCCCTGGATCCAACTGCAGATCCCGGCTGATCCGGATAACGCGGATCAGCTGGAAGATCTTCTCATGGAGATGGGCGCCGATGCCGTCTCCATGGAAGATGCCGCCGACCAGCCCATCTTCGAACCGGACCCGGGCACAACGCCCCTGTGGAGCGACACCCGGGTGACCGGCCTGTTCGATGCCGACCAGGATATCGAACGCATCTGTGCCGATATCCGCGATGCGTGGCACCAGCAGACCCAGCAGGAGTTACCCGGCATTGAGGTCACCCTGGTGGAGGACAAGGACTGGGAACGGGCCTGGATGGACGATTTCAAGCCTCTGAAGTTCGGCGAGCGCCTGTGGATTGTCCCCAGCTGGCATGACGCCCCCGCCCCCGATGCCGCCAACCTGCTTCTGGACCCGGGCCTGGCCTTCGGCACCGGCACCCACCCCACCACGGCCCTGTGCCTGGAGTGGCTGGACGGCGCCCGGGTGGAAGGCACGCAGGTCATCGACTATGGCTGCGGCTCCGGCATCCTGGCCCTGGCGGCCCTGTTGCTGGGTGCCGACCATGCCATTGGCGTCGACACCGATGCTCAGGCCCTGGAGGCCAGCCGCGACAACGCCCGTCGCAACCAGGTGGAAGACCGTCGTCTGGACCTGTACCTGCCAGGGGACGATCCGGACACCCGCGCGGATATCCTGCTGGCCAACATCCTCGCCGGACCACTGGTGGAACTGGCACCCACGCTGGCGGGCAAGGTCAGGCCCGGTGGCCACCTGGTACTGTCCGGCATCCTGGCCCAGCAGGCCCGCGAAGTGATGGCCGCCTACGAGCCCTGGTTTGTCATGGATGAGCCGGAACAACGCGAAGAGTGGATACGCCTCACAGGTCGCCGGATTGACGGATGACGAACGACACCCGTGTCGCTAAACTGCTGAGAGTCTGACACCTTACAGGATTTAGGGATGGCCGATACCTCCAGTCTGTTGACCCGCTGCCCGCACTGCGATACCCGCTTTCGGGTAACCGATGGACAGCTCAGTATAGCCAACGGCAGGGTGCGTTGTGGCCACTGCATGGAAGTGTTCGATGCACGCTCTCATGCCGATTCCGGCGAGGGGCCGGACACCGCTCCCGATACCGCCGAAACCCATGAGAGTTTCAGTGCCTCGGCGCCGGAAGACGACCTGATCTTCCAGGACAACCCCGAAGAAGATGCCGCCGAAGGCCACTATGCCGGCCAGAAGACCAGCTTCGCCGACGACGAGCTCAGCGACAGCTTCCGGGATGCTGGCATCCACGACGGCAGCCTGGATCCCATGGATGAGGACGAGGACAGCGAGGTGGACGAAAGCTGGGCCGAGGCCATGCTCCAGGAGGAGTTGCCCGATACCACCCCCGCTCGCACCAAATCCCGCTCCCCCGATCATGGAACCGGACCGGAAACCCCGCAGGAACCACCGACCTACCCCACACGCCCGGAAACAGAGCCGGAGCGGGGCAACCCGGCTGAGGTGCCTGACCGAGACCATCATGCCACGCCATATTCCACCGACGACCTGGAAATGACCGAGATCACCGCTGCACCACCTCCCAACGAGGCTCCGGCGGGACCGGGCCGTCAGCAGGATGGCGTTACCGGTGGCACCTTCCCGCCGCTGGATGACCTGTCACCCTATGAGCAGCTATCCCGGGAACCGGTGGCGGTGCAGCCCACCCGCGGAGGCAGCCTGCGTGGCTGGCTGTGGACCCTGGTCATCCTGGCCCTGATTGGCGGCCTGGTGTCCCAGGTGGCCTGGTTCCAGTTTGACCGCCTGGCGGCAATCCCCGAACTCCGGCCCTGGTATGAGCAGGCCTGTGAGTATGCCGGCTGCGAACTGGAACCGCTGGTGGCCATGGACCGCATCCAGAGCCGCAAGCTGGTGGTACGCACGGATCCGGAGAACCGCAGTGCCCTGCTGGTGGATGCGGTAATCATCAACCAGGCCGAATTCGAGCAGCCGTTCCCGTCCATCGCCCTGACCTTCTCCAACCTGAACGGCGACGTGGTGGCACAGAGCGTGTTTCCGCCGGAAGACTACCTGGCCGGGGACGGCACCGACCTGGAGGCCATGCCCCCGGGGACGCCGGTCCGCATCGCCATCAGCATCCGCGACCCGGGCCGGGACGCGGTTAACTATAACCTGCGCTTTGTTAACCGCCGTAACGACTCCTGAGGCAGTCTGATCCTGTACCGGTTCAGGGACAGCAGGCTGCCTGAAAGTCAACCAGACAGAACGAAAAATAATCAATTTTTTCCATGCTCCCGGCCTTCAATACCCTTGCCCCTGGCGGTATCATTGTCGCCCCCTGAATTTACCGCCCCGAACTGACCGACTCCCCGCCGGAGTCCGCCGGTGAGGTATGGTAGTTTCAGACGGAACGCTGGTAACCGACGACGGACACTGACGTATGCTGCCCACGGTGAAGATCGGGCCCTACACCCTGCCCAACTCCCTGGTGGTCGCGCCCATGGCCGGCGTGACAGACCGCCCGTTCCGGCTACTCTGCCGGCGCATGGGGGCGGGGCTGGCCGTGTCCGAGATGGTGATTGCCGACTCGTCCCTGTGGCATACTCGAAAATCGCGCCTGCGCCTGGACCATACCGGCGAGCCGGAACCCCGGTCGGTCCAGATTGCCGGCGGTGACGCCGACATGCTGGCCAACGCCGCCCGCATGAACGCCGCCCACGGCGCCCAGATCATCGACATCAACATGGGCTGCCCGGCGAAAAAGGTCTGCAACAAGGCGGCCGGCTCCGCCCTGATGCGGGACGAGGCACTGGTAAAGGAGATCCTCCACGCCGTCGTCCAGGCGGTGGAGGTTCCGGTGACCCTGAAGATGCGCACCGGCTGGGACCGGGACAACCGCAATGCCGTCACCATCGCCCGCATGGCCGAGGATGCCGGCATCCAGGCCCTGGCGGTGCATGGCCGCACGCGGGCCGATGCCTACAAGGGCGACGCCGAGTACGACACCATCGCCGAGGTGAAGTCCGCCGTGGGCATTCCGGTATTCGCCAACGGCGACATCACCTCGCCGCAGAAGGCGCAGGAGGTGCTCCGGCATACCGGTGCCGACGGCCTGCTGATCGGCCGGGCGGCCCAGGGGCGACCGTGGATCTTCCATGAGATCCACCACTTCCTGGCCACTGGCGAACCGGTAGCGCCACCGCCGCTGGATGAGGTGGAGAGCATCCTGCTGGAGCACCTGGAGCAACTGCACCAGTTCTACGGTGACCCCATGGGCGTACGCATCGCCCGCAAGCATGTGGGCTGGTACCTGCAGTCCCACGATGCCGGCAAACAGTTCAGAAAGCGTTTCAATACGCTGGAGTGTGCCCAGGCACAGTCCGACAGTATCCAACAGTATTTTGCAGCCTTACGAAATGGAGAGGTATTCGCAGCATGAGCGCTGAAACCCTGGCAAACGACAACCTGGCGTCTTCCGCCAACGACGACCAGCCCACCCTTCAGACGGTCAGCAGCACGGGCAACTCCGTGACCCTGCGTGACAGCGTTGAAGTGGCCCTGAAGAACTACTTTGCCCAACTCGACGGTGCCCCCGTCACCGAGGTCTACCAGCTGGTGCTGTCGGAAGTGGAAGCGCCCCTTCTGGAACAGGTGATGAAGTACACTCGCAACAACCAGACCAAGGCGTCCACCATGCTCGGGCTGAACCGCGGCACGCTGCGGAAGAAGCTCAAGCAGTACGGTCTGCTATAATCCGTTCGTCATCCCAAGGCCTCCCGGACATCCTTCGCGAGGCCTTTCCTGTTTCAAGAAGGCATCGAAAATGGCACACCCGTCTAGCACCCCTGTTCGTCGCGCCCTGATCAGCGTTTCCGACAAGACCGGCATTGTGGAGTTCGGTCGCAAGCTGGCCGACGCCGGCGTTGAACTCCTCTCCACCGGTGGCACCTTCCGGCTGCTGAAGGAAAACCAGGTGCCCGTCACCGAAGTCAGCGACTACACCGGCTTCCCGGAAATGATGGATGGTCGGGTCAAAACCCTGCATCCGAAGATCCACGGCGGCATCCTCGGACGCCGGGGCACCGACGACGGGGTCATGGGCGACCATGGCATCAACCCCATCGACATGGTGGTGGTCAACCTCTACCCCTTCGAGGAAACCGTCGCCAACCCGGACTGCGACCTGGCCACTGCCATCGAGAACATCGATATCGGCGGCCCCACCATGGTCCGTGCCGCCGCCAAGAACCATAACGACGTGGCCATCGTGGTCAACGCCTCCGACTACAGCCGGGTGCTGAAGGAACTGGCTGACAATGACGGCCACCTCACTCACGCCACCCGTTTCGACCTGGCGGTCAAAGCTTTTGAACATACCGCCGGTTACGACGGTGCCATCGCCAACTACCTGGGTGGACGCACACCGGACAACGACAACGCGGACTTCCCCCGCACCTTCAATGCCCAGTACGTGAAGGTCCAGGACATGCGCTACGGCGAGAACCCACATCAGCGCGCCGCGTTCTATGCCGAACGCCACCCGAAGGAAGCCTCGGTGGCCACCGCGAAACAGCTCCAGGGTAAGGCACTGTCGTTCAACAACGTCGCCGACACCGACGCCGCCCTGGAATGCGTCAAGCCCTTTGCCGACCCGGCCTGTGTTATCGTCAAGCACGCCAACCCCTGCGGCGTGGCCATCGGTGCCGACATCCGCCAGGCCTACGACCTGGCCTTTGCCACCGACCCCACCTCTGCCTTCGGCGGCATCATCGCCTTCAACCGTGAGCTGGACAGCGAAACCGCCCAGGCCATTATCGACCGCCAGTTCGTGGAAGTGATCATCGCCCCCACCATTGCCCCGGAGGCCGTGGAACTGGTGGCCGCCAAGAAGAATGTACGCCTGCTGGCCTGCGGCGAGTTCGATGGTGAACGGGCGAAAGCCATGGACTACAAGCGAGTCACCGGCGGTCTGCTGGTACAGGACCGTGACCTGGGTATGGTATCCATGGATGACGTCAAGGTGGTCACCAACCGCCAGCCCTCCGAGGACGAGCTCAATGACATGCTGTTTGCCTGGGAAGTGGCCAAGTACGTCAAGTCCAACGCCATCGTCTATGCCCGCGCCGGTCGCACCATTGGCATCGGCGCCGGCCAGATGAGCCGGGTCTACAGCGCGAAGATCGCCGGCATCAAGGCCGCAGACGAAAACCTGGAAGTGAAGGGCTCGGTGATGGCCTCTGACGCCTTCTTCCCGTTCCGGGACGGTATCGACGCCGCCGCTGCGGCGGGCATCACCGCCGTCATCCAGCCCGGCGGCTCCATGCGCGACCAGGAAGTGATCGACGCCGCCAACGAACACGGCATTGCCATGGTCTTCACCGGCATGCGTCATTTCCGCCACTAATCATTTCCGCCACACAAGGTTTCAGCCAGAGGACACAACAAGATGAATATCCTGATCATCGGCAGCGGCGGACGTGAACACGCCCTGGCCTGGAAAGCCGCCCAGTCACCGGACGCCGACCGGGTGTTCGTGGCCCCGGGCAACGCCGGCACCGCCCTGGAGCCTCGCCTGGAGAACGTCTCCATCGACGTGATGGACCTGGACGCCCTGGCGGACTTTGCCGCCACCCACGAGGTGGGCCTGACCATCGTCGGCCCGGAGGCGCCCTTGGTCGCGGGCATCGTCGACCGGTTCGAAGCCCGCAACCTGCGGGTGTTTGGGCCCACTGAAGGCGCGGCGCAACTGGAAGGCTCCAAGGCCTTCACCAAGGACTTCCTGGACCGCCAGAAGATTCCCACCGCCGCCTACGCCAACTTCACCGAGGTGGACCAGGCACTGGCCTATGTCCGTGAACAGGGCGCGCCCATCGTGATCAAGGCCGATGGCCTGGCCGCGGGTAAGGGCGTGATCGTAGCCATGACCCTGGAAGAGGCCGAAGAGGCCGTGCGCGACATGCTCGCCGGCAATGCCTTCGGCGACGCCGGCAGCCGCGTGGTGGTCGAGGAATTCCTGGATGGCGAAGAAGCCAGCTTCATTGTCATGGTGGACGGAGAGAACGTACTGCCCATGGCCACCTCCCAGGACCACAAAAGAGTGGGCGATGGTGATACCGGCCCCAACACCGGCGGCATGGGCGCCTATTCCCCGGCACCGGTGGTCACCGCCAATGTACACCAGCGCATCATGGACGAGGTGATCTATCCCACCGTTCGTGGCATGGCAGCGGAAGGGCGCCCCTACAAGGGGTTCCTGTACGCCGGCCTGATGATCGACGCTGCCGGCGCCCCCAAGGTGATCGAGTTCAACTGCCGCTTCGGCGATCCGGAAACCCAGCCCATCATGCTGCGCATGCAGTCCGACCTGGTTGAGCTGTGTAACGCCGCTATCGATGGCAGGCTTGATCAGTGCGACTCCCGTTGGGATGACCGCGCTTCCGTTGGCATTGTCCTGGCTGCGGGCGGCTACCCGGGCAGCTACAACAAGGGCGACGCCATTACCGGCCTGCCGGAGCAGGAAACCGAAGGCGAGAAGGTCTTCCACGCCGGCACCCGTATGCAGGGTGAGCAGGTGCTTACCAACGGTGGCCGCGTCCTCTGCGCCACGGCCCTGGGAGGCTCTGTCACCGAGGCCCAGCAACGTGCCTATGCACTGGCGGCCCGCATCCACTGGGACGGCGCTTTCTACCGAAAGGACATCGCCTTCCGGGCCATTGCCCGGGAATCCACCTGAAACTTGAGCCGACTCAAGGCCCGGTGGCTGCACCGGGCCGTGGTTCACGCTAGACTCGGTAGGTAAGTCACTGCCCAGTTTTCAGTCAGGACCCTTCCTTTACATGTCAGAAGCCCTCTGGATCACTTTTGCCTTTTCACTGGGCCTGCTCGTCAAGGGCATCGGCCTGCCACCCCTGGTGGGCTACCTGGCGGCCGGCTTCGTGCTCAGCGGTCTGTCGGAATTCACTCCCCTGGTGGTGGAGGACACGGACGTCCTGGCTCATATCGCACATCTGGGTGTCCTGCTGCTGCTTTTCACCGTGGGCCTCAAGCTGAAGCTCAAGTCTGTGATCAGCCCGGAAGTCATTGGTGGCAGCCTGCTGCACTTTGGTATTACCTGCACCATCTTCGCACCCGGGCTCTACTACATCGCCGGGCTCGACTGGAAAACCGCTATCCTGCTGGCCATCGCCCTGTCGTTCTCGAGCACGGTGCTCGCAGCCAAGGTACTGGAGGCAAAGCGGGAGTTAAGGGCTTTCCACGGTCGCGTCGCTATCGGCATCCTGATTATGCAGGACCTGATCGCCCTGGCAGTAATGAGCGTGGCGGCGGGCAAAACGCCCTCCGCCTGGGCATTGGTGGTGTTCGGGCTCCCCCTGCTGCGACCTTTCCTTCACCGCCTGCTGGACGTCAGCGGCCATGACGAGCTGCTGGTCCTGCTGGGGCTGCTGCTGGCGCTGGTCATCGGCGGCCTCGGCTTCGAAGCGGTCGGCCTGAGCTCGGAGCTGGGCGCGCTGATCTTTGGCGCCATGCTGGCCAGCCATCCCCGCGCCCAGGAGTTGTCCAAGTCCCTGTGGAGCGTGAAGGAGGTCTTCCTGGTGGGGTTCTTCCTGCAGATCGGCATCGCCGGCCTGCCGGATGGCACAGCCCTGGGCTATGCCCTGCTGGCCACCCTGGTGCTGCCACTCAAGGGCATCCTGTTCTTCTTCGTGTTGCTGCTGTTCCGGCTGCGCTCCCGCAGCAGCTTCCTTTCCAGCCTGGCACTGACCAACTACAGCGAGTTCGGGCTGATCGTCGCCAGCGTGGCCCTGCCGGATTGGCTGGTCCCACTGGCCATTGCCGTCTCCATCTCGTTTATTGTGTCGGCCCCGCTCAATCGCCTGGCCCACCCGATCTACGAGCGCCTGGCTCATCGCCTGACACCACTGGAGGGCAGTCGTCGCCATCCCGACGAACAACCCATTTCACTGGGTAATACCCGTTTCCTGGTGATGGGTATGGGGCGTACCGGTACCGCCGCCTATGACGAGCTGGCCCGATACGAGCCGGACGTGATGGGGCTGGACTCGGACCCGGCCAAGGCCGAAAAGCATGCGGCCGAAGGGCGCAACGTGGTGTTTTCGGACGCTGAGGATGTCACCTTCTGGGAGGGGCTGCACATGCCGAAACTGGAAGGGGTAATCCTTGCCATGAGCGATCTGGAGGGCAAGCTCATTGCCGCACGGATGCTGCGCAAGAAAGGCTTTACCGGCCATGTGGTGGCACACACCGGCTTTGTGGAGGAAGCGGAGAAGATCCGCGAGGCCGGCGCCGACGAGGCCTTCCTGACCATGAACGAGACTGGCGTGGCGCTGGCCAGTCACCTTCACGACCAGCACGGGCCGGCGGCGGAACGCGCCTCTAGTAGTAGCGCCTGACACAGCCTCTGAAATGCTGCGAACTTAGGTTAAGGGACACTAGCGAGGGGCGTACTCCAGCACATCGGAATGGAAGTCGCCTTCGGGCAACCCAGCTCCCACCAGTGCATCCATCAGGGTATAGACCATGACCGGTGAGCCGCTGGC
The DNA here is from genome assembly GCF_045449715.1 of Marinobacter shunpengi. Classification (NCBI taxonomy): domain Bacteria; kingdom Pseudomonadati; phylum Pseudomonadota; class Gammaproteobacteria; order Pseudomonadales; family Marinobacteraceae; genus Marinobacter; species Marinobacter shunpengi. Next base: position 37,571 of record NZ_JBJJLA010000017.1, on the reverse strand, counting down.
CATGACCTGAACGTTCCGCCAGTCGAAGCCGGAACGCAGCACCGCATCCACCAACTGGTCATGGTGGCCACTCCAGTCGTTGTCCTCGTCATCCCCCACCACCGGCACAAAGGTGAAGGGCTCCCACTCCCGCTGCCAGGTTTCCGCCAGTTCCCGCAGGTACATGTCTTCTGGCCGGCGCACGCCCCAGTACAGGACCACGGGCTGGTCAAAACGGGTCTCGCGGAGGTAGTCCACCATGCTCTTGACCTGGGCAAAGCCAGTGCCGGCCGCCACGAACAGCAGGGGCTTCTCGGGGGCGGCCGCCAGGCAGGCCTTGCCGTGGGGCATCTCCACCGTCACTTCCGGCCCCTGGATCAGGGCATCGATCACCTTCTGGGCCGAGACCCACTCCGGCGTCGCCTGGATATGCAGCTCGACGGCCTGGGCCAGGGGGCTGCTGGCAATGGAAAAGTAGCAGGGATCAGTATCCGGCAGGTTGACGGAAAGATACTGGCCGGCGTGGAAGGAAAGCTCCCGGCGACGGTTCAGTTGCAGCTCCACACGATAGACATCGTGACTGATGGCACGTACATCGGCGACTTTGGCCTGAAAGGTCTTGGGCGGGTTCTGTCCAGCGGCCATAACGGCGTCTATCTCCAGTTCCAGGTCGGTGAGTGCCTTGGTGCGGCACATCATCAGGGATTCACCGACCATGATGGTCTGTTGGTTTCGGGTATTGAGGGCGCTACCCGAGAGCAGGCGAGCCTCGCAGATTTCACACACACCATTGCGGCACGAGGCGGGTACGGCAATGCCGGCCCGGGCGGCGGCGGTCAGCAAATCGTCGGCGGAATGACAGTCAAAGGACAATCCGGCGGGCTGCAGTAGCGCCTGTTTTACACCCGTGGCCATATCAGTCGGGGCGGTGACCGGGAAGTTCAATCCCCAGGCTGTCCCACTTTTCGTCCACCCGGCGCTTCACCTCGTCGTCCATGGTGATGGGCGTACCCCACTCCCGGTCGGTCTCACCGGGCCATTTGCTGGTGGCATCCAGCCCCATCTTGGACCCCAGCCCCGATACCGGCGAGGCGAAATCCAGGTAGTCGATGGGAGTGTTCTCCACCATGGTGGTGTCCCGCAGCGGGTCCATGCGGGTGGTCATGGCCCAGATCACGTCGTGCCAGTCCCGGGCGTTGACGTCGTCATCGGTCACGATCACGAACTTGGTGTACATGAACTGTCGCAGGAAGGACCACACGCCCATCATCACCCGCTTGGCGTGGCCGGGATACTGTTTTTTCATGGTCACCACCGCCAGCCGGTAAGAGCAACCTTCCGGCGGCAGGTAGAAATCGACGATTTCCGGGAACTGCTTCTGCAGGATCGGAATGAACACTTCGTTCAGCGCCACGCCCAGGATGGCCGGCTCATCCGGTGGCCGACCAGTGTAGGTGCTGTGGTAGATCGGGTCCTTGCGATGGGTGATTCGCTCCACGGTGAACACCGGGAACTGCTCCACTTCGTTGTAGTAACCGGTGTGGTCGCCGAAGGGGCCTTCCGGCGCGGTATCATCCGGATAGATAAAACCTTCCAGTACAATCTCGGCACTGGCGGGCACCTGCAGGTCACTCAGGCCGGCCTTGACCAGCTCCGTGCGCCCGCCCCGAAGCAGCCCGGCAAAGGCGTATTCCGACAGGGTGTCCGGCACCGGCGTGACCGCCCCCAGGATGGTGGCCGGATCGGCACCCAATGCCACCGCGATGGGGAAGGGTTCCCCCGGATGGGCCCGCTGCCACTCCTGGAAGTCCAGGGCGCCGCCGCGATGACTGAGCCAGCGCATGATCAGGCGGTTCCTTCCGATCACCTGCTGCCGGTAGATGCCCAGGTTCTGCCGTTCCTTGTGGGGGCCGCGGCTGATCACCAGGGGCCAGGTGATCAGCGGACCGGCATCCCCGGGCCAGCATTGCTGGACCGGAATGGTGGACAGGTCCACGTCGTCCTTGTCGATCACCACGTCCTGGCAGGGTGCGGAGCGCAGGACCTTGGGGTTCATCCGCATGACCTGCCGGAACAGGGGCAGCTTCTCGATGGCGTCCCGGAAGCCCTTGGGGGGATCCGGTTCCTTGAGGTAGGCCAGCAGTTTGCCGATGTCCCGCAGCGCGGTGACACTGTCCTGTCCCATGCCCATGGCCACCCGTTTGGGCGTGCCGAACAGGTTGCCCAGCACCGGCATGTCATAGCCCTTCGGGTTATCAAACAACAGTGCCGGACCGCCGGCCCGCAGGGTACGGTCGCAAATTTCGGTCATTTCCAGGTGGGGGTCCACCTCGGCGGAAATACGCTTCAGCTCACCCATTTGTTCCAACTGGGTGATGAAGTCTCTCAGGTCATTGTACTTCATGCCGGGCTCCGTTGGTTGCTCACCGCGATGTCAGCCGGTTCTGGTACGGTCGCGCCTGCTGATTGCGGAGTATGGAACAAGATGGGGGACGGCTTGTTCTGCAAACCTCGAGCAACTGCCTGAATACAGGTGCGCGTATAGGGCTGGTGGCCAGTGCCGGGGAGCCCCTCCCCGGACCGTTAAATTTTGCCATGGATGGCAAAACCGAGCCTACAGGGACGTACTAACGGCGTGTCCGGGGAGGGGCTCCCCGGTGCTGGCCCTTTCACAAGTTCCTGCGCCTGGAGCCCCCACACTGACCGGGATCAGCGACGCTTCATGGACTGGAAGAACTCGTCGTTGGTCTTGGTGTCCTTGAGCTTGTCCAGCAGGAACTCGATGGCGGCGGTGTCGTCGTCCATGGAATGCAGCAGCTTACGCAGGATCCAGATTCGCTGGATGTCGGCTTCGCTCATCAGCAGGTCTTCGCGGCGAGTACCGGAGCTACGGATATTGAGGGCCGGGTAAACCCGCTTCTCGGCAATCTTGCGATCCAGGTGCACCTCCATGTTACCGGTGCCCTTGAATTCCTCGTAGATCACCTCGTCCATCTTGGAACCGGTATTCACCAGCGCCGTGGCCAGGATGGTCAGGCTGCCACCCTCTTCCACGTTACGGGCAGCACCGAAGAAGCGCTTGGGCTTTTCCAGGGCGTGGGCGTCCACACCACCGGTCAGCACCTTGCCGGAGGACGGAATCACGGTGTTGTAGGCCCGGGCCAGACGGGTGATGGAGTCCAGCAGGATAACCACATCCTTCTTGTGCTCCACCAGGCGCTTGGCTTTCTCGATGACCATTTCCGCCACCTGCACATGACGGGCCGGCGGCTCGTCGAAGGTGGAGGCGATCACTTCACCACGGACGGTACGCTGCATCTCCGTCACTTCCTCCGGACGCTCGTCAATGAGCAGCACCATCACATGGCACTCGGGGTTGTTACGGGTGATGGACTGGGCAATGCCCTGCATCAGCAGCGTCTTACCGGCCTTGGGCGGGGAGACAATCAGACCGCGCTGGCCCTTGCCGATGGGGGCCACGAGATCCAGCACGCGGGACGTCAGGTCTTCGGTGCTGCCGTTGCCCGCCTCGAGCATCAGTCGCTCTTCCGGGAACAGCGGCGTCAGGTTTTCAAACAGAATCTTGTTGCGGGCGTTGTCCGGCTTGTCGAAGTTGATCTCATTGACCTTGAGCAACGCGAAGTAGCGTTCGCCGTCCTTCGGAGGCCGGATCTTGCCGGCGATGGTGTCGCCGGTACGGAGGTTGAAGCGGCGGATCTGACTCGGGGACACGTAGATGTCGTCCGGGCCCGCCAGGTAGGATGCATCAGCGGACCGGAGGAAGCCGAAGCCGTCCTGCAGGATTTCCAGTACGCCGTCGCCATATATGTCCTCGCCGCTCTTCGCATGCTTCTTCAGGATCGTGAAAATCACGTCCTGCTTGCGCGAACGGGCGAGGTTTTCCAGGCCCATTTCCTGCGCAATATCGAGCAATTCGGGCATGGACTTCTGCTTGAGTTCAGTAAGATTCATAGTTTGTTGATTTTCAGGAATGGAAGTAAGCGATAGTTGGGATGACAGGAAAGCCCCTGAACGGATTGATCAGAAAACGCTAGTAAATATTGATGCTGGCCAGATGGAGCAACCGGTAGTGATGGAATCCGGAAAAGTATTGAGGCCAGGGACAGGGAGAACAACCGTTCGCCAGGCAAACAGGATAATCGTCCAGACCCCGCACCCGTGTCAAGTGCCACCAACCAGTTTTTCAACAGTTTTTGAACTTTGGCGCCTGATTCCCGACGAATTCCCGGTGACACCCCGCGTGCCCCCTATTCCTGTTGGGGTATTCCCTTCCCTTGCCCGGCGCCAATACGGATACTGTAGTGCATCATCCTATTTGGCACATACAGACAGTTTTCGACGCGGAGATCGCCATGAGCAGCACACCCACCGGTGACCTGACCCCTCTCAATATTGCCCTGCTGACCGTATCAGACACCCGGGGCCCGGGCGAGGACACCTCCGGGCAGTACCTGGAGGATCAGTTGCTGGAGACGGGGCACCGGCTGGCGGCCCGGCGCCTGCTGCCCGACGACATCTACCTGGTACGGGCCCTGATGGCCCGCTGGATTGCCGACCCGGCGATCCATGCCATTATCATTACCGGCGGCACCGGCTTCCATGAACGCGACAGCACCCCGGAAGCGGTGGCGCCATTGCTGGACAAGACCATCGACGGCTTTGGCGAGGAGTTCCGGCGCCTGTCCCAGCAGGATATCGGCACCTCCACCATCCAGTCCCGGGCTTTCGGCGGCCTGGCCAACCACACCGTGATCTTCTGCCTGCCAGGCTCCACCGGTGCCTGTCGCACTGGCTGGGAAGGCATCCTCAGTACGCAACTGGACAGCCGCCACGGACCATGCAATTTCTCGGCACTGGTACAACGTAAGCCGGACCGCCCCCTGCACCGGGTTGACGAAAAGATCGGCGACAGGGCGCAGCACTGATGGCAGGCCAGAACCTGACGTCCCTCGACGACGCCCTGGACCACCTGATGGCCCGGGCCCGTACAGTGACGGAAACCCAGACCCTGCTCCTGCACCGGACCCTGGGCCGCGTGCTCGCTGAAGATATCACCGTGCCGGCGGATGTCCCTCCGGCGGACAACAGTGCAGTGGACGGATACGCCGTACGCGCTGCGGACCTGTCCGCGAATACGGTACTTCCCGTGTCCGCCCGGGTAGCCGCCGGGGAAGCACCCGGTGTACTGGAGCCCGATACGGCGGTGCGCATCTTTACCGGCTCGGAGATCCCGGCCGGGGCGGATTCCGTGGTGATGCAGGAGCGGACTGAGTCGAAGGATGGCGGTATCGCGATTACGGCCGAGGTAGAGACTGGCCAGAATATCCGTCGCCAGGGGCAGGACCTGTCGAAGGGAGCCATTGCCCTGAGTGCCGGCACACCGATCCGCCCGCAGGAAATGGGGCTGCTGGGGTCCATGGGTATCGGCGAGGTCACGGTACTGCGTCGCCTGAAAGTGGCGGTGTTCTCCACCGGTGATGAACTGGTGGAACCGGGCCGCCCGCTCCAACCCGGCCAGATCTACAACACCAATCGCTTCACCCTGAACGGCCTGCTGGAGGCAGCCGGCTGCGAGGTTACCCTTTGCGAAACGCTCCGGGATCGCCGGGAGGCCACCCGCGCCAGCCTGGAGGCCGCGGCGGACAAGGCCGATCTCATTATCACCAGCGGTGGCGTATCCGTGGGTGAGGAGGACCATGTCCGTGCCGTACTGGAAGAGGCCGGCGAACTGTCCCTGTGGCGGCTGGCCATCAAGCCTGGTAAGCCCCTGGCCTTCGGGACCATCGGCGGCACACCGGTACTGGGCTTGCCCGGCAATCCCGCCGCCGTACTGGTGACCTTCCTGGTGGCGGGCATGCCCTATATCCGCCGGTGCCAGGGTAACCACCGTTACCGCCCCCTGGGCGAGCCGCTGCCAGCCGCCTTCCCGGTGGATAAACCGTCCATTCGCCGGGAATTCCTGAGGGCACGAAAAGAACCGGGCGACAAGGGCGTAACCATCACCGCCTACCCCAACCAGAGTTCCGGGGTGCTCAGCTCCGCCTGCTGGGGCGATGGCCTGGCGGTGGTACCCGAGAACACCACCATTGCCACGGGTGATATCATTCACTATTACTCATTCAGCGAACTGCTCGGGTAGCACCATGGCCGACGATACCCTCACCATCCGTTTCTTTGCGCGTCTTCGGGAAGAGCTGGATACCGACTGCGAAACCCTGCCCTGCACCGGTGCCCAGACCGCCGGCGACCTGCTGGCGCAACTGGCCGGTCGAGGTGGCCCCTGGCAACAACTGGTGGATGGTCAGCCGGTGATGATTGCCGTGAACCAGACCATGGCCAACCCGCGGACCCCGGTGCACCCCGGGGACGAGGTGGCCTTCTTCCCGCCGGTGACAGGGGGCTGACCATGGGCGATGAGGTACGCGTAGGTGAAGCAGATTTTGATCCATCAGGGGAATATGCCCGACTGCGTAACAGCGGCGCCGGTACCGGCGCCATTGCCACCTTTACCGGGCTGGTGCGGGACAGCGGCGACCTGAGCGGGGTGACCGGCCTGTATCTGGAACACTACCCCGGCATGACCGAGCAGGTTATCGAAGACCTGATTCGCCAGGCACGGGAGCGGTGGAACCTGCGGTCCGTAAGGGTCATCCACCGGGTCGGCACCCTGAAACTGACGGACCAGATTGTGTTCGTGGGGGTCGCCAGCGCCCACCGGGAAGACGCCTTTGCCGCCTGCCAGTTCCTGATGGATATCCTCAAGACCAGTGCGCCCTTCTGGAAGAAGGAACTGACCGAGGAGGGTGAGCATTGGGTGGAGCAGAAGGATGCGGATGTTCAGCTTGGGGATCGTTGGTCCTCGTAGCCTTCCGACTTTGGGGGCTGATCCTGGGGCGGGGAGGCCTTTCTTCTGGGAAAAGAACTCGCGACGCTCAGACACCTTTTCCCGGCAGAAAGACCTCCCCACCCCGGGACTGGTCAACTGGCTGCTTTTCTCTGGTTTGCTGATATTGCCTTCAGCTCTCCAGTCGGTTGATGTTATCCAACAGCCTTTCCGGCCCGACCATAACCGGTCTTGCCCCTGCCGCTTCGGCAAAGACCATGACCTTTCTCTCGCCGTTTTCCAGTCTCTGCTCCAGCATCGGCACCGGGGTGACCGGGTAGACGCCGTGCAACGGATGCTGCCGATCCCCGCACTGGGCAATGACCGGTTCACCGGGATTGTTGCGATAGGCGTCCAGGAGTTGGCGGAAAAGGTCGGCGGTCACGTTGGGGGTATCGCAGGGTGACACCAGCACGGCATCGGCGCCCTCTTCCGCCGCAGCCCGCAGGCCCGCCAGCAAACCGGCCAGGGGGCCCTGCCACCGGAACGCTTCCGGGTCGCTGACCAGTTGGGGACTGTAGTGACGGTACGGTTCCAGGGACCGGTTGGCGCTAATCCATATTGGCGAGACGACCGGCGCCATGGCATCCAGCACCCAGGCCACCAGTGGACGGCCCCCCCAGTCCACCAGGCCCTTGTCGACACCACCCATACGGCGGCCTTCGCCACCGGCCAGGATCAGGCCGGCGATGCGGGGTGCGCGGTTTCCGTCAGCCATAAAAAAACCGCCCGTGAACCTGACGTCCAGGGGCGGCCTGGTGTCCGGTCCGGAAAATCCACGAATTCACCGGACGGTACACGGGGACCAGCAACCGATCAGAGGTTGCTGTCCAGGAAGGCGGCCAGTTGGCTCTTGGACAGCGCGCCCACCTTGGTGGCATCCACGTTGCCGTTCTTGAACAGCATCAGGGTGGGAATGCCCCGGATGTTGAACTTGGGCGGCGTCTGCTCGTTCTCGTCGATGTTCAGCTTGCAGACCTTGAGCTTGCCCTCATACTCCTCGGCAATTTCTTCCAGTACCGGCGCAATCATCTTGCACGGGCCACACCATTCCGCCCAGTAGTCCACCAGTACGGGGGTGTCGGCGCCCAGAACGTCCTGGTCAAAGGAATCGTCGGTTACGTTTACGATATTTCCGCTCATTGCTGTTTCCTGTGCTTTCATCGGGCTCCCACCAGCCAGGGGAAGGACTCGGCCCGATGCTCTGGATCTTTTGACGGTGGCAACACCGCCGCGAATAAAACGTTGGCTGTTATGAAATGACGTTGCTCATTACTTTACGCGATTTCTCCTCCACCTGTGAAGCTCTGGCAAGCGTATAGGTATGAGTCACTACCCGTTACTGACAGGCCCGTCGCGTTTCGCTTATAGTACCGGCAGCGACGTTCCACGGGCAATGCCGACTAGTGTCCCGTCTGGGTAATTCGTTAACCTACTGAGCCACTGAGGCTAACGAATTACCCAGACGGGACACTAAACAGGCTGGCAATAGGATTTCAAGACACGTGACGGCTTCAGACAATGCCAATCCTCCCGAGCTGCTTGCAGCCATCGATATGGGCTCCAACAGCTTCCACATGGTTGTTGCCCGTCAGGTCCACGGAGAAATACGCACCCTCGAGAAAATGGGCGAGAAGGTCCAGCTTGGTGCCGGACTGGATGAGAACAACTACCTCACCGAAGACGCACAACAACGGGCCCTGGACTGCCTGAGCCGGTTTGCCCAGCGCCTTAGCGGCATGCCCCAGGAAGCGGTGCAGATTGTCGGCACCAATGCCCTGAGGGTGGCCCGCAATGCCAGTTCGTTTATCGCCCGGGCCGAGGAGGTACTGGGCTACCCGGTGGAGATCATTGCCGGCCGGGAAGAGGCGCGGCTGATCTACCTGGGGGTGTCCCACACCCTGTCCGATGATACCGGGCGACGGCTGGTGGTGGACATCGGCGGCGGCAGTACCGAGTTCATCATCGGTGAGCGCTTCGAGACCCAGGCCCTGGAAAGCCTTCACATGGGCTGTGTGTCCTTCCGCAACCGCTACTTCCCGGACGGCAAGATCAGCCGCCGGCAGATGGACCAGGCGGTCACCCACGCTTCCCAGGAACTGCTCAACATCCGCTCCCGTTACCGGGAACTGGGCTGGCACAGCTCGGTGGGCTCGTCCGGCTCCATCAAGGCGGTGGCCAGCGTACTGTCCAACCTGCGCATCACCGACGGACAGATCGACCTCAAGAGCATGCGGGAGCTTCGCCGGCGGCTGATCGACATGGGCCATGTGCGACGGCTGGCGGACCTGGGCGTCCGCACCGATCGCCAGAGCATCTTTCCAGCGGGCTTCGCCATTCTGCTGGCGGCGTTCGAATCCCTGGGTATCGAGAGCATGACGTACGCCGACGGAGCCCTGCGGGAGGGCCTGTTGTACGACATCCTGGGCCGGATCCAGCACGAGGATGTGCGGGAACGCACCATCACCGCCCTGCAGGAGCGATATCACCTGGACCAGCGCCACGGCGAGGCGGTGGAAGCCTCCGCCATTGCCCTCTGGCAATCGGTGTGCCGGGACTGGGATATCGACACGCTCGCGGACGAGGAGCTGCTGCGCTGGGCCTCCCGGCTCCACGAGATCGGCCTGACCATTTCCCACAGCCAGTACCACAAGCATGGCGCCTACCTGTTGCGCTATTCCGACCTGCCCGGCTTCACCCAGCAATTCCAACTGGAGCTGGCCACCCTGGTGCGCGGCCACCGCCGCAAGTTCAACGCCTCGATCTTCGAGGATTTCTCCCCGGACGACGCCACCCGACTCAAACGCCTGTGCGTGCTTGTCCGCCTGGGTGTCCTGCTGCAACACGCACGCAACTACGATGCCCCACCGGTGGTTGTGGCCCAGGCCTCCGGGAAACGCCTGCAGCTCACCTTCGAGGAAGACTGGCTGAGTGAGCGCCCGCTGACCCTGGCGGACTTCGAAAACGAGCGGGAATACCTCGCCCGACAGGGCTTTGACCTGGTCATCCAGACCCGCTGACACACGCCCTGCGAGTTACCGTTCGAGCTGGGCCTCCAACTCCTCCAGCTTTTCACCGGTTTCCAGCCAGGTGGCTTCCGCTTCTTCCAGGGCCGCCCTGGTGGAGGCCTGCTCCGCCAGCAGCTCCCTGAGGCGGCCCTTGCTGGTCTCCTCATAGAGGGAGGCGTCGGACAGCGCCTGCTCCAGCTCCGCCAGCCTGGCCTGGCTGGTTTCCATGGTCTTTTCTGCCCGGGCGAGTTGTTTCCTCCAGGGACTGAGTTGTTGCCTCAGTTCCGCCTGCTCCCGCTTGCGGGCCTTGCGCTGGTCGGCGGTGAGTCCCGCACCGGCGGCCATGACCGTGGCCTGACTGTCCCGTCGCGGCGGCTGGTCGTCGTCCTTACGGCGGTCCGCCAGCCAGCGTTCGTAATCCTCCAGATCACCCTCATAAGCGGTAACCGAGCCATCGTTCACCAGCCAGAACTCGTCCACCGTGTTCCGCAGCAGGTGACGGTCGTGGGAGACCACCACCATGGCACCGTCAAAGTTCTGCAGCGCCATGGTCAGGGCCTGGCGCATCTCCAGATCCAGATGGTTGGTGGGCTCGTCCAGCAGCAACAGGTTGGGTTTCTGCCAGGCAATCACCGCCAGGGCGACCCGGGCCTTCTCGCCCCCGGAGAAGGAATGGATCGGCGACAGGGCCTCATCACCGTGGAAATCAAAGCCCCCCAGGAAGTTGCGGATGCTCTGCTCGGAGGCCCTCGGCGACAGACGCTGCAGGTGCAGGAACGGGCTGGCATCCAGGTCCAGGGATTCGAGCTGGTGCTGGGCAAAGTAACCGATGGCCAGGTGCTCACCGCCGGTGCGCTCGCCGCCCAGCAGGGTAGCTTCCCCCCGCAGGGCATCCATCAGTGTGGACTTGCCGGCACCATTGGGGCCCAGCAGGCCGATACGGCTGCCAGGCAGCAGGGTCAGGTTCAGCCCCGTCAGGATCACCGCCTCTCCATGACCAGCCTGGCCATTGCGGATGGCCAGCAACGGGTTGGACACCTTGTCCGCCACCGGGAAGGTAAAGCTGAAGGGCGAGTCGATATGGGCCGGCGCAATCTGCTCCATGCGCTCCAGGGCCTTGACCCGGCTCTGGGCCTGCCGGGCCTTGGTGGCCTTGGCCCGGAAACGGTCGATAAAGCGCTGGATCTCCGCCACCCGGGCCTGCTGCTTCTCGTAGTTGGCCTGCTGCTGGGCCAGGCGCTCCCGGCGCTGGTCCTCGAAGGCGGAGTAGTTACCGGTGTACTGCACCAGCTTGTTGCGATCGAAGTGGATCACCTGGGTGGCCACCCGGTCCATGAAATCCCGGTCGTGGGAGATAAACAGCAGGGTACCGGAATAACCCGCCAGCCAGTTCTCCAGCCACAGGCAGGCGTCCAGGTCCAGGTGGTTGGTGGGTTCGTCCAGCAGCAACAGGTCCGATGGCTTCATCAGGGCCTGGGCCAGGTTCAGGCGGATCCGCCAGCCACCGGAGAAGGAGGCCACCGGGCGGTCGGCATCCCCGTCGGCAAAACCCAGCCCGCGGATCAGGGCTTCGGCCCGCCGGGACGCGGACCAGGCTTCGTGCAGGTCCAGGTCACCGTGAATCCGAGCCATGGCGAGGTCATCGCCGTTGGCCTCGGCCTGCGCCAGTTCCGCCTCCAGCTCCCGCAGGCGGGTGTCGCCGTCAAGCACGAAATCCCGGGCACTGCGGGGAGAAGCTTCCACCTCCTGGGCCATATGGGCAATCCGGCAGCCCCCGGGCAGGCTTGCCTCCCCCTGCTCGGGACTCAATTGCCCCAATAAAAGCTGGAACAGACTGGATTTGCCGGCGCCGTTGGCACCCACAATGGCAGCACGCTGGCCGGGCTGAATCGTGACGCTGGTGGAGTCTAGCAACCAGACACCGCCGCGTTGTAAACTGAGATTGGTTATCGTAAGCATCGCGGGATTATAACGTCCTAGCGTTCCGTTTAGTGAATTCGTTGACCTACTGCGGGACACCAGCCCGACCAACGACGAGCAAAGAATGCCAGAGAACGACGACCATGACACGACAGCGGGGACAGACACGCCGCTCTGGCGCTTTGCCCTTGCACTCTGGCAACAGGACGCCGCCCGCGACCTCTGTCTGCAACTGCAGGAACAGGGCTGGAGTGTGACCCGGCTGCTCTGTGCGGGCTGGATGGCCCGCCAGGGGCGACACTACTCCGGTGCCGAGCCCGAGTCGCTTCAACAGTGGCGCCGGAATGTGACGGAGTCGATACGAAGCCTGAAGAAATCCCTGGGCAAATCGGATAGTCTGCTCGCCCCCCTGAGGGAGAGCCTGGCCAGGGCCGAACTGGAGGCCGAGCGCATCGAACTCTACCGGGCATGGCAGGCCCTGCGGGACAGCGACCCTGCCGACAGAACCCGCCCGGGGCATTCGATAACGGAGTCCAACCTCCGGCAGGCAGCCCCGGCAACCAACGGCAGCATCAACAGCATGACGGAGCCCATGATCAGACAACTGGCAAAGCTTATAGGCACCGTTCCCGCCGGGCAAAGTCAGCCACCAGGGAGTACGGAGCCATGACCCGCTGGCTGATCCGGCTTGCCTTTCCCGCACTGGGCCTGTTGGTGGCGCTGATCGTGTACGGTGTCAGGGCACCTGAGTCCGCCCCCGAAAAGCCCGAGGAACCCAGGCAATCCAGGGCCATGCCATCCTTCGAGGAACTGGTGCCGGCACCGGTGGTGCCGGAGGGGCCCGACATTGTCTTCAAGTGGCAGGATGACGATGGCAGCTGGCACTACGCCGACCAGCCCCCGAAGGAAGGGCCCTGGTATACCCTCGCGATCGAGTCCGGCCGGAAAACCCAGCCGGTCACCCCCGACAGCCCGGATCCGGCGGAAGAAGACCTGACGTCCCCCTACTCCGCCCCGTTTGCCCTGGAACCCCATTATCCGGAGAACGGTAGCTGATATTCCCACAAGCCGCCCCGACCGGTTTCAGGATTAAGACACCGTCAGTGGTATCAAAGCCTTAAAGGGGTTACCTTTGGCCTTCGTTATGACTCTTCAGACAACACAACCACTGCGACAGGAACCATCATGAAGAAATCGCTTATCGCCCTCTCTGTTGCCGGTATTCTTGCCGGATGCTCGGCAGGCACCCAGACGCCGGAAGTCACCCAGGCGCCGCTGGAAACCAACGGCGAGAAAGTCAGCTACGGCATGGGCATGGTATTCGCCGAACGCATGAAGAACGACCTGCCTGACCTGGAGCTGGACCAGTTCATCGAAGGCTTCCGCCAGGGTCACTCCGGCGAGGGCGAGCCCCGTCTCAGTCGGGAAGAGATCCAGCAGGCCATGATGGCCTACCAGCAGGAGCTGCAGGCAAAACAGCAGCAGGAAATGGATCAGGCCGCCACCGACAATCTGGAGAAAGGCGAAGCCTTCCTGGCGGAGAATGCCGAGCGGGAGGAGGTCATGACCACCGACTCCGGGCTGCAGTACGAGGTACTGGAAGAAGGCGATGGTGAAAAGCCCACCCCTGAGGATGAAGTGAAAGTTCACTACACCGGCGAGTTGCTTTCCGGCGAGGTGTTCGACAGCTCCCGTGAACGGGGCGAGCCGGTCACCTTCCGCCTCAACCAGGTCATCGAGGGCTGGACCGAAGGGCTGCAGCTGATGAGCGAAGGCAGTCGCTACAAACTCTACATTCCCTCCGACCTGGCCTATGGCCCCGGCGGCAACATGAGCATCGGCCCCAACGAAACACTGGTATTTGATGTGGAACTGCTGGAAGTCAACCCGGAAGCAGCCGCGGAGTAATCCGCACGGGATTGAAGATACAAAAAAAAGGGGCAGCGAAGAACGCTGCCCCTTTTTTATGTTCGCTGTCCCGTCCGGTCAACTATCCGGTCACGGTCAATACGGTCAGGCCGAGGACGGCACCTTGCCGGCATGAACATTGTGCAGGTGCTCAATCAGGAAGTCCTCCAGCTCGAAACGGGTCTCCAGGGCCTCGCCCAGCCGGGACAGCTCCGCCATCAGATCATCCATTTCCGACTCGGAAGGCCGCTTGCCGTCCACCCGCTCGTTGAAGTCCAGTACCACCTCGGTGGTCTCGCTGATGCGGGGATAGACTCGACCGGCCAGTTCAATGCCGCCATCGTCAAATTCCCTGGCTTCCTGGATTAACTGCTCGTAGACCTCGAAATGCCCCGCCGAGGTGTAGTCCACCAGGATCTCGCAAAGCCGCTCAAGCTTGTTGCCCAGGTCCTCGGATGGTGTACTCCTGGCCGTATCCGAAAGGTCACAGTAATGGACCAGCAGTTCCTGGCGCTCCTTCAACCAGCGGTCAATCAGCTGATGGACGCCTCCCCAGCGTTCCTTCGCGTCGCGGCAATTGTCTAACATGGTGCCTCCCGGGCAGATTTATTATTGGCCTGTACAGCCGATGTTGACGTAGTGTCCCGTGTCCACGTGAACCAAGTTACCCCAATTCCGATCAGCCGGGCAAGCATCAAAAACCACGCCATAAACGACAACGCCCCGCGGGTGTGGCGGGGCGCTGGTACCTAGCCTGGCAGCATGGATCAGCGGGCGGCGGAACCTCCCCTGATCAGGCCGAACAGGATGCCCAGGGAGGCCACCAAGATCAGGGTGAAGAACATCGCGGTCCACCCCGGGATGCTGATGCCCAGGAAGGTCCACGCCACCTTGGCGCAGTCGCCGGTACCCTTGATCGCCATGGCCAGAACATCCATCAGCGGGAACATCTCCAACATGAAATCCACGGATCCGCCACAGGCAGGCACCTGGTCCGCCGGCAGGCTCTGGAGCCACAACTGGCGGCTGGCCAGACCAATCCCCGCCCCCGCCGACAGGGCCAGCAGAAAACCGTAGAGTCGACCGCCTATGTCGCCGGGATTATGGACCACCGCGACCAGGCTCACCGCTGCCACCGCCATGAACGCAAAACGCTGCAGCCAGCACAGGGGGCAGGGCTCCAGGCCCATGACATACTCCATATAGAAGGCCACAGCCAGCAGCCCGGCGGACACCAGGAACGCAAAGAGAAACACCAACCTGCGCATACAACTCCTTCCTCCTGTCAAAGACCGGTTCCGCGCCCGCCAATGGCTGCATCAACCGGCGGGGCCTGCTATTCTGCGGACCAGACTTCCAATTAAAGTGAACCAAGAACGCCGATGATGAATCGACCCTTTGCCCTCTGGACAACCCTGCTGCTGACCTGTGCCCTGTCATTCCCGGCCCTGGCCGCCGATGAACCCGCGGATGGGGATGAAGCCACCACAGAGTCCTTCACCGAGTACGTGGAAATGACACCACCGTTCGTCACCCATGTTGGCGAACCCACTGAGAGCCCTGCCTACCTCAAGGCCGAGGTCAGCCTTCGGGTTGGTACCGAAACCGCCAGGGATGCCATTGAAACCCACATGCCGCGCCTGCGCCATGAACTGGTCATCCTTTTTGGCGAACAGGCCGACCTCGACACACTGGCCAGCACCGAGGGCCAGAGTGCCGTGCGGCAGGAAGCCCTCAAGCGTCTGAACCAGGTGCTCGCAGACCAGCAGACCGGCGAGGAGATCGTGGACGTACTGTTCACGTCCTTTGTGATTCAGAGACGCTAACGGCAACTGGGACCGTCAACTGGCCAGATAGTTCTCCAGGAATCCGGCAAACGTGCCGGTATCCTCCCGCTCCATGGCCCGCTGGTCGTCCAGGGAGGCCCGGGTCATGCGCTCGAATTCCGCCCTGACCTGCTCGTCCGGCACCGCATCCCGCAGCGACTGCTGGTGCCCGGCGGACAGCGCGAGGGTCCATTCCCGGTGCCCCTGCCCGGTCTCTTCCATGGCGCCCAGGACTCGGGCCGATGGCAGCAGTGCCGGCTGTTCCAGCTTCTGGCGCTGGACGTGCAGGGCTTCCCGGTACACCTTGCCCCCCTGCCAGTGATCAAGCTTTTCCGCCAGCCACTGCAGTTCGTCCAGGGCCTCGGCGGCCGCCGCCATGATGGGTGTTGAGCGATCACAACGATTGATCCGCAGCTCCGGATTACGGCCCTCGTTGACCACATCCTTGTAGTTGTCGTCCAGCCGCTCGCACTCGGCGTCACCAATGCGTGGGCTGTCCTTGAGCAGGCAGCCCAGCAGGAACAGGTCCAGAAAATCCACCTGGGGGGCATTCAGACCCACGGGCGAGAACGGGTCCAGGTCCAGGCAGCGCACCTCGATGTATTCCACGCCCCGGGTATCCAGGGCCTGGATGGGCTTCTCCCCCCGCTCCGTGGTGCGCTTGGGCCGCACGGCACTGTAATACTCGTTCTCGATCTGGAGGATGCTGGTGTTGATCTGGATGAACTGGTCGCCCCGGCGGGTACCGATCTTCTGGTATTCCGGCCAGTCGGTGTGGATGGCCCGGTCCAGGGTCTCGGTGTAGGTCTTCAGTTCGTTGAAACAGATGTTCAGGGACGACTGGGCATTGTTGTGGTACCCCAGGTCCCCCATGCGCAGGGAAGTGGCATGGCGACCGAACCAGGAGTCGTTACCCAGGGGCGCGAGCTGGTGCTTCACGTCCCTCACGAAGCTGGCATCCAGGGCCGGAGAGGCGCCGAAGAGCAGCATCAATAGCCAGCTTTGGCGGCGGAAGTTGCGGATCAGCCAGAAGTACTGGTCCGACTTGAAGTCCTTGAGAGACTGGCGGTTTTCCAGAACATCCTGCCAAGTCTGCCAGAAGCTGTCCGGCAGCGACAGGTTGTAGTGGGCCCCGGCGATGCTCTGCATCATGCGACCGTAACGCACCGCCAGGCCCTGACGGTAGACGTGCTTGAGCTGGCCGATATGGGAGCTGCCATACTCGGCAATGGGAATGCTGGGATCGCCGTCCAGGCCACAGGGCATGCTGGCGGACCAGAGCACCTCGTCCCCCAGGTGCTGGTGCACGAACCAGTGAATATCCCGCAGCGAGGCCAGCATCTCTTCGGTGCTGCGACACACCGGCGTGATCAGCTCCAGCAACGACTCGGAATAGTCGGTGGTAATGCGGGGGTGGGTCAGCGCCGAGCCCAGTGCTTCCGGGTGCGGCGTCTGGGCGATAAACCCGTTGCGGTCAACCCGCAGTCCTTCCTTCTCGGCTCCCTTCAGGAAACCGTCCCAGTCACTGGCCGTCAGCTGTGAAAACAGCGCCTGGCGTGATGCACCCATGGTTGACTCCTCTGATCACCAGGTAAACGGCCTGCTTGCCGTTCCGGACAACGTTTCGGAGCTTCTGGAAAGGGCCCGGACCATTTGATGGGCCCAGGACGTTTTCGGAAGCTTCAGGGCATATGGGGGCAATTGCCCCCAACTCAATAGTTAGCGCTTGTCCTTGGCTGACGCCAGTGCCTGTGCCAGCGCACCGGCCATGGCTCCCTGGGGCTGTTGCTGCGGCTTGCCGCGACCATTCTGGCGGTTGCCGGCCTGCCTCGGCTTGCGGTCGCCCTGCCCCCGTTGCGGCCGGTTGCTCTCGCCAGGCTTGTCATCCAGCCGCATGGACAGGCCAATGCGCTTGCGGGGGATATCCACTTCCATCACCTTGACCTTGACGATATCGCCAGCCTTGACCACCTCGCGGGGGTCCTTGACGAAGTCATGGGACAGGGCCGAGATATGCACCAGGCCGTCCTGGTGGACACCGATATCCACGAACGCCCCGAAATTGGTGACGTTGGTTACCGAGCCTTCCAGGGTCATGCCCGGCTTCAGGTCGTTCAGGGTTTCCACCCCTTCCTGGAAACTGGCAAAACGGAACTCCGGACGCGGGTCCCGACCCGGCTTCTCCAGCTCCGCGATGATATCGCGGATGGTGGGAACACCGAACTGGTCGGTCACGTAATCATTCGGATCCAGGGAACGCAGGAAGCTGACATCACCGACCAGGTCGGCCACCTTACGGTTGTTCCTCGCGGCAATGGCTTCCACCACGCCGTAGGCTTCCGGATGCACGGCGGACCGGTCCAGCGGGTTCTCCCCCTGGCTGATCCGCAGGAAGCCGGCGGCCTGCTCGAAGGTCTTCGGCCCCAGGCGCGGCACCTCCAGCAACTGCTGGCGGCTGCGGAAGCCACCGTTGCGACTGCGGAAATCAATGATGTTCTCGGCGGTGCCGGGATTAAGGCCGGATACCCGGGCCAGCAGTGGTGCGGAGGCGGTGTTCAGGTCCACCCCGACGCCGTTGACACAGTCTTCCACCACCGCGTCCAGGCTGCGGGCCAGTTGCACCTGGGAGACATCGTGCTGGTACTGACCCACGCCGATGGACTTGGGCTCGATCTTGACCAGTTCCGCCAGCGGGTCCTGCAGGCGGCGGGCGATGGACACGGCACCGCGGATGGTCACGTCCAGGTCCGGCAGTTCACGGGAGGCGAACTCGGAGGCGGAATAGATCGAGGCACCGGATTCACTGACCACAATGCGGTTGAGCTTCAGCTCCGGGTAACGTTTGCACAGGTCCGCCACCAGCTTCTCGGTTTCCCGGGAGGCGGTGCCGTTGCCGATGGCCACCAGCTCTATGTTGTACTCGCGGCACCATTTCGCCATCTGCTCGATGGACGGGTCCCACTGATTCTTCGGGGCGTGGGGATAGATGGCGCCATGCCCCGCTACCTGCCCGGTACCGTCGATGATGGCCACCTTGACCCCGGTACGCAGCCCCGGGTCCAGGCCCAGGGTGGCCCGCGGGCCGGCGGGAGCCAGCAGGAGCAGGTCTTTCAGGTTATTGGCGAACACCTGGATGGCCTCGGCTTCGGCGGCTTCGCGCACCTGGGCCATCAGATCGGTTTCCAGTTGGGTGGACAGCTTGACCCGCCAGGTCCAGCGCACCACCTCTGCCAGCCAGCGGTCCGCCGGGCGACCGTTGTCGCGGATGTGCCAGTGGGCGGCAATCTTCGCTTCCGCCGGATGCGGCACGCGGCGATCCTCGCTTTCTCCCTCCACGGCGATACCGTAGGTGAGGATGCCCTCGTTGCGGCCCCGGAGCACGGCCAGGGCCCGGTGGGACGGCATCTTCTTGAGGGGTTCCCGGTGGTCGAAGTAGTCCCGGAACTTGGCCCCCTCGCTCTCCTTACCCTCGATAACGGAGACTTTCAGCTCACCGTCGTTCCACAGGTAATCCCGCAGCCGGCCCAGCAGTTCGGCATCCTCGGCGAAACGTTCCATCAGGATATTGCGGGCACCTTCCAGGGCGGCCTTGGTGTCTTCCACGCCGGCTTCCGGGTTGAGGTAACCGGCGGCCACCGCCTCCGGATCCTGGGTCGGATCGTCGTACAGGGTATCCGCCAGGGGTTCCAGCCCCGCCTCGCGGGCAATCTGGGCCTTGGTGCGGCGCTTGGGCTTGTAGGGCAGGTAGAGATCTTCCAGGCGGTTCTTGGTGTCCGCCTCATCAATGGCCGCCTTGAGCTCATCGGTCAGCTTACCCTGCTCGTCGATGCTCTTGAGGATGGTATCCCGGCGCTCCTCCAGCTCCCGCAGGTACCTCAGGCGCTCCTCCAGGTTACGCAACTGGCTGTCATCCAGGGCGCCCGTCACCTCCTTACGGTAGCGGGCGATGAAAGGCACAGTGGCGCCTTCGTCCAGCAGGGCAATAGTGGCGTTTACCTGTTGTTCACGGACACCGAGTTCTTCGGCAATACGAGCGGGGATACGGATCATTCTGTGTTACCTGAAAGGGGGAATCCCTGGCTGCCACGGCAGTGGGAGATCCCTGACTGTTTTGGATCAAGGGGCAAAAGGTACAGGGCCTTACTCCGGCAGGCAAGCCAGGCGATTACGGTCGTGCAGGAAAGTGATCAGGTCGGACCAGGGCATGGGGCGAGCGTAGTAGTAGCCCTGCACCTCATCGCAGTGCTGATTCCGCAGGAACTCGAGCTGACCCTCGGTTTCCACACCTTCCGCCACCACACTCATCTGCAGGCTGTGGGCCAGGCTGATGATGGCGCGGATGATGTGTTCCGAATCCCCGGACTGGCCCAGGGCCTGCACGAACGACTTGTCGATCTTCACCAGCGAGATGGGCAAATGCTGGAGGTTGGTGAGTGACGAATAACCGGTGCCGAAGTCATCCAGGGCAAAGCTGATACCGAGCTGGCTCAGTTCCCGCAGGCAGCGCTGGGCATAGTCCGGGTCATGCATCATGGCGCTTTCGGTGAGTTCCAGCTCCAGCAGCGTGGTGTCCACATTGGCATTGAAGATTATGCGGAAGATGGTTTCGGTCATCTTGCGGTCGTGGAACTGCCGGAACGACAGGTTAACCGCGACCACCAGACCCGGGAAGCCAAGATCGGCGGCTTCCCGCAGGCGCTGGCAGGCCTGTTCGATCACCCAGTAACCGATGGGCACGATCAGGCCGCTGCGCTCGGCGGCGGGGATGAACTCGTCGGGCATGACCAGGCCCCGGGTGGGGTGGTTCCAGCGGATCAGGCACTCCACACCGCGCACCTCAGCGGTGATCAGGTCAATGCGGGGCTGGTAGTAGAGCTCCAGCTCCCCGGCCCGGAGGGCGTTACGCAGGTCTCCTTCCAGCTTGAGCTGGTGGCCGGCGGAAATGTGCAACTGGCGATTGTAGAAACGGTAGCTGGTACCGGCGTCGCGCTTGGCCTCGAACATGGCACGGTTGGCCCGGCGCAGCAGGGTCTCCGGGGTATCGCCGGCTTCCGGGAAGGTGGACACCCCCAGGCTGGCGGTCACCCCCACCATATTGCCGCCCACATTCACCGGCTCACCCAACACACCCACCAGCTTGCGGACGATGTGGGACAGGTCCAGGGAGTCATCCACATTCTCGGCGATCACCGCCAGTTCGTCACCGCCGATGCGCATCAGCGAGTCCACCCGGCGCATAACCTGGCGCAGGCGCTCCGCCAGCTTGAGCACGAGTTCGTCGCCCCGCCGATAGCCCAGGGATTCGTTCACCGTACGGAAGTCGTCAATGTTGATATGGATCAGCGCCAGTCGGTGATCACCCCGCTCCGCCCGCAGGATGGCCTGCTGTAACCGGTCGAAGAACAGGTTGCGGTTGATGAAGCCGCTGGCCACCTCCCGGCCAAGCTGGCCTCCGGCACTGTCCTCCAGTTGCCGGCGGAACCAGACACAGCGCACCGCACGCCCCAGGGCCCATCGGTCCAGGCGGCCCTTGCTCAGGTAATCGGCGGCGCCACTGGCCAGCAGTTCCGCAGTGACGTCATCCTCGCTGGCTGCGCCGAGGGCAATCACCGGCTTTTCATTACCCGCCACGGACAGGTATTGCAGGAACCCGGCGCCGGAACCGGCATGGAAAGTGGCATCCCAGAGCAACACATCAAAATGGGCATTGTTGAGCAGGTCGCCCACGGCGTCGGGGTCCGGACACCAGGTCAGTTCCGGTACAAAGTCTCCGTGGCCACGGAGCATGCTGCCGTACCAGAGATAGTCGGTTTGTTCCCCGGTCAGGACCAGGATTCGCAGGTTATCGGACTGCATGAAGATTCAGGTGCTCTCTTGATCCGGAGCGTCGCCGCTGCAGGCTCCCGAGGAAACCGTCACGGCCATCATCCGGGAGGTGTCATATCGCCCCACACCAGTCTCCTTAACACTGGTGTCAGCGACTCCGTCCCGCATTTCCATGATTCAGACTAAAAGATAGCCGAAAGCCAGGGAAGATACAGGTTTTACTCTCAGGTAGAATACGCCTTTATGCTATAGGAGCCTCTGACCAGCTCCTGAATCGCCTCTGCTCGCCGCAACGTTCCGAAAGATGGACGCTTCCGTCAAGTCACGCCCTGATTGTGCATGGCCCCGGAAGCCAGAGGCAATCGCCGAATTGTGCAGAGGCCCCATCATCCCGCGCCAGGTGAAATGTGTCACAACTGAACCCGCGTCAACGCGAAGCCGTCCACTACATCGATGGCCCCCTGCTGGTACTGGCCGGGGCCGGCAGTGGCAAGACCAGCGTGATCACCCGCAAAATCGCCTACCTCATCGAGCAGGCAGGCATCCCGGGGCGACATATTGCCGCAGTGACCTTTACCAACAAGGCGGCCCGGGAGATGAAGGAACGGGTCGGCAAGCTGGTGGACCGCAAGCTGACCCGGGGCCTGACGGTTTCCACCTTCCATAACCTGGGCATGCACATCATCCGTGAGGAGCTGGCCCACCTGGGCTACCACCCGGGCTTCTCCATTTTCGATGCGGAAGACGCCAAGGCCCTGCTGCAGGACCTGATGCTGCGTGAAGCCAGCGCCGATGCCGGTGACGAGCTGGCTGACATCCAGAACACCATCTCCACCTGGAAGAACGACATGAAGGGTCCGCAGGACGCCTGGAGCAAGGCGGCGGACGAGCGTGAGCAACGTATCGCGCTGATCTACAAGAGTTACCAGCAGTACCTGAAGGCCTACAACGCGGTGGATTTCGATGACCTGATCCTGCTGCCGGTGCAGTTGTTCCGCACCGTGCCCGAGGCCCTGGCCAAGTGGCGCCGCAAGATCCGCTACATGCTGGTGGACGAGTACCAGGACACCAACCTGTGCCAGTACGAACTGGTCAAGCTGCTGGTGGCGGAACGGGCCGCCTTTACCGTGGTGGGCGATGATGACCAGTCCATCTATGCCTGGCGCGGGGCGCGACCGGAAAACCTGGTCCAGCTCAAGGAGGACTTCCCCAGCCTGAAGATCGTCAAGCTGGAGCAGAACTACCGCTCCACCTCCCGTATCCTGCGCTGTGCCAACGAGGTCATTGCCAATAACCCCCACGTGTTCGAGAAGGCCCTGTGGAGTGACCACACCATTGGCGACGAACTGCGCATCGTGCGCTGCCGCAACGAGGATGCCGAGGCCCAACGGGTAGCCTCCGAGATTATCGATCAGAAGCTGAAGAAAGGTCTGCAGTTCCGGGATTTTGCCGTGCTCTACCGGGGTAACCATCAGGCCCGGCTGCTGGAGATGAAACTGCAGGCATTCCAGATTCCTTACCGCATTTCCGGCGGCCAGTCGTTCTTCTCCAAGAACGAGATCCGCGATGCCATGGCCTACCTGCGGCTGCTGATCAACCCGGATGACGATGCCGCCTTCCTGCGGGTGGTCAACGTGCCCCGGCGGGAGATTGGCCCGCGCACCCTGGAACAACTGAGCCACTACTCGCGATCCCGTGACATCAGCATGCACCGGGCCCTGGACGAAATGGGCGTGGAAACCCATGTCACCGAGAAGGGCCTGGACCGACTGCGGCGCTTCCGCCACTGGGTGGAAGCCACCTGCCGCCGGCTCTATGAAGAGGACCCGATACCGGTTCTGAAGCAGCTATTCACCGATATTGAGTATGAGGAATGGCTGCACCAGCACGCCAGCAGCCCCAAGGCCGCCGAGCGGCGGATGGAGAATATCTGGTACCTGATCGAGTCGGTCCAGCGCATGCTCGACAATGACAAGGGCACCGCCAATGAAACCACCATCGAGGACGCCATCAGCCGCCTGATCCTGCGGGACCTGATGGAGCAGCAGGAGGAAGAGGACGACAGCGACAAGGTGCAGCTGCTGACCCTGCATGCCTCCAAGGGGCTGGAGTTTCCCCACGTCTTCATCATGGGCCTGGAGGAGGAAATCCTGCCCCACCGCTCCAGCATTGAGGAAGGCAACATAGAGGAAGAGCGTCGGCTGATGTACGTAGGTATCACCCGGGCCCGGGAAACGCTCACACTGACGTTTGCGGCCCAACGTCGCCAGTACGGCGAGAAGATCGAGACCATTCCCAGCCGGTTCCTGGACGAACTGCCGGAGGGCGATGTCCTGCGGGAAGGGATGGGCGACCTGGACCAGGAAGCCAACCAGCAGAAGGGCAAGGCCACGCTGAGTGCGCTATTGGGAGACCTGGAAGGGTAAGCGGAGTAAGGCAGAAAACGGGCCAGCGCATGGCGCCGGCCCGTGAATGATGTTACTGGACTTCGTTCACCATATGCTCAACGGCAGCCTGGATTTCCTCATCGGAACAGCCGCTGCAACCACCCTTCGGCGGCATGGCATTGAAGCCGTTGATAGCATGATCAACCAGGGTTTCCAGGCCCTTGTCGACCCGGGCGCCCCAGGCATCGGCATCACCGAATACCGGCGCACCCGCCACACCGGAAGCGTGGCAACTCTGGCAGGAAGAACTGTAGACCTCTTCACCGGAACGGGGCCCATCACTGGATGCGGCAGCCGGCGCCGCGGTGCCACATTCCTCACCTTGGAGGCAGACTTTGCCAACCGGCGCGATGCGCTCGCGGATCTGATCCTCGACACTCGCCATTACAGCGCCAGCGGTCAGGCCGAATGCAACCAGTACGGCCGCCAGAACTTTCGTTATTTTCACAGTGCACCTCTCATCAGAGCCTATTGGGAAGCCAGACGTTGTACAGGGCGGATATCCAGAGGCCCCCAAAGTTATATGTGGGCGCATTATAGCGGGTGAAGCCGGGCAAAAAAACCAACAAACCGCTAAGATGGGTCGGAGTATCCCGGTAGCCGCTTCCAACAGACAACCACAGGACCTCCATGACAGACAGACCTTCCCAGGAAACCCATCCGTGGCGTAAACCACTTGTTGTCATCGAGACGCTCGCCCTGGTCGTGCTGATTGGCTCGATGGCGCTGCTGGGCCGCCAGGGATCGGAAGGCGATCCGGTTCACGCGGCCTGGCTACTGTTGCCCGCCGTCGCCAGCCTGGTGGTGTTCCTGTGCTTCCTGGGGCTGATGTACCTTCGCTGGATCGCGTCTGCCGGAGGCACTGCTGGCCGTCGCCAGAAACTGCTATTCTCACTACTGGCGCTGACCCTGCTGGGATTGTGGGCCTATGCCATTGCCCAGACATGGCATAGCCTGCCCTAGTTTTCCGTCTGTGAACTCAATAACCCGGACACTTGGTAATGCCCGGTTCATACCCCCTTCACACCATGACGTCCATACTCCAGATTCATTGCCGAAAGGATCCCACATGATAGAACGCACACTGGCGGCAGTCGTGATCACCATGATCGGCGCCGGATGGCCCCCGGAGGCATCGGCCCAGGAAAACGAGAAAAAGCCCGGGGAAAACCTGCCGGAACTGGCCCAGGACGTGGAGCAGAAAAAGGAAGAAGTCGACAGGAACACCACTGGCGACAGGGCAATGAAGCAGGAGGTGGAAGAGTACGAGGCCCGGGAAAAACTGATCGGCAGCCTGATTGGCGGCTTCGTGCCCTACAAGCCCACTTATATCCTGCCCTACACCTACGTGGATAACCCGAACCAGAACCCCACCAGCCCGACCCTGGGGGAGGCAAGCTATGATGCCCGCCTGCAGAGCGAGGAAGCCAAGTATCAGATCAGTTTCCGGGTGCCCCTGTTCACCGGAATACTGGATGACAGCACCACACTCTGGTTCGGCTATAGCCAGAAGTCATTCTGGCAGGTCTATAACACCGAGGATTCCGCCCCCTTCCGGGAGACCAACTACGAGCCCGAGATCTTCCTGCGCCAGCGGCTGGGCTGGGACATCGGTCCCGGCGAGGTCACCAGCGTCGCCCTTGGCCTCAACCATCAGTCCAACGGCCAGTCGGAACCCCGCTCAAGGAGCTGGAACCGCATCAGGGGCAGCGTCGCCTATGCCTACGATCGCTGGCTGTTCATGGTCAGCCCCTGGTACCGATTGCCGGAAGACGAGAGCGACGACGACAATCCGGATATCGAGGAGTACCTGGGCTACGCCGACTACCTTGCGGTGTATAAATGGAATGACAACCATGTGCTCTCTGCCAGGCTGATGAACAACCTGCAGGAGGATGACAACCGGACCTCCGTGGAGCTGGGCTACAGCTTCCCCATGGGCAACACCATCAAGGGCTACATCCAGTACTACAACGGCTATGGCGAGAGCCTGATTGACTACAACGAACGCACCCACCGGATCGGTATCGGCATTATGCTGAACGACTGGCTGTAAGGAGAGAGGGGCAAATTCAGTGTCGGCCCCAACAGTCCCCCTCCCTTGGCGGGAGAGGGACTTTAGAAGGTCAGCTGTTCAGCCGGTCCATCTCCGCCAGCAATTCGGCGGTCTTCTGCTCCATCAGCGCCTTGTCAGCCCGTGACTCCACGTTAAGCCTCACCACCGGCTCGGTGTTGGACATGCGCAGGTTAAAGCGCCATTCCGGAAACTCGATGCTGACCCCATCCACATGATTCACAGACACGGCATCACCCGCGTAGGCCTCCTCGATGGCCTGGATCACCTTTGCCGGATCATGGATGGTCCGATTGATCTCGCCGCTGGCCGGGTAGGCCTCGATCCGGGCATCGATCAGTGACGACAGGGGCTGTCCCGACTGACACAGGCGCTCCGCCACCAGCAGCCAGGGAATCATGCCACTGTCGCAGTAGGCGAAGTCACGGAAATAGTGGTGGGCGCTCATCTCGCCGCCGTAGACGGCATCCTCGTCCCGCATGCGTTGCTTGATGAAGGCGTGGCCGGTCTTGCTCTGCACCGCCTCGCCACCGGCGGCCTTCACCAGATCCAGGGTATTCCAGGTCAGCCGTGGGTCATGGATCACCTTCCCGCCACCGGTCTTGCGCAGGAACTGGTCCGCCAGCAGGCCGACGATATAGTACCCCTCAATGAATCGGGCATTCTCGTCGAAGAAGAAACAGCGGTCGAAATCACCGTCCCAGGCAATGCCCATGGCCGCCTTGTGTTCCAGCACCGCCTCGGCGGTCACCGCCCGATTCTCCTGCAGGATGGGGTTGGGCACACCATTGGGAAAGCTGCCATCCGGCTCGTGGTGGAGTTTGATGAATTCGAACGGCAGGTGTTCCTCCAGGGCATCCACTACCAGGCCAGCGCCGCCATTGCCCGCATTCACCACGATTTTCAGGGGTTTCAGGGAGCCGGCATCGATATAACCCAGCAGGTGGTCCACGTAAGGCGCCATGACCTCCAGGGGCTCATGGCTGCCCTGCTCCGGCGCATCGGCGAAGGGTTCCAGCACCCGGTCACGGATCTCGTTAAGACCATTGTCGGAACTGATAGGACGGGACTCCGGCCCCACCATTTTCATACCATTGTGGTCCTTGGGGTTGTGGCTGGCCGTCACCATGATGCCGCCGTCCATTCCGAAATGGCTGGTGGCAAAGTAGACATGCTCGGTACCACACAGACCGATATCAAAGACATCCGCCCCGGCGGCCATCAGGCCGGAACTGAGGGCATCGGCAATTTCCGGGCTGGACTCCCGGATATCGTAACCAACGATTACCTTGCGGGCGCCGGTCACCTCCACATAGGCCCGACCGATCTTTTCAGCCAGGGTGGCATTGAGCTGGTCCGGTACGCGCCCGCGCAGGTCGTAGGCTTTAAAACAGGACAGGTCCATGGCGACTGTTTCTCCCAGTTGGTCTGCGGTATGGATTCGAGTGATCGCCCGTTACTCGGGTATAAGAACATCAGGCAACAACCGGGCCCATTCTAGCCCCTTACCTGTGACAGCGGCAGGAAATAGCTGAAAAATGAAGAAATAGAAACCCGGCGGATGCTGCCGGACGGGGATAGTATGGCCATTGGCGCGCATTGCGCACGCCAATGGTGCCCGGTGGCAGCGGCTTACTCCGCGGCGCCGGACTGAAGCTGGATATAGTTCTGGATGCCCATCTGGTCGATCTGCTCCAGTTGGGTTTCCAGCCAGTCGATATGCTCTTCCTCGCTATCGAGGATGCTGCGAAACAGCATACGGCTGGTGTAGTCCTGGACCTGCTCACAGTAGACAATGGCTTCTTTCAGGTCCTTGTGGGCGGTCATCTCCAGCTTGAGGTCGCACTCAATCATTTCCTGGACATTCTCGCCGATCAGCAGCTTGTTCAGGTCCTGCAGGTTGGGCAGGCCCTCCAGGAACAGGATCCGCTCGATAAGCTGATCCGCATGCTTCATCTCGTCGATGGACTCCTCATATTCCTTGTCCGCGAGCTTGCTGATGCCCCAATCCTTGTACATGCGGGAATGCAGGAAATACTGGTTAATGGCGGTCAGCTCGTTCCCCAACACCTTGTTCAGATGCTGAATGACTTTCTTGTCACCTTTCACGGCCGGGGTCTCCTCATCCTGTTATCGGTTATCCACTGTCAGGCAGCGGACTTTGGATAAGGATAACCCCTATTCCGGAGAGAAAAAATCGCGTAAGAGAATGGTTTACGTTTGATACAGGGCATCGACAACGCCCGGAAGGGAGCGTTGTTTCAGGCCGGCTGGGCGAGCATATCCGCCAGGGCGAGGTAATCGGATGACCGGCTTTCCCGAAGGATTTCCCGGGCGGTGCAGGCACAGCGTCCGCACTGGCGCCCCACTCCCAGCTCCTTGCCCAGTTGTCGCATGGAACTGATGCCATTTTCAGCCGCTTCGCGGATTTCCCGATCGGTCACACCGGTGCAGAGGCAGACGTACATAGATAGAAACTCACACGCCGATTAAAGTTAGTGATAATTATTGTTATTCGCAGGAGAGATTGCAACCCAATTGAGAAAATTTGTACAAATCGTCACAGAACGGTGCCCGCTCCGGAAATCCGCTACACTCTGCTCCATCCAGAAACCCGACCGGAGCATGCCATGGCCCTCAAAGCCACCGTATTCAAGGCAACCCTGAGCATTGCCGACATGGACCGCCACTACTACGCAGACCACCACCTCACCATCGCCCGGCACCCGTCGGAAACCGATGAACGCATGATGATACGACTGCTGGCCTTTGCCCTGAATGCCGGCGAGCATCTGGAGTTCACCCGTGGCCTGAGCACCGATGACGAGCCCGATCTGTGGCGCAAACACCTGACCGGGGAGATCGAACACTGGATCGAAGTGGGACTGCCGGAGGAAGACCGGATCCGCAAGGCCTGCAACCGTGCCGACCGGGTGACCATCTACGTTTATGGCGGACGTGCCATGCCCGTATGGTGGGAGAAACACCACAACCGCCTGGGCCGTTTCGGGCACCTCCAGGTCATCGCCCTGGAACAGAACAGCACCGACGCCCTGGCGGAACTGGCTGACCGCTCCATGACATTGCAGGTGAATATCCAGGACGGCGAGGTCACGATCAGTGACGAGTCCCGGGTGGCAAGCCTTGAACCCAGGACACTCAAACGGGTGTAACTCCGAGACCAACGGAAATCGCGGTCAGAAGTGAATGCCCACCATCTCCCGGGATCGGCGCCGAACGGGAAAACCCTGACTTTCCAGCAGGGTCACCAGCTCCCGGGAGTCCCGGGGATTGAGGAAATCCGCCAGCGGCACCTCCTCCCCGTTGCAGCACAGACAGATCCGCTCCCGGAGCCAGGGATGGGGCTTCTCATCCAGCAGGATACGGACCGACGGACGCGGCCAGTCCCACTGCTGCTCGCAGTGCTCGTGCCCCTTTTCGAGCCGCACCCGGGACGGCCCAAAGGTAATGACCTCCTGACGACAACACTTGCGGGCGGTATACCAAAGTCCGGCCCCCACCGCGACCAGTTCCAGCCCGGCAAAGGGAATGACCAGCCAGGCCCCGGCCAGGCTCATACCCACCACCACGGTGGACGTCAGCAACACCAGCCCGAGCCACACCCGCACCAATGCCGGCCAACTGATGGAGCGATTGGGGGTGAGGCGGTAACGCATGCCGTCGCTGTCGGATAAGCGCTCAATCATGGGAAAACCCACCGGGGCTTCGCCCGGACGATTGCCTTTTATCAAGTATACGCGATGACGACAAAACGGTTTCAAGGAGGGCTGGACAGAGTAACGCTGCGCAAGTAAGATTGCGCACTCGAAATTGACGCATACAGCGCCCGTTTCTTCCGCCCGTAGCTCAGCTGGATAGAGCGTTGCCCTCCGGAGGCAAGGGTCAGAGAAAAAATCCGGAACCGAAGGCAACGGTCAAACATGCCAACTTTGTTGAAGACCGCCCGTAGCTCAGCTGGATAGAGCGCCGCCCTCCGGAGGCGGAGGTCAGAGGTTCGAATCCTCTCGGGCGGGCCATTTTAATGGCAAATCAGCACCTTACACGCCTAGCCTTTTCCAGTTACTTTCAACCTCTGAAACTGAAACCACTCAAGCTCCTAATCAGGCAATGACCTTTGCCCAGATTCTGCAATCACCCTGCTTGGCGCACGAAACCAGGCTTGTGTCCAAATTGTGTCCACGGTGTGTCCATGTCTTAGCCGGAATCGTCCTAAGCGATACAAAGCCGACCTTTGCCCTGAGCCCCCTCAGAAGTCCTAACCAGATTCTTGATCGTTTAAAAAAGAACCTTGACGCTTTGCCGTTTTATAAGTGATGTTGATCGGCTACACTTCTTCAGAATTTGCGATAGTCGATAAAATTCACCGTAAAACGAGCAGAGACCCAAGGGATTTGGAACTAGCATTTGCCAATAGAGAGATCAGAGCACTCTGCCTGAGCGGACATCTCGCAGAAGAAGACCTTGGCAGACAGCTGACATCCATGCTTAGGCGCCGTCTGGCGGATTTAAGCGCGATGGTCAACGTATCAGAGCTCTCGGCAACGCCCTGGTGGGGCTTCGAGGAGCTTGATAAATGCGACGGCAGAGGCCTTATAAAGCTAGGTGACGGATACGCGCTCTTATTTGAATCAGGCCATCGCAAAACACCACATTTGGAAAACGGGATGATAGATTGGTCTAAGGTTCGACGCATCAAGATCCTTGGCGTGGAGAAACGCAATGATGGAAAGCGCTAGCTTTTTACCCGACTGGGTCAGCCCCCCCGGCGAAACAATCCTAGATTTTCTGAATGAACAAGGACTTTCGCCATACGATCTAGCCGAAGAAATCGACACCTCTATCGAGAATACCCGTCAACTGCTCCGTGGAGAGCGGGCAATTAACTCAGATTTGGCGATTAAGCTTACAGGGATCGTTGGAGGCTCACCTGACTTTTGGTTAACTCGCGAAGAACAGTTCCGCGCGGGGCTGGATAGACTCAAAAACAACGAGGAATGGGCAAATCAGTTCCCAGTGAAGGAAATGGTAGAATTAGGCTGGGTTCCTCCTGTCAAAAAAACCTCCCAAAAAATTGCTGCTTGTTTACGGCACTTTGACGTACCGTCCGTCGCTGACTGGTTTCAACATTACGAAGGGAGTCATCGACTTCCCGCATTCAGGACGTCACCGACATTTAGCTCAGACGAAGGCGCAACTTTGGCTTGGCTGCGGAAAGGTGAGATTGAAGCCTCAAAAATCAAATGCGAAGCGTGGGATCAGGATCAATTCTTCGGGGCACTATCCAAAATAAGACAACTAACTCGCCAGAAGAGGCCGGAGACTTTCCTTCCTGAGCTGGGACGCATATGCGCTAGTGCCGGGGTGGCATTGGTCATCGAACCATCTCCCAAAGGTTGTAAGGCCAGTGGCGCGACTAGGCTTTTGAGCCCGCAAAAAGCCATCATAATGATGAGTGGGCGCTATTTATCTGACGATCATTTTTGGTTTACTTTCTTTCATGAAGCGGGGCATTTGATTCTTCACAAAGATTTTATTGAGAATTGCGAGCAAAACCAAGGCAAGCAAGAAACAGAAGCGAACCAGTTTTCTTTTGACATTCTTATTCCTGAGGAACACCAGCTCGAATTTTTACGACTGCCAGTGAACACCAAAACAGTGATGAGATTCGCGAGAAAGATCGGCATTTCGCCAGGAATTGTCGTAGGCCAAATGCAAAATCACGGGCACTGTCCCTTTAACATGCTTAACAGGCTTAAAGCCCGTTACACGGAAGAGCAACTAACCTCTGCATAACGGGGCAATGAGCATCTGCTCTAACCTCGAAAATATTTATATCGGCTCGGGCTTTTTTGCCAGTTGCAAATAGCATCCTCAATCTCTTGCATCCCGACTCCCAACGAGTCCGCCAACTTAACGACCTCGGCATCAACCTCGCGGGGCATCATATCGGAACCAGCACGCCCAGAAAAAAGAAGTTTTGCGCCTCTCAGCGGGCCGGTTGCATTGACGATGTAGGGCGAATCAGCCTCGATTGGAGCAACCCCAAGCTTAGCTAACATAGTTAGATAGTCGAACTTAGCCAAGCGTGCAAATCTTAGAACATTCATTCCTTTATAGAGCCAATGAAATGCTGCTCTTGTATTCCCCTCCGCAGCCCTAAAGGCGGAATCGAACATTGCCTGATGACTTCCATATTGAGCAATCCAGGCCACGTAACTCTCCACAACCTGACCAGTCGCTCTAGACTTACTTGGATCAATAGTCTCGAACTTTCTATGGTTTCCAAATTTGCGAGCTACGCCGTCTTTACGCATTGACTGAAAGTTGGCCTTCAACCAACGATTGATCCCCTCAGGATCAACGAACACCCTGTCCCAGGTCCATACGCCTTGACCCAAGGCACCGTAGACATCTTGAGCCAGTCTCCAGCCCGATTCTTTATTCTTGCCGAAATGAGTAGCCAAGAAAACTAACCAGCTGGCCTCTTCAATATCACCATTAATTCTATACCAGACTGCAGCCTTAAGCGGGTCAAATAGGTCGCTGTTCGGATCAGTCCGGGATCGGTTTATCGGACGAGATCCCAGCAGTCTTGCGAACTCGACTCGCCGGATACTATCAATAACTTGATCGATGAATACCACACGATTCTCTGGCGCATTTAGCCCTTGAAGCTCTCGCTCATTGGCAATGTAATCTGTGAGGGCTACATCAAGCTGCTCAAATAACTCTTGTCTTGTAACACTCAACAGAATACCTCCATAGCACTAGTGGAAATCCATTTCTGAATTCCTTGACGAACTTTCGAGGTCACACCAAAACTGCTCTGAAGGTTATGGTTATAGCCCAGGAGTGACACTTCCCTGCCGAGGTCTATTCCAGATATACGAGTCAATCGTCCGGTGTATGCGAAGCCCTCAACTCCTCTGCTGTTCTTTCGCGGCAACATCCAATCTTGGACGGGCACTTTTCTGAATGAACACTCCGCTACTGCCTTCAAGTTCTCAATCACTGATTGGCCATTGAGAACTATCACTTCAACCTCCGACTCTCTAAGCAAAACACCCAGAACATCACCAGACTCTCTGATTAACGAAGAACGCTGCGTGTTACTCAGCGCACCCCATTTAGCAGCAGTGGCATACGGGACAAGGTCTAAGTGACAAGCATTGGCGAACATCCCGTAATAAGATGCACCAGCGTCAACAAACAGCCGCTCCAGCGCCTTAAACCAAGAGTCGTATGGGTTGCCGTGAAAATAACCCCTACACGCGTCCAGAATTTTTTCTAGGTGCCCGTCATCTGCCTGAGACCAACGATCCAGCCCCAAAGACGTTAAGGTATGAAACCGCCGATCGTCACCTAACAGTTCCTCTCCCTGGGCGTTCACAAACTCGCGATTACTTGGATTCAGCCCGAGTGTCGCAACCCTTGAAGAAAACACATCACCAAACGAAATAACTGGAGCTGCCCACTGAATAACGCTGGCGTCTTCCATCGCGGGGCGACTGAGGCGGCACAGAAGGTCCCATAAAATACTCTTTGCGTCCATATCACCACCCTTATCCGAAACTTTAGCATGCTTATGAGTTCATAGCAGAAGGCCCAACTGTTTATATTCCGCCCCTAAGACCAAGGACTGCTCCGCCTTTAGCTTTTTAGCACAGCAAATAATGTGCGTTCGGGTGCCAGCGAGCGCTCCCTTGTTCAGCGCTAGCTGTCTTCTTGTCAGCGAAACATCGTAATGTGGGTAAGAGGCACCAGCTTGAAACCATTCTCGCCGCAGCCCGATACCTTGTGCAAATTGGTGCAACTCACTTAGGCTATCTGCAACCATGTGGCACCACCTCTTTCCGCGCCATGGAACTCGCGCATTATCAACATAGACCGCCATCAAAATGGAACCTTTAAAATTGTCATTTTCTTCAATATATTATGCAAAAAGACCAAAAAATTCAACAAAAACGACTCTAGAGATCTCGCCTAGGCAATTTATCAGAAGAGGCTACACTTGGGCATTACACTGATTGATCTGTTAAAATTTACAGGAGTCAACAGCGGAAAAATCTCTAGGTTTGAATCAGGCCAATTCAAGTTTGCCTCAAAGAATTTTCAAAAAAATATTAGATTTTTTACAATTCCAGCCGTTAAGGAAAACTTCAAGCAATGATCTAGGGGCGAGAGTTGGAAAACTTTCAGCGAAATCCCCATTGCATCAACTAGTCGTAGAAGATTTCCTACAAGCGATCGTGCGTATTGACTCGATCAATCCTGCCGATTAGCCAATTTGTCTTCAATAAAGATGTGGTAAGCCCGGTCCTTAATGTCCTTTTTGAGCTCTGAGCATTTTTGGTAATTCTTATGCTTGAAGCTGTGGAGCCACATCAACAAAAAACAAATATCACGCCAGTATGGCTCGAGCCCAATCGGGTTTAGTTCAGTAACGCCGTGGCACCTCACCATTTTGGCAATTCTTTTAACTTCATCGATGGAAGGCCAGGGATCGCCTGCTGGCATTCGATCCATGGCGATCTTATTCATCCAGCCTTCTTCTAGATAGTTGGAGGCCTCATCGAATTTATCCTCATATAGATGCAAGCTACCAGCGCAATGTTGGTAAATCCCAACATCAACCCCTACCGAGCGAGCAATTATCTCTTGGAGCATTGTGAATGCGAAAACGTCGTGTGGCAGTCCCCAAAAGGCGTCATTCGACCTCATGTTTACCAAGAGATTGAGCTGATCACCTCGAATTAAGAACTGAAGCGTACAAGTACAAGGGATGGACTTGTAGGGCGCCTCTAGATCCGAAGCATCAAACAATTGAATTACAGCTCGCCTTGAAGAGGGCTTCTGTTTTAACAGATCGATTACATTTTGAACCTGATTTATCGATCCCGTATGGTTGAACATCCTTTCGCCGTAGCCGCTGCGGACTGTAATTCCGTCCTCCGATTCTCGCTCGTAGAACGGTCCGACGTAATATTTGATAAACTCGAGATCATTCTCCCCCGTCAAATACCACAGCAGCTCTCCCAGAGCACTGAAAAGCTTTCCCTTGCTCTCACTTCTACTCAACCTAGCACGAGGGTTCGTGAGCAGGAGAGTCGCTCCGAACATCTCCTTCATCCGCCCGCGGCTGGCCTCGACATAACCCTCTAAAGAAAAAAGTTTCTCTAAAACTTCATGCATTAGATCGTCGAGCGTTTCGGCTTTAAAAAAGTTCTCCGACATGCCTCTCCAAAAAGAAGTTTTACTTCAAATATTCACTCGATGAACTCGAACAATTCACCAACTTCACACCCTAAGTAGCGGCACAGAGCGTCAATCACTTCGAGCTCTACCCTACTTGCTGTCTCGTGATAAAGCCGTGTAACCGTTCCTCGGTTCACCCCAGTTTCCCTCGCTACATCAACGATCTTGAGCTTCTTCTCACCCATCAGCCTGGACAGATGGCACTTAATCATTTGGCCCACCAAAGAACATATTAACCCGCAGGAGATCAAAAAGACTTGAAAAAGGTCTTTATGAGTGCATAATGATCTACAAGAGGACATTTTGAGGCGCTAGTCATGCGGTATGTCCTCCAGCACTCAACGATATCAGAGGTGATTAGTCATGTCACAGGAGTATCTGACTACCGAGGAACTCGCCCAACGCATCAAATATGACGTGCGCACCATTCGGGAGAGATTGAAAGACTCTGTACTGATCGAGGGGACTCACTATGTGCGGCCCTTCGGGGGACGGAAGATCCTATATATCTGGAACGTGATCGAGCGAGACATGCTAGAGCAGTCCGCAGAGGAGGCATTGGCGGTCCCAATGGCTGGTGGAGGTGTGTGCCATGGGTAAAATTGTCGCTCGCCCGGAATCCGGCAAGTTGTTCTTCGATTTCAGATATAGGAACAAACGCTGCAGAGAACAGACGACCCTGGATGACTCGCCCGCCAACCGCAGGAAGCTGGAGAGCATTCTGAAGAAAATCGAAGCGGAAATTACCCTGGGCACCTTCGACTATGCAAGTTACTTTCCCAGCAGCCCCCGTGCAAATAATTTTGCACCGGACACCAAGCGGGAAGCAGCCGAAGTGGTTCGTGCTCAGGCAGAAACACCACTGTTCGCTGACTTTGTTCGCGACTGGCTCAATGAAATGCGGATCCAGTGGCGCAAATCGCACATTACCACGGTGGAGGGAACACTGACGAACTACCTGAATCCAGAATTCGGAGAGAAAGAAGTTGGCCGCATCACCAAGAAAGACATTCTCGACTTCCGGGCTTCACTCGCCAAAGTAACCACCCGGAGCGGGAAGCAGCTTTCCACTAGTCGTATCAACCGAATCATGACGCCTTTGCGCATGATTCTGGGAGAGGCAGCCAACCGGTACGAGTTTAGCTCACCCTATCACGGGATCAAATCCCTGAAGGTGCCCCGCACGGATGTGGAGCCCTTGTGTAAACACCCCCGTTTCAGTTGCACCGCTGATTAGAGTTTTCCGCCCGTTGGTGTTTCGCCAGGTATTCCCATGGCGTCAGGTCTTCCAGTGAATCGTGGGGACGCTCATCGTTGTATTCCGTTATCCAGGACTCGGTCAGTTCTCGGACTTCGGTGAGGTTCCGGAAGACATACATGTTCAGGATCTCGTCCCGGTAAGTTCGGTTGAAGCGCTCCACGTAGGAGTTCTGAGTCGGCTTCCCTGGCTTAATAAACTCCAGCGATATGCCGTGCTGTTCCGCCCAATCTGCCAGGGCGATGGAGATGAACTCCGGGCCGTTATCCATTCGCAATCTGGCCGGGTAGCCTCGCCAGGCGATGATGCGCTCCAGAACCCGGATGATCCGTGGGGCCGGCAAATTAAGGTCGATCTCGATGGCCAGTACCTCCCGGTTAAAATCGTCCACCACGTTGAAAGTGCGGAACCGGCGACCACAGAACAGACTGTCGTTCATGAAATCCATCGACCAGCACCGATTAACGGTGACTGGTACGCTCAATGGCTCCGGGTTTCGGGTCGGGAGTCGTTTCTTACCCCGTCGTCGTTTATTCAGGTTGAGTGCACAATACAGCCGGTGTACCCGCTTGTGATTCCATCCGTGACCCCAGCGTCGCAGCACCTTGAACAGTTTGCTGAAGCCGTAGGCGGGATAGCGTTCAGTCGCGCTCTGAAGCGCTGCAATCACTGGTTCATCCCGGGAAGTATCCGGCCGATACCGGTACACAGAGTCACTGATGCCAGCGATTCGACAGGCTCTGCGAATGCTGACGCCGTGAGCCTGCTTGAGGTAATCCACCAGTTCTCGTCGAACGGCTGGCTTTACAGCTTTTTTTCGATCACATCCTTGAGCAGTTTGTGATCCAGGCTCAGCTCCGCGTACATCTGCTTCAGCCGGCGGTTTTCCTCTTCAAGCTCCTTGAGGCGCTTCACATCAGAGGCTTCCATGCCGCCGTACTTGGATTTCCAGTTGTAGTAGGTCGCATCGGAGATGCCGTACTCCCGGCAGACTTCCTTGACCAGGCGACCGCCCTCGACCTCCTTCAGGATCTTGACGATCTGGGACTCGCTGTACCGTGATTTCTTCATGTCGTTCTCCGTTTGCCTCATTGTAGGCCGGAGAACTCTAATTACGCATGCACCGATTTTAGGGGATGGTTACA